>JANNDW010000442.1:0-3928 GCA_031378125.1 Methylibium sp. | reverse complement strand
CGGTGGGCTGCACGTGTCAGGCTGCACGTATCTGGCTAAGCGCTGACGATCACCTCGAACCCGCCGAAGATCACCCGCTTGCCGTCGAACGGCATCGGGTTGTTCTCGGGCTGCATGCGCGGGTCGGCCATCATCTTCTTCATGCCCTCGTCGCGCAGGGTTCGCGACGGCCAGGTGATCCACGAAAACACCACCGTCTCGTCGTCCTTGCGCTGCACGGCCATCGTGAACGAGGTCAGCTTGCCCTCGGGCACATCGTCGCCCCAGCACTCGACGACGCTCAGCGCGCCGCAGTCCTTGAGCACCACCGCAGAGGCGGCGGCGTGCTTGCGGAACGCCTCGCGGTTGGCCGTCGGAACGGCGGCCACAAATCCATCGACGTAGGTCATGGCAGATCTCCAGTGTGGGTGAATGAATCGCAACGGCGTGCTGTGTGCGCCGCCATGGAGACGACGAACGACAGGCATCAGAATCGGCACGCCAGCGCAATTTCGGCACACTGCCGAAGTCCCGGAACCACCGGGCGATTTGAGGAACCCACCATGATCGAACATCACGTTGACATCGCCACCGCAGCCGGCGAGATGAACAGCTTCATCGTTCACCCCGACGAGGGTGGGCCCTTCCCCGTGGTGCTGTTCTACATGGACGCGCCGGGCAAGCGCGAAGAGTTGCACGACATGGCGCGGCGCATCGCGGCCGTGGGTTACTGCGTGGTGCTGCCCAACCTGTACTACCGCCGCTCGCGCGACTTCTGGTTGACGGAGCGCACCGAGCCGGCCATGGCCCACATGTTCTCGCTGATGGCAACGCTGGACCGCGGCACGACCGAATGCGACACCCAAGCCATGCTGCGCTTCGTTGATGCACACCCCGAAGCCGATGCCACGCGCGTCGGCGCCGTGGGCTACTGCATGAGCGGGCCGTTCGTGATGTGGGCGGCCGCGGCCTTCCCCGACCGCATGCGCTGCATTGCGTCCATCCACGGTGCCAACATGGCCACCGACGAGCCGGATTCGCCGCACCTCATGGCACCCAGGATCCGCTGCGAGAGTTACTTCGCGTGCGCCGAGATTGACAAGTGGGCACCGCCGGCAGACATCCAGAAGCTGCAGGCCGCGCTGCGGGCGGCGGGAACAAAGCACCGCGTCGAGTGGTACCCCAGTGTGGAACACGGCTTCGTGTTTCCGCTGCGCGCCGGCATCTACAACCAGGCCGCGGCGGAGCGGCATTGGGAGCGCTTGTTCAGCCTGTTCGGGCGGACGCTGGGCCATACAGGCTGATCATCCGACAGGTTCCAGAACGTGGATCGCACGGCTCGCCGTCAGGTCTTTCACCTTGCTCGCGTAGGCGTTCATGTGCGGCGCCACCGCGTGCGCCTGCAGCGCTTCAATAGACGACCATTTTTCGACGACGACGAAGGCGTCCTGGCCGAACTGCGCGAATCCGGCAGCAGCGGCCTGCACGTCGACGACCGCCTCGTAAGCAATGCAACCCACTTCGGCGCGCACCGCTTCGACGTTGGCTCGGTAGGCGTCCAGGATGCGGTCACGCATTCCAGGCTTGGCGGTGATGATGGCAAGAACGTGGATCATCGAGAGGACTCCGTGGCTGACTGGCCAACTGTATTGGACAAGCTCAGTCGGTGGTACAAGAAGCGTTGGCATTCGATCAACCCACCGGAGATACAGATGAGCGCTGACAGACACCGCGGTATTCGCAGACAAAAACAAAAGCGGGCGAAGGAAAACAAACGGCAGGCCAGGCAGCGGCACGACCCGGCCGGGACCGAGCGCGGGCCGGCGGCAAAACTCGCGCAACAGAAAGCCGCGTAGGTTCAACGCGCGGCAGGCGAGCGCGCCACCGGCCGAATTTGGGTTCGGGTGCAACCGCGCGATGCGAGCGCCGCCACGCCGGACATTGCCTGCATGAAACCGGCGATCGAACCCCAAGGCGGAGCGGCCGGCCATCTCGTTCGTGGTGCAAGCCATGGGCATGACGCACCAGAACGTCAAACAGATTGCGCTGTCGCTGGAACGGAAAGGCCTCCTTCAGATCGCCTCCGACACCACCGACCGCCGCGCGCGGCGTTTGTTGCTGACCGAGCACCATCACCGGTTCTGGCAGCAACGCAACGCCGCCGACTTTTCTAGTTTCGAGGAGTGGGCGGCGGGGCTGTCTGACGCAGAGATCGCGGTGGCAGTGCGTCTGTTGGCAAAGCTCAAGGCACGGGCGAAGGCCAGACCATAGAAAGTTATTCTGGACACTGGGTAGTTCCAAGGCTACATTGTCCTGAATGTCGTACAACTCAACACCCATCCGCACCCTTTCCGACCTGGGCTCGCGCGTCGCTCAAGTTCGCCGGGTCAATGGCGTCACCGCGACCGCCGTTTCCCAGCGGTCCAAGCGCAGCCGGGACATTCTTCATCGCCTGGAGCGGGGAGACGATGTGTCGGTGAGCTCGCTGCTGGACATCCTTCAGGCCATGGGCTACCAGCTTGAGCTGACTCCGGCGCGCGCACCCACGCTGGCCGAAGTGAGGGAGCGGTTCTCCGAGGACGAGGACTAGCCGGTGCTGCCCGACAAGCTCAAGCAGCTACAAGTCCACATCGGCACCGATCCGGCCGGCACGCTGATGCGGGAGTCGCAATACACTTTTGCCTATGCGCGCGACGATGCCGCGCAGCCCGCGGTGAGCCTGCTGATGCCGCCGACAACGCTGCTGTACACGCAAGGCGACCTGTTTCCAGCCATGGACATGAACCTCCCCGAGGGGTTTTTGTTCCAGCGGATTCTCGAAAGGCACCCCAAGCAGACCCTGACAAAGATGCACCTGCTCGCACTGATGGGCAACAACGGCATCGGGCGCGTCGGCTTCTCTGTCAACCGCGGCGTCGGCGAAGGCATGGGCGACCGCGTGGCCGATGAAAAACCCCCTGCTCCACCGGCCGTCAGCCGCGAGACGCTGCTGCAGTCCACGGCCGGGCCGCGGCTGTTCGCTCAACTGGTCGATGCCTATCTTTCGATCAGCGCCGGGGTGTCCGGTGTGCAGCCGAAGGTGCTGCTTCCGTCCAGGGCCATGTTTCCGGTGCCGGACCTGATCGTGAAGCTGGCCGGTGCCGACTACCCCGGCCTGTCCGCCAACGAGTATCTGTGCCTGGACGCCGCGCGCCGGGCCGGAATCCCGGTGCCCGCGTTCGACCTGTCGGCGGACGGGACCATCCTGGTGATCGACCGCTTTGACATCGACGCGCAGGGCCGGCGCATTGCCTTCGAAGACGTGGCGGCGCTGATGGGCCGGCAGGTTCACGACCGCCTGTCCAACCGCAAGTACGAAGGCAGCTACGAGCGCATGGCCGAAGCGATTCGCATCTTCAGCGCCCAGCCGGCAGACGATCTGGCGCGCTTCTACGAGCAACTCGCGCTCTCGGTGATGGTGCGCAACGGGGACGCACACCTCAAGAACTTCGGCATGCTGTACACAGTGCCCGGTGATGTGCGGCTGGCACCGATGTTCGACGTGGTCACGACCACCATCTACACCTACCAACGCCCCGGCGGCGCCGAAGCCATCGACAGGACGCTGGCACTCAAGCTCCGCGCCGGTCGCCACGGCAGCCGCACCTACCCCGACACGCAGGAGTTGCTCGCCTTCGGCCGCGACCTCTGTGGCGTGCGAAACCCGCAAGCGGTGCTGGACCGGATTGCGCAAGCAATGAGCGAAGCACTGACCGCCGCCGCGGCCGACAGTCGGCTCGACAAGAACTTGCTGCATGCCCTGCGGCCGGAGTGGGAGAGCGGGCAAGGGCATGCAAGCCGCGGGCGGTAACGCACCGCGCGAACCACAGCCACTGTGCATGACCGCACCACGCCGAGCGCCCCGGCGCCGGCACCACCACCATGTCTACGTGGTCGAGCTGCACGACCG
>JANNDW010000373.1:0-30996 GCA_031378125.1 Methylibium sp. | reverse complement strand
AGCCGGCTGACCACGCCGAACACCGGCGCATCAGGCTTCAGCTCCAGGCCCAACTCGGTCTGCAGCGCTGTTTTGCACAGCGCCTTGCCACGCAAGTCGTGCGCGGTGTAGCGCGCCACGAGGCCGCTGTCCTTCTCCGGGTTCCACACCGCGCCATCGACGCCGTTCAGAATGCCCGACACATGGCCCGCGCGACCGCGGATCACGCCGTCCAGGCCGCTGCCGAACTCGGGCGTGGCAATCTCGGCGGCGTAGGTGGGGCTGACCGTGGTGATGCGCTGGGCGTACTTCAAGCCCGCCTTCATGAACGACACCTGGCCGTGAAACTCGACGCCGTGCGACACGAGAAAGCGCGACGGCAGGCCCAGCATGGCGAAGTCGGCCTGGGCGAACAACCCCTGGAACGCCAGGTTGTGGATCGTGAACACAGACGCCGCGCGGGTGGCCGGGTGCGCGGCCATGTAGGCGCAGGCCATGGCGGCGTGCCAGTCGTGCGCGTTCACCACCTCGGGCAGCCAGCCCGGGTCCAGCTCGCCGGCCGCGAGGTGCGCCGCCGCCCAGCCGAGCAGTGCAAATCGCTGCAGGTTGTCGCTCCATTCGGTGCCGTCGCTGGCCTGGTAGGGGCTGCCTTCGCGGCGATAAAGATAAGGCGCGTCCACCACGTAGACCGGCACATGGCTGTAGGGCAGCTGGCCCAGCCGCAGGCTCACGCGGCCGGCGCCGAACAGCGGCCCCAGCGTGCAAAGCGTTTTCTGGTGCAGCACAGCATCGGCGATGGCCGGCAGGCCCGGCAGCACCAGGCGCGCTTCGGCGCCGCAAAGATTGAGCGCCTGCGGCAATGAGCCCACCACGTCGGCCAGGCCGCCGGTTTTGATCAGCGGAAATATCTCGGCCGCGACATGCAGAACTTTCATGCGCACGACTCTGGCGCCACCGGGCCGCCCCAAGGCGGCTGAGCGCCCGCTTGGGGGCATGAGCGAAGCGAAGTGGGGGCCGTCATATCAGGGCGCCAGGCGCGCCAGCATGGCGCTGGTGACCAGCGTGATGCCGTTGTCGGTGCGCTCGAAACGTTCCGCATCGGCCACCGCGTCTTCACCGATCACCAGGCCATCGGGAAGCGTGCAGCCGCGGTCGACCACCACGCGGGTCAGCCGCACATGGCGACCCACCTCGACGGCCGGCAGCAACACCGACCAGTTGACGCTGGAGTACGAATGCACCCGCACGCTGGAGAACAGCACCGAGCGGAACACCTGGCCGGAGATGATGCTGCCGCCCGACACCATCGACTCGATGGCCATGCCTCGCCGGTCTTCCTGGTTGTGCACGAACTTGGCCGGCGGAAGCTGCGGTTGATGGGTCCAGATCGGCCAGGTCGTGTCGTACAAATTCAGCATCGGGTCGGTGGCGGTGAGGTCGATGTTGGCGTCCCAGTAGGCGTCGATCGTGCCGACGTCGCGCCAGTACGGCTCCTCCCCCGGTTTGTTGGACACGCAGCTGAGGGCGAACGGGTGCGCGCTGGCGCAGCCGTTGCGCACCGCGTGCGGAATGATGTCCTTGCCGAAATCGTGGCTCGAGTTGGGGTCGGCCATGTCGCGCGCCAGCTCGTCATACAGGTACTTGGCGTCGAAGATGTAGATGCCCATGCTGGCCAGCGCCACCGCGTCGTTGCCCGGCATCGGCGGCGGGTCGGCGGGTTTTTCAACGAAGTCGATGATCTTCCATTGCGTGTCCACCGCCATCACGCCGAAGGCCGTGGCCTGGGCGCGCGGCACCTCGATGCAGCCCACGGTGCACGGCCGGCCCTTGGCCACATGGTCGGCCAGCATCAGCGCGTAGTTCTGCTTGTAGATGTGGTCACCGGCCAGCACCACCACGTAGTCGGCCTCATAGCCGTCGAGGATGTCCTGGTTCTGGTAGACGGCGTCGGCGGTGCCGCGGTACCAGCTTTCTTCGTCCATGCGCTGCTGCGCGGGCAGCAGATCGACGAATTCGTTCATCTCGGTTTTCAGGAAGGCCCAGCCACGCTGCAGGTGGCGCAACAGGCTGTGCGACTTGTACTGCGTGATCACGCCGATGCGCCGAATGCCCGAGTTCAAGCAGTTCGACAGCGCGAAATCGACGATCCGAAACTTGCCGCCGAAGTACACCGCCGGCTTGGCCCGCCGGTCGGTCAGGCTCTTCAGGCGGCTGCCGCGGCCGCCCGCCAGAACAAGGGCCACCGCTCTCTTGGGGAGCTCGAAATTGAGCGCGAGATCCTTCGATTCCATGACGCCTCCGTTGGTTGTGCTGTTCCGTGATGATGGCCTTGTCGATGCGCCGGCGCAACGATGCCGCGTTGGCCGCCCCGGCATTTTCGGCCTGCGCATGCATTTCGAAACCGGGTGAAACCCACGCCGACCCTCGGTAACGCCGCGTAATCCGCCTCTCTTTTTGAACACGATCCGCCGGCTCGCCACCCGTGTGCCGGCGCGGCCTGCACAGTAATCGCGCGTAACCGCCTGGCGCTCGCCAGCGCTGCCCGCGGCGCGCCGATGGCGAGCTCCGTAGCGGGGCGGTTGACGCGCCCACAATGCGTGCTGCAAACTGCCCGCTGATCCGGCCCGGCGCAGGCGTTCGCGCGGCGACTGGCGCGACAAACGCCCGCGCCGCCACGAACCTGCCCAGCACTTCATCCGCGCACACACAAGGATACTTCCGGTGAATTCTGTTCCTCCAATTTCAGAACACGCCGTTCAGGCCGGCCTCGAACAACTGCTGCTGCAAACGGTGGGCGTGAACCCTCCAGACGCAAGCCCCACCGACCTGATGCAGGCGGTTTCACAGCTCGCCCGCCAACAGCTTTCCGAGCGCTGGGTGCAAACCCAGACGCGCGAGCGGGCCGAGAAGGCGCGCCGGGTGTACTACATGTCAATGGAGTTCCTGATCGGGCGCACGCTGTCCAACGCGCTGGCGGCACTGGACCTGGGCGTGGATGCCGCCGCCGCCGTGGCCGCGCATGCCCAGCGGCTGGAAGACGTGGCCGACCAGGAGGCCGACGCGGCATTGGGCAACGGCGGCCTGGGCCGCCTGGCGGCGTGTTTCCTCGACTCGATGGCCACGCTGGGCCTGCCCTCGTTCGGCTACGGCATTCGCTATGAATACGGCATGTTCGCGCAGGAAATCCAGAACGGTTGCCAAGTCGAGTATCCCGACCCGTGGCTCGAAAACGGCACCGCCTGGGAGTTCCCGCGCGCCGGCATCAGCCACCCGGTGCGCTTTGGCGGCTGGGTCGAGCACCATGGCGACAAGGCCCTGTGGCGGCCGGCCGCCGAGGTGGCGGCCAAGGCCTACGACATGGTCGTGCCCGGCCACGGCACGCAGCGCGTCAGCACCTTGCGGCTGTGGAAGGCGGTGGCGCCGGCGCACATCGACCTGCATGCCTTCAACACCGGCGACTACGCGCGCGCCGCGGGTGTGAAAAACGAATACGAGAACATCTCGTGGGTGCTGTACCCGAATGACAGCACGCCGGCCGGCCGCGAGCTGCGGCTGCGGCAGGAGTATTTCTTCGTCGCCGCGTCGGTGCAGGACATCATTGGCCGGCACCTTGAAGAGCATGGCCAGCTTGCCAACCTGCCGGACAAGGTGGCCATCCACCTGAACGACACGCACCCGGCCATCGGCGTGGCCGAACTGATGCGGCTGCTGTGCGACGAACACGCGATGCCGTGGGCGTCGGCCTGGGCGCTGTGCAGACAAGTGTTCTCGTACACCAACCACACGCTGATGCCCGAGGCGCTGGAGACCTGGCCCGTGGCGCTGATGCAGCATGTGCTGCCACGCCATTTGGAGATCATCTTCCGCATCAACCAGGAGTTTTTGGATTTCGCGGCCAAACACCGGCCGGGCGACCTGGGTTTTTTGAGCCGGCTGTCGCTGATCGACGAAAGCGGCGAGCGCCGGGTGCGCATGGCCAACCTGTCCATCGTGGGCAGCCACAAGGTCAACGGCGTGTCGGCATTGCACTCCGACTTGCTGGTCAAAGGCCTGTTCGCCGACTTCGCCGCGCTGTGGCCGGACCGCTTCACGAACATGACCAACGGCGTGACGCCGCGGCGCTGGCTGGCGCAGGCCAACCCGGGCCTGGCCGGGCTGCTGGACGAGACGCTGGGCCGTGCCTGGCGGCTGGACCTGGACCGACTGCGCGGTTTGGAAGAGCACAAGAACTCGGCCACGTTCCGCGAACGTTTCATGAGCATCAAGCGCGCCAACAAACAGCGCCTGGCCGGCCACATCCAACGCGCCACCGGCATCCTTGTCGACCCTTCCAGCCTGTTCGACGTGCAGGTCAAGCGCATCCATGAATACAAGCGCCAGTTGCTCAATCTGCTGCACGTGGTGACGCGCTACCAGGCCATCCTCACCAACCCGAAGGCGGACTGGCTGCCGCGCACGGTGATCTTTGCCGGCAAGGCGGCGTCGAGCTACCACATGGCCAAGACCATCATCCGGCTGATCCACGACGTGGGCGCGGTGGTCAACAACGACCCCCGTGTGGCAGGGCTGCTGAAGGTGGTGTTCATTCCCAACTACGGCGTCTCGGTGGCCGAAGTCATCATGCCGGGCGCTGACTTGTCGGAGCAGATTTCCACCGCCGGAACCGAAGCCTCGGGCACCGGCAACATGAAGCTGGCGCTGAACGGCGCGCTGACGATCGGCACCGACGATGGCGCCAACATCGAGATCCGCCAGAACGTGGGAGATGACAACATCTTCATCTTCGGCCTGCGCACGCCCGAGGTGGTGGCCTTGAAGCAAAGCGGCTACCAACCGATGCGCTACTACGAAGCCAGCGCGCCGCTCAAGGCCGCGCTCGACGCGATCTCTGGCGGCCGGTTCTCCGCGGATGAGCCGGCCCGCTACCGCGGCCTGGTGGACTCGCTGCTGTGGGGCGGCGACACCTACTTGCTGCTGGCCGACTACGCCGCGTATGTCCAAACGCAACACCGAGTGGACGCCTTGTACCGAAGCCCGGGAGAATGGGCGGCACGGGCGATCAGCAACGTCGCGGGCATGGGCAGCTTCTCTTCCGACCGCACGATTCGCGAGTACGCTAGGTTGATCTGGAACATCGAACCCGCCACGCGATAGCTTGGCGCCAAATACATTCGCGAAGGACGCAACCGTGCTGCTGGAGCATGAAATCGACAAGATCAGGACGGGCGGCCATGGCGACCCGTTCTCCGTGCTGGGGGTGCACAAGGACGCCCGGCAGCGTTTCTGGTTGCGCGCCTTCCTGCCCGGAGCCGCCCAGCTGACGGTGCTGGACGCACGCAGCGGCGAGTCGCTGGGCGTGATGGACCCGCGCCATGTGGACGGCTTCTTCGAAGGCTTGCTGCCCGTGTCGGCGCAACCTGACTACCGCTTGCAAGTGATTTGGGCCGATGGCAGCAGGGCAATCGTCGACGACCCGTACCGCTTCCCGGCGGTGCTGGGCGACGTGGATGTGTGGCTGATGGGCGAAGGTTCGCACCTGCGGCCCTACGAAGTGCTGGGCGCCACCCAGCGCGTGATGGAAGGCGTGGCGGGGACGAGCTTTGCGGTGTGGGCGCCGAACGCCTCACGAGTCAGCGTGGTGGGTGATTTCAACTTCTGGGACGGCCGGCGCCACCCGATGCGCCTGCGGCGCGAATGCGGTGTATGGGAGATATTTCTTCCCGGTGTGGGCGCCGGCGCGCGCTACAAGTACGAGATTCGTTCGCGCGACGGCCAGGTGCTGCCGCTCAAGGCCGACCCGTATGCGCTGCAGGCGGAGATGCGCCCCGCCACCGCCAGCGTGGTGGCGCGCATGCCTTCCGTGGCACCCGCCTCCGAGCCGCGCAGAAAGGCCAATGCGCTGGACGCGCCGATGAGCATCTACGAGGTGCACCTCGGCTCATGGCGCCGCAATCCCGAAGAGGCCAACCGCTTCCTGACGTGGGACGAACTGGGCGACACGCTGGTGCCTTATGCACGCGACATGGGCTTCACGCATCTGGAATTGATGCCGGTCAGCGAGTATCCGTTCGATGGGTCCTGGGGCTACCAGCCCGTCAGTCTGTACGCGCCGACCTCGCGCTTTGGCGACGCACCGGGCTTTCGCCGCTTCGTGGACCGCTGCCATGAACAAGGCCTGGGCGTGCTGCTCGACTGGGTGCCGGCGCACTTCCCGTCCGACCCGCATGGCCTGGCCAACTTCGATGGCACCCACCTGTACGAATACGCCGACCCGCGCGAAGGCTTTCACCAGGACTGGAACACGCTGATCTACAACTTCGGCCGCACCGAGGTGTGCAACTTCCTGGTCGCCAATGGGCTGTTCTGGCTGGAGCGCTACAACGTCGACGGCCTGCGCGTGGACGCGGTGGCGTCGATGCTGTACCGCGACTACAGCCGCAAGGCCGGCGAGTGGGTGCCCAATGCCCAGGGCGGGCGTGAAAACCTGGAGGCCATCGCCTTCCTGCGCCGCACCAACGAGGTGGTCGGCATCGAGCGGCCGCAGGCGGTGACCTTGGCCGAGGAGTCGACGGCCTTCCCGTCGGTTTCGCGCCCCACCTACACCGGCGGCCTGGGCTTTCACTACAAGTGGAACATGGGCTGGATGCACGACACGCTGTCGTACATGGCGCGCGACCCCATCCACCGCAAGCACCACCACAACGAGATGACCTTCGGGCTGGTGTATGCGTTCAACGAGAACTTCGTGCTGCCGCTCTCGCACGACGAGGTGGTGCACGGCAAGGGCTCGCTGCTGGCCAAGATGCCGGGCGACCGCTGGCAAAAGTTCGCGAATTTGCGCGCTTACTTCGGCTTCATGTTCGGCCACCCCGGCAAGAAGCTGCTGTTCATGGGCTGCGAGTTCGCCCAGGAGCGCGAATGGAATCACGACCACAGCCTGGACTGGCATCTGCTGGGCGATCCCCAGCACGAGGGCGTGCAGCGGCTGGTGCACGACCTGAACCATCTGTACCGCGACACGCCGGCCTTGTACCAGCGCGACTTCGACGGCAGCGGCTTCGAATGGATCTCGCACGATGACGCAGACCGCTCGGTGCTCAGCTTCATGCGGCGCGGGGCCGATGGCGGCACAGTGATCGTGGTGCTGTGCAATTTCACGCCGACGATTCATCGCAACTACCGGGTCGGTGTGCCGCACACCGGTGTTTACCGGGAGCGCATCAACACCGACTCGTCGCACTACGGCGGCAGCAACGTCGGCGCGCCGTTTGGAGAGATCACCGCGCGGTCGTTCGGATCGCATGGCAAACCCTGTTCGATCGAGCTGGACCTGCCGCCGCTGGCCGCCGTCATCCTCGAATGGAAAGCCTGAGCGCGCTGGCGCTGGGTCATGGCCGGCCCTGGCCGCTGGGCGCAAATGGGGACGCCGAGGGTGTCAACTTCGCCGTGTTCTCGGCGCACGCGCAGCGCATCGAACTGTGCCTGTTCGACGCCGGCGGGAAAGAGGAGCTGTCACGCACGCCGCTGCCGGGGCGCACGCAAGATGTGTGGCACGGCCACCTGCCAGGCGCGGCGCCGGGGCTGGTGTACGGCCTGCGCGCGCACGGGCCGTGGCGCCCCGACCGCGGGCACCGCTTCAACCCGCACAAGCTGCTGCTGGACCCGTATGCGCGCGAGATCGTCGGGCAGTTCGATTGGCGGCCCGAACATTTCGGCGCCGACGCGCACCACCCCCATCACATGGATCCGCGCGACAACGCACGGCATGCGCTGAAGGCCCGCGTGGTCGCCGATCATTTCGACTGGGGCGGCGACCGCCCGCCGCACACGCCGCTGGCGCAAAGCGTGCTGTACGAGCTGCATGTCAAGGGCTTCACCCAACGGCATGGCGGCGTGCCGGAAGGCTTGCGCGGAACCTATGCCGGCTTGGCCTCTGATGCGGCGCTGGCCCATTTGAAGCAGTTGAATGTCACGGCGGTGAACCTGCTGCCGGTGCACCAGCACATTGACGAACAACGCCTGGCCAAGCTGGACCTGGTCAACTACTGGGGCTACAACTCGATCGGCTTTTTCTGCCCCAGCCCCAGGTTCGCCTCCGGCGCGGATGGGCTGTCGGTGCGCGACGAGTTCCGCACCATGGTCAAGCGGCTCCATCAGACCGGCATCGAGGTGATCCTCGATGTGGTGTTCAACCACACCGCCGAAGCCGACGAGCATGGCCCATTGATCAGCTTTCGCGGCTTGGACAATGCCAGCTACTACCGGCTGCCGGCGCACCATAAGTCTGACTATGAAAACCACACCGGCTGCGGCAACACGGTCGATCTGCGCCACCCGCGGGTGCTGCAGCTGGTGATGGACAGCCTGCGCTATTGGGTGGGTGAGATGCACGTCGATGGCTTTCGCTTCGACCTGGCGCCGGTGCTGGGCCGCACCGACCATGGCTTCGATCGCAACGCGCCGTTCTTCGGCGCGGTGGCGCAGGACCCGCTGCTGTCGCGCGTGAAGATGATCGCCGAGCCCTGGGACATCGGGCCGGGCGGCTACCAGGTGGGCGGGTTTCCGGCCGGCTGGCTGGAATGGAACGACCATTTCCGCGACGCGATGCGCAGCTTCTGGGTCCAGGGCAGCAGCACGCGCGGCGACTTTGCGTTGCGGCTGTGCGCCTCGTCCGACATTTTCCAGCCACGTGGCCGCATGCCGGGCGAGTCGGTGAACTATGTCGTTTCTCACGACGGCTTCACGCTGAACGACATGCTCAGCTTCGATGCCAAGCACAACCTGGCGAATGGCGAAAGCAACCGCGATGGCCACAACCACAACCGCAACTGGAACGGTGGTGTGGAGGGGCCGACCGAGGATCCGATCGTGAATGCACTGCGCGGGCGCCTCAAGCGCGCGCTGCTGGCCACCACGCTGCTGTCGCAAGGTACGCCCATGCTCGCGGCTGGCGACGAACTCGGGCACACGCAGCGTGGCAACAACAACCCGTACTGCCAGGACAACGAAATCACCTGGATCGACTGGTCGTGCGCCGACCCCGATTTGCTGGCCTTCACGCAACGCGTGCTCGGCTTGCGCCACCAGACCTTGCCGCTGGGTGAGCGCTGGTACGACGGCCTCAGCGATGCACGCGGCCGGCACGACCTGGCCTGGCTGAGCGCCGACGGCGCGGCGCTCGAAGGCGAAGCCTGGCGAGACCCCGGCAACCGGGTGCTCGGCTGCCTGATCGGCAAGCCGGCCAAAGCGTCCGACCCGTTGCTGCTGCTGGTCAACGCCGAGGCTGCGGACCATGTCTTCACGCTGCCCCTGGGGCGTTGGCAGGCGGTGCTCGACAGCTCGCAGCCCACCGGCCTGCCTTTGCAACGCGGCGAGGCCGAGACGGCATTCGCGCTGCCGGCGCGCAGCCTGGTTCTGCTGGCCACCTTCGACTCCGAACCCGCGCCCCAACCCTGATACGTTGTCCGCCTCACGAGGAACCCACCCATGCGCTTCCCCCGCGCCAGCGGCGTGCTGCTGCACCCCACCTCGCTGCCCGGCCCGCACGGCTCGGGTGACTTCGGGCCGGCCGCCTACCACTTCATCGACTGGCTCGTCGGCGCCGGCCAGACGCTGTGGCAAATCCTGCCGCTGGGCGGTATCGGGCCAGGCAACTCGCCTTACATGAGCAGTTCGGCGTTTGCCGGCAACCTGCTGTTGATCGACCTGGGCGAGTTGCTGAAGCGCGGTTGGCTGCGGGCGGCCGACCTGGTGATCGACACAGCGTTCAGCGAGCAGCGCCTGGACTTTGCGACGGTGTTTCCGTATCGGATGTCCCGGTTGAAACTCGCCGCGCAGGAATTCGCGAGATCCGCCTCGGCGGCAGAGCGCGCAGAGCTCGACGCCTTTTGTGGGCGCCAGCAAAACTGGCTGCCCGACTACGCACTGTTCATGACCCTGGCCCATCGGTACGACTGGCGCGACTGGAGCGATTGGGACGCGCCGCTGGCGCGCCGCGAACCCGCGGCACTGGCCGCAGCCATGGCCGAGCACGCTGAGCCGATCGCGTTCTGGAAGTTTTGCCAGTGGTGCTTCTTCCGCCAGTGGCTCCACCTCAAGGCTTATGCCAACGAGCGCGGCGTCGAGGTGATTGGCGACGCGCCGATCTTCATCGCCTACCAAAGCGCCGAGGTCTGGGCACGCCAGGACCTGTTCGATCTGGACGCACGCGGAAAACCCGCTGTGGTGGCCGGCGTGCCGCCCGATTTCTTCAGCCAAACCGGCCAGCGTTGGGGCAACCCGCTGTACCGCTGGCGCGCGCACGCGAAAGAGGGCTACGCCTGGTGGGTGGAGCGGATTCGCCGCAGCTTGGAGTTGGTGGACATCGTTCGCATCGACCACTTTCGCGGCTTCGCCGGCTACTGGGAAATTCCGGCCACCGAACCCACCGCGATCAAGGGCCGCTGGCTGCCGGGCCCGGGCGCCCCGCTGTTCAAAGCCATCGCCGCCGCACTCGGCCCGGTGCCTGTCATTGCCGAAGACCTGGGCGTGGTCACCCCGGACGTGGTGGCGCTGCGCAAGAAGTTCGGCTTTCCGGGCATGCGGATTTTGCAGTTTGCATTCGGTGGCGGCAGCGACAACAGTTTCCTGCCCCACAACCATGAGTCAGACACGGTGGTGTATGCCGGCACGCATGACAACGACACCAGCCTGGGCTGGTGGGACAGCGCCACGCCCGAAGAACGCCAGCACGTGTGCGACTACCTGGGCACCGACGGATCGCAGATCCATTGGGACCTGATCCGCGCCGCCTGCGCCAGCGTGGCCGACACCGCGGTGCATGCGATGCAGGACATCCTGGGCCTGCGCACCGAACACCGCATGAACTTCCCCGGCAAGGCCGAGGGCTACTGGGAGTGGCGCTTCAGCTGGGACCAGGTCAAGCCTGAACACGCAGCCCGGTTGGCGAAGTTGTGTAGGCTGTACGGCCGGCACTCTTCCATGTCGAGCTGAGCAGGCCCTGGCACCAACGCAAGAAGGCGCCGCGAGGCGCCCTCTATCACATCAACGACGAAACCGGATCAACGAACCACGGCGATCTGGTCGCGCTTGCCACCCTTGTAGGTGAACAAGGTCAGCGCGCCGTTCTTCACGTCGCCCTTGTCGTCGAACGAGATGGTTCCCGTCACGCCCTTGTAGCCTTCGGTCTTGGCCAGCACCGGGAGGTACTTGGCCGGCTCGGCGGAACCGGCCTTGACCATGGCGGCGATCATCACGTTCATCGCGTCATAGACATACGGCGAGTACACCTGCACGTCGGCGTTGTACTTGGCCTTGAAGCGCTTGTAGAAGTCGTCCATGCCGGCCTTCTGCTCGCCTTCAACCCCACCGGCCTCGGCACACACCACCTGGCCATCGGCCATCGCGCCGGCCGACAGCTTGGGCAGCTCGCCCGAGCAGATGCCGTCGCCGCCGACGAACTTGGCGTCGATGCCGAGTTGCTTCATCTGGCGGATCATCGGGCCGGCCACGGCGTCCATGCCGCCGAAGAAGATCACGTCGGGCTTCTTGGCCTTCACGGCAGTCAGGATGGCGCTGAAATCGGTCGCCTTGTCGGTGGTGAACTGGCGCTCGGCGATGGTGCCGCCGGACGCCTTTACAGCCTTCTCGAACTCCTCGGCCACACCCTGGCCGTAGGCCGTGCGGTCGTCGATCACGGCAATCGACTTGCCTTTGAGTTCCTTGACGGCATAGCGCCCCAGCGTGCCACCCAGATGCACGTCATCGGCCACCACGCGGAACGTGGTTTTGAAGCCCTGGCGGGTGAACTTGGGGTTGGTGGCCGACGGCGAAATTTGCGGAATCCCGGCGTCGCTGTAGATCTTCGAGGCCGGAATCGAGGTGCCGGAGTTGAGGTGGCCGACCACGCCCATCACCTTGGCATCGACCAGCTTGTTGGCCACGGCCGTGCCTTGTTTCGGATCGCCCGCATCGTCTTCGGCCAGCAGTTCAAACTTGACCTTCTTGCCGCCGATCATCGTGCCCTTGGCGTTGGCTTCTTCGATGGCCATCTTGGCGCCCATCTCGTTGTCCTTGCCAAGGTGGGCAATGCCACCGCTGGTCGGGCCCACGTGGCCGATCTTGACGACCATGTCTTGCGCCGAGGCGGCGCCTGCGAACAGCACCGCAGCGGCGGCCACGAACACATTCAGTCTGACTTGCATGCAATATCTCCGGTTAGGAATATGAAAGGTAGAGAGTCGAATAGCTCTCAACGGGCGAAACAATACCCCAAAACAAACCGCATCTCCACCGGGAATCCACGGGTCGGACAGTCAAATCTTCGGTCGAATTGTCCGTCCGGCGCTGGGCCGCCCCAAGCCGCACAAGCCCCCGGGGCGGGAGCGAAGCGACTGGGGGGCTCGGCGTGACACCAAGGCTCCAAGCAATGACGCGGCAATGTTGCCGGGCTCGCATCCCGACGATGCGGGGCACGAGCCACAGGTGGGACCACAACGCGCGGGCTAGCGTCCCCGATGACGGGACAGTTCCTGAGCGACCGCTCGGGCCACCACGTCGCGCAAGGTGGATGCCAGTTGCTGGCGGCTGTCGCGGATCAGCGCTTCGGTGGCGCGGGAAAGAATCGGCGCCAGGATCTCGCGCAGGCGATATTCCAGCATCAGGTCGACCTGCCGCTGCAAATCGGCCAAGACGCGCTCGATCAGTTGTTCTTCCACGTTGACGGGCAGCGCGGCGTCGGCGGCAGGCGCGCTGGCGATGGCGGTGGCAGGCGCGCTGGCACTGGCAGGCGCGGCGGCGGGCGCGGCCAGCGGCGCAGATTCCTCGATGGGAATATCGATCGGCTCCGGCTCGGAGAAGAGCACCACTTCAGTGAGGATCGGCACCCGCCGGGGCGGCGTGTTGCGGTCGTCAGTCATCGGTGCACCCTCGGCGCCGCGCGCCGCTCCGCCGAGCGGAAGCATTCGCGCTCAGGGTCCGCGAGCGGGCCCCTTCGTGGCCCTTGGCGGCCCGGCGCGCTCATTCGGCAACCTCGTGGCGCTGAATGTCATAGCCACGGCCGGCGTAATGCTTCCAGCGCTGCCGGCCGGACGAAAGCGCTTGCTCGTCGGTGCAGACGATTTCGATCACACGGGCAAAACTCTCGAAGCCGGCGGGCGGCTCCAGCCCAAGGTTGAGCAGCACGTCGCGGCGGGCCGCGTCGGACGTCTGCTCGACCAGCCACACCGGCGTGTCACGCAGGCGCGGCGCGAGGGCGGCGCCGGGCATCACCCGCACATGGGGTACGAACTCCAGCGGGTCGAAGCTCCACAACGCTCGGTCAAGCGCGGCCAGCGTGGCCGAAGGCGCGGTGACGACCACGTGGGCGCCCTTTCGGGTGGCCTTGCGCAGCAACCGGCACGCGTAGCCCAGCTGGTCCGGCACATTGAAATGGAAACTGACCTCGGTCATTCAACCCGCCCGTGCAGTCCTGGAAACTAACTCGCGTGGGCGAGCACAAAATGCGTCAGCAAGGGCACCGGCCGCCCGGTCGATCCCTTGGCGGCCCCCGACTTCCACGCCGTGCCGGCGATGTCCAGGTGGGCCCAAGGGTACTTGCCCGTGAAGCGCTTCAAGAACATGGCCGCGGTGATGGCACCCCCCGCCCGGCCGCCGACATTGCCCATGTCCGCGAAATTGCTCTTCAGCGCTTCGTCGTACTCCTCGTCCAGCGGCATGCGCCAGCAGGGGTCGAGTGCGGCGCGGCCGGCGCTGAGCAGTTGTTCGGCGACCTTGTCGTCGGCGGTGAAAAGCCCCGAGTGATGGTGCCCCAGCGCGATCACGCAAGCCCCGGTGAGCGTGGCCACATCGACCACCACCGCGGGCTTGAAGCGCTCGGCGTACGTGAGCGCGTCGCACAGGATCAGGCGGCCTTCGGCATCGGTGTTGAGAATCTCGATCGTCTGGCCGGACAGGCTGGTGACCACGTCGCCCGGCTTGATGGCGGTGCCGCTGGGCATGTTCTCGCACGACGGGATGATGCACACCAGGTTCAGGCTGGGTTTCATCAGCGCCACCGCACGCAGCGTGCCCAGCACACTGGCGGCACCGCCCATGTCGAACTTCATCTCGTCCATCTCTGCAGCCGCCTTGATGGAGATGCCGCCGGTGTCGAAGGTGATGCCCTTGCCCACCAGCACCACCGGGGCCTGGGTCTTGGGTGCCCCTTCGTAACGGGCGACGATGAATCGCAACGGCTCCGCGGACCCCTGCGCGACCGCGAGGAATGAGCCCATGCCCAGCTTCTGGACGGCTTTGCGATCCAGCACCTCGACCTTGAGCCCGAATTCCTTGCCCAGTTTCTTGGCGCGGTCCGCAAGGTAGCTTGGTGTGCAGTGGTTGCCGGGGCGGTTGGCGCATTCACGCGCCAGCGTGACGCCCGACGCAATCGCCTGGCCACGCGCCAGACCTTGTTGCACGGCTTTGGCGTCCGCCTTGGCGCACAGCAGCGTTACCTTGGCCAGCGCCGCATCGGCGGCAGCGCTGGGCTTGGTGTGGCGATAGACGTAGGTCGCCTCCGCAACCGCCGACACCAGCGCTTCGGCATGCGCGCCGCTCAACTCGCCGGCCCCCGCAAACCCCACCGCCACATGCTTGGCGCCCGTGCCCTTGACCTGCGCGATGCCCTGCGCCACGGCCGCCCTGAAAGCCTTGGCCGAGGTGGCGCCCGCCACGGCAAACACGAGCCGCGCGGCCTTCACGCCCGCGCAGCGGTGAAGGTACAGGCATTTGCCCGCCTTCAACACCAGGTCGCCGTGCGACACCGCGTCACCGAGCGCCGCCGCGAGCTTGGCATCCAGCGCCGTGTCGACGGCGTCACCCGCCACCACCAACACCAGCGCGTCGAAAGCCAGGTCCGCCAAGGCGCCTGGGAGAGAAATCTGATGACGAAAGTCCATAATCGCGAGTCCCAATAACAAGTCCGCGATGTTATTCGATTCCACTTTGCGCAGAGACCTGGCGCGCAGCTTCGGTGCCACGCTGGTCGTCATCCTGACGATCGTGCTGACCATCATGCTGATCCGCACGCTCGGACAAGCGGCGCTGGGGCGCGTGGCTCCGCAGGACGTGGTGCTGCTGCTCGGCTACATCGCGCTCGGCCAATTGCCGACCGTGCTGGCGCTTTCGCTGTTCATCGCCGTCGTGGCCACGCTGGGGCGCATGTACCGCGACAGTGAAATGGCGATCTGGTTCACCAGCGGGGTGGGCCTGACGCGATTTGTGCGGCCTGTGTTGCGCATGAGCTGGCCGGTGCTGTTGGTCGTGGCGCTGCTGGCCCTGTTTGTGTTGCCGTGGGCGAACCAGCGCAGCGTGGAGCTGAAGGAACGTTTCGAGCGCCGCTCCGACCTGTCACGCGTGGCGCCGGGCCAGTTCCAGACATCGAGCGACGGCAAGCGCGTGTTCTTCATCGAGCGCGATCCGGAAGACGGCCGCGTCGGCCGCAATGTCTTCATCCTGTCGATGCTGGGGGACACCGAATCGGTCACCACGGCGCGCAGCGGGCACACCGACATGGAAGGCGACGACCGCTTCCTGGTGCTGGACCGCGGCCAGCGCAACGAGCAGGATCTGCGCAATGGAACCAAGACGCTGTCGCGCTTCGAGACGTTTCGGGTGCAGGCCGGCGAGCGGGTTCTCAGCGGTGTCAACGACCTGCCACCGAATGCCCGGCGCAGCATCGAGTTGCTGCGCCAACCGAGCCCGCGCCATCAGGGCGAACTGGTGTGGCGGCTGGGCCTGTTGCTGGGCAGCGCCAACCTGCTGTTGCTGGGCATCGGCCTGTCGGCGTCCAACCCGCGCCGTGCCAGCAACTGGAACTTGCTGTTCGCGCTGCTGAGCTTTGTTGTGTACTACAACCTCATCAACCTGTCGCAAGCCTGGGTCGCCAACGGCAAGCTCGGCATGGGCTCCGCGCTGGTGCTGGTGCATGCCGGCGCATTCGGGGTGGCGATGTTCTTGCTGTGGTGGCGAGAGACCGGCAACAGCGCCCGCCTGAGCTGGTTTCAGCGCGGCGAGCGCGTCGCATTGAAGCCAGCATGAAGACGGTGCGCCGGCTGTTCTACAAAGACATCGTGTCGGCGGTGGCCTTCGTCGCGCTGGCGTTTTTGTCGCTGTTTTATTTCATCGACTTCGTCGAGGAGCTTGGCGCGGTCGGCAACCGCGGCTACACCGCATTTCATGCGGCCCTCTATACGCTGCTTCTCGTGCCGGGCCACTTGTACGAGCTGTCGCCGATCGCGGTGCTGATCGGCACGATTTACGCGCTGTCGCGGCTGGCCCAGTCTTCGGAGTACACGATCTTGCGCACCGGCGGCCTGGGTCCGGGGCGTGCGCTGGCGCTGCTGGCCAGCCTCGGCCTGGGGTTCGCGGTGTTGACCTTCGTGGTGGGCGACTACGTGGCACCGCTGAGCGAGCGCTATGCCACCGAAGTCCAGGCTCGCTTCAAGGGTGGCGGCATCCGGGTCGGCGGCGCCGGCGCCTGGCTCAAGGACCACAGCGCCAGCGCGGACGGCGAACGCAGCTACTCGATCAACGTCGGTTCGGCCACGGCCAGTTCGGTGCTGCAAGACATTCGCATCTTCGAGTTCGGTGCCGACGGGCGCCTGCTGCGGCGCATTGCCGCCGGCAGCGCCGTGGTCAGCGGCAATGCGGTCTGGGCCTTGAAGGACGTGGACGTGACGCGCTGGGACCTCGATTCGGCAACCCCGGGCATGGCGCAGGCACGCGAAGAGCGCCTGGACGAGCTGGCCTGGCCCAGCTCATTGTCGGCCGGCGTGGTGGCCGCCGCGGTGCTGCCGGTCGGCACGATGTCGACCTTCGAGCTGTTCCGCTACATCGTGCATCTGGCCGATAACGAACAGGCCGCACAGCGCTACGAGATCCAGTTCTGGAAGCGCGCGCTGTACCCATTTGCCTGCCTGGTGATGGTGGGGCTGGCGCTGCCCTTTGCCTACATGCACGCGCGTGCCGGCAGCATCAGCCTGAAGGTGTTCGGCGGGATCATGTTGGGCATCAGCTTTGTGCTGCTCAACAACGTGGCCGGGCATCTGGGCCTGCTGCGCGACTGGACGCCCTGGATGGTGGCCGCCGCGCCGAGTGCGCTGTACCTGTTGCTGTCGCTGGCAGCGTTCAGCTGGCTGGTCCGATACCGCTAGGCCGATGCGGATGAAACACGGTCTGCTGCTCTTTGCCCACGGTGCGCGCGACCCGCGCTGGGCCCTGCCGTTCGAGGACGTTGCCCGGCGCATCCGCGAGCGCGCGCCGGACCTCAGCGTCGAGCTGAGCTTTCTGGAGTTCATGGCGCCCGGCCTGCTTGAGGCCGGCCGCAAGCTCGCGGCGTTCGGCTGCCAACGCGTCGACGTGGTGCCGCTGTTCCTGGGCGCTGGCGGCCATGTGCGCAAGGACCTGCCTGCCTTGCTGCTGGATCTGAGCGCCCGCCACCCGGCGGTGGAATGGCACTTGCGCGGCGCCATCGGCGAGACCGACAGCGTGATCGACGCGATGGCGCTGGCGGCACTGGAGATGTGCCGCTCACCTTGACAGATTGCCGATGAAATAATGCTGCGGTTCATCAGACGCGCAAGAGAATATGAACCTTCACCAGTTCCGGTTTGTCCAGGCGGCGGTCCGCCACGATCTCAACCTGACGCAGACCGCCAAAGCGCTGTTCACCTCGCAGCCCGGCATCTCCAAGGCCATTCTTGAACTCGAGAGCGAGTTGGGCGTGGACATCTTCGCTCGCCATGGCAAGCGGCTGCGGCGGATCACCGAGCCCGGCGAGCAGGTGCTCAAGGCGATTGAGGTGATCATGCGCGAGGTGGGCAACCTCAAGCGCATCGGCGAGGAGTTTTCGAACCAGGACGCCGGAACGCTGTCGATTGCGACGACCCACAGCCAGGCGCGCTACTTTCTTCCTGGGCCGGTGGCGCAGTTGCGCAGGCAGCACCCGAACGTCAGCATCAGCCTGCACCAGGGTTCTCCCAGCCAGGTGGCCAAGATGGTCATCGAGGAGGTGGCCGACATCGGCCTGGCCACCGAGTCGCTGAACGACATCGAAGAACTGGTGACGCTGCCCTGCTACGAATGGCACCATGTCGTGGTCATGCCAGCGGCCCACCGGCTGGCCGGGCTGGAGCGCATTTCACTGGACGACCTGGCGGGCGAACCGCTGGTCTGCTACCACCCGTCGTTCAGCGGGCGCACCCGGGTCGACCAGGCGTTTGCCGCGCGCCGGCTCAAGCCCAATATCGTGCTGGAGGCCATCGATGCCGATGTGATCAAGACCTACGTGCGTTTGGGGCTGGGGGTGGGCATCGTGGCCGAAATCGCCGTCCGCGACGACCCGCCGGACGGCGATCTGGTCTCGCGCCCGGTGGGCCACTTGTTTGGCCAGAACGTCACGCGCATCGCCTTCAAGCGCGGCGCCTACTTGCGAAACTATGTTTACTCGTTTGCCGCCATGCTGTCGGACCGCCTGAGCCGTGCGCTGATTGCCCGCGTCCTGGCCGGCGATCCACAGGACTATCAACTCTGAACCTCAGACCATCATGCCGAGCAGCCCGATTCGAACACCCCCTGTCACCAGCCGCCTGCCGCGGGTCGGCACGACGATTTTCACGGTCATGTCCGCGCTGGCGCAGCAACACAATGCCGTCAATCTGGGTCAGGGGTTCCCCGATTTCGACTGCGATGCGGCGCTGCTCGATGCGGTGAATGCGGCCATGCGCTCGGGGCTGAACCAGTATCCACCGATGGCCGGTGTGCCGGTATTGCGCGAAGCCGTGGCCGCCAAGGTGGCCGCGCTTTACCACCACGCCTACGACCCGGGCACCGAGATCACCATCACCGCCGGGGCGACGCAGGGCATTCTCACCACCATCTTGGCCATCGTGCACCCGGGCGACGAGGTCATCGTGCTGGACCCGTGCTACGACAGCTACGAGCCCAACATCGTGCTGGCCGGCGGGGTGCCGGTTCACGTGCCGCTGACACCGGGCAGCTTCGCGCCGGACTTCGAGGCCATGGCGGCGGCGATCTCACCGCGCACTCGGGCCATGATCATCAACAGCCCTCACAACCCCAGCGCAACGGTCTGGTCCGAAGCCCACATGCAGCGTCTGGCCGAGTTGCTGCGGACCACCGATGTTCTGCTGATCTCCGACGAGGTGTATGAGCACATGGTGTTCGATGGCCAGCCGCACCAGAGCGTGTCACGCTGGCCCGAGTTGGCGCAGCGAAGTTTTGTGGTGTCGAGCTTTGGCAAGACCTACCACGTGACCGGCTGGAAAGTGGGGTACGTGGCAGCGCCTGCCGCCCTGATGGCGGAGTTCCGCAAGGTGCACCAGTTCAACGTCTTCACGGTCAACACGCCGATGCAGCACGGCCTGGCGAGCTTCATGGCCAATCCGGCCCACCATCTCGGCCTGCCGGCTTTCTACCAGCGCAAGCGCGATCTGTTCCGCAGCGGCCTGGCCAAGACACGCCTGGCGTTGCTGCCCAGCCAGGGCAGCTACTTCCAGTGTGTCGACTACTCCGCGGTGAGCGACCTGAAAGAAGAAGCCTTCTGCAAATGGCTGACCACGGAAGTGGGGGTCGCGGCGATCCCGCTTTCGGCTTTCTACCAGGGCGGGTTCGAGCAGCGGTTTGCGCGCTTCTGCTTCGCCAAAAAGGACACCACGTTGAACCTGGCACTGGAGCGGCTGGCGCAGCTTTGAGCCCCGCCCAGGCAGCGATGCCCCCAGCGGTCAGCGCCGGATGATGGTGCCCGGCTTGGCCGGATCGTCCACCAGGTCAAGCGGGCCGAGGTCGAGCGAAAACCCGGCATCCGGTTTGGCATGATCCGCGTCGAATTCAGCCGCGGCCTCCGCCGCCGGGGGAGTGGTTGCGCCATCGCCGTCGCGCTTGGAGCCGCCCTGCCCAGGGGAGCCCGGGGTGCGGCGCTCCAGGATGGAGGGCATGGACGCCATCAAGCGCGAGACAGGCGCGCTCGGTGCATCGGTGTCCATAGGCAGCAGCAGATCGACGGCACTGGAATCGTCGGCCTTGTGCGCAAAGTCCCGGGCCACCGCATACAAGAACAGCAGCTCCCGGTAAGCCGGAAGGTCGAAGGCCTCTTCGGTTTCGTCACGCCGGAACAGCGACGCCTCCAGGGTTTCCATCACCCGCGAAGGCATCACCCAGAGCGCTTCCAGGCGCGCGATCGTGGCGGGGTACTCTTCCAGCGAACGGCCTTGCTGCAGGTCAGCGTCCCAGTCCGGCGCATAGGCGTTGAAGCGCCGATTGAAGCGCTCGCGAATGCGCTCGTAGGCACTGCGGTCGCCGCGGCGGCGGTAGATTTCCAGCAACTTCAGGTACGGCAGCGGACTGATGCCGCCGGTGCTGCGCACATGGCCCATCAGCAGGTCGATGGCGGCATCGTCCTGCCCCAGCACAACAAAGAACTCGGCCTGCTGTTCGAGGTCGATCAGCTCTTCGACAGACAGATCGCGGCGCGGCTCGGGAACCAGGTCTGGCGCAGGTTCGGTCTGGCGCGAATCGGCCCAGACCGGTTTGACCGTTTCCGCAGCAGCCAGCACCTTCGCCGCTGGCTTGGCCAGTTCGGGCAGCTCGCCGAACTGCGACGGCAGGTCATCGGCTGGCTCTGACAGTCGAGGGGCCACCGCCGGGCTCGGTGCCGCGGTGCCCCACCACTTGGGCTCGTTGCGCACGCGTGCCTGACGGCGCCAAAGGCCCGCCACCGCGAGGGCCAGCAACGCGCACACCGCTCCCAGTGCGTAGACCAGCGGATTCGCATAGCGCTGGGCCTCCGCTTCCTTGACTCGTGACTGCAGCGCCACCAGCGCCTTTTGAGCGGCCTGGGTCTCGTCGCGCACGCGGGTCAGGCTGTCTTCGAGAGCCTGAAGTCGCGCCCGCTCCTTGGCGAGTGGATCCGGCGTTGCTTCCGGCGCGGCCTTGGGCGCTTCGGCAACCTGAATGCCAGAGGCTGGCAGCGCAGCCGCAAGCGGGGCAGCCGGCGCTGCACCGGGAGCCGGCGCCTTGGCGGTTTTGATGGATGGCGCGGGTTCCAGTTTCAGACGCGCGCCGGACGGCCCCGGAGCACGCGTGGACCTGAACGCGGGCGGTTTGCTTCGCCCGCTTTGAGGGGCCGTGGCGACGTTGCTGCTCCTGCGGCCGGGGGTGCGAGCCCCCGGCCCGCCAGCCCGCGCGGGCGGCTGCGCCGTGGCCACCGGATCCGGTGGCGCGGCTTGATCGGCGGCGGCAGGCGTGTTTGTCGCCACGGGGGCGGCTGGCGACTCGCTGGCGCCCGTCGAGGCCGGCGCCTCCCCGACGGCCCCGGCCTGCGCCAGCCCCAACGAAGGCGGGTCGATGAAGGCAACGAACTTGCGAGAGGTCTTGCTGTCGCAGCCCAGGGTCAACACCACGGTGACCACAGGCTCTTCGATCACCGATGTGGTCCTGACACGAACCCGGCGCTCGCTGCCCTCACCCGGATCGAGCTGCACCCGGACCAGCGGCTGCACCAATTTGTTGTCGCCGGAAAAAACCTCGGCGGCCACGCATTCGGGGGTCAGCACTTCGTCCGGTGCGAGCCGGACCATGGCCTCAAAGTTCAGTGGCTGCCCGAGCGAGGTCGTGTTGCTGACCCGCCCAAACCCGACCGCCTGGGCGGCGGATGAGGCGATCCACAGCATGGCGGCAAGGGTGTGGATGGTCGGAGCTCTGCGCATGCGTGTGAGGGTGCTGGATGCGCATGAACTCTAGCATGAAGATACACCTGCAACCCCCATGAGACTACCCACTCGAATCGGGCGGGTGGCATGACGCAGTTCCTTGATCTGGGCTCATTTTTGTGTTGCGACGGCTCGCGCCGGACCGAAGCACCTGCGAAGTTATGCAGGGTAGGCGCGAGTATGAGCCGCCTGCGCTGCGCAATTGCATCGGCGCTTCGCGTCAGCGGCTCAGTCGCGATAGCCGGCATCGGTTCGATCGAGCCGGCGCAGCAAGCCGGGCCAGGTCAGGGCCCCGCCCCCCACGCCGCGAGTCGCCTGCTGTGCCTGCTCGGACGCGGTTTCGATGATGCGCGGGTCGACATGGATCAACGCCGTGCCGCCGGCCATCGCGCGCACCTGGATCGTGCAAACGGTCTCGAAGAGGTACATCGCGAGAAATGCGTCGGCGATCGTGGCGCCCAAGGTCAGCAAGCCGTGGTTGCGCAGCATCAGGAAGTTGTTGCGGCCCAGATCGGCCACCAGGCGTGGCTTTTCATCGTCGCGCAGCGCTACGCCCTCGTAGTCGTGATAGCTCAGGCTGGACAGCACGAAAATCGACTGCTGCGACAACGGCAACACACCGCCCTTCTGGGCCGAAACGGCAATGCCGTTGAGCGTGTGGGTGTGCAGCACACATTGCGCGTCGTGACGGGCCGAATGAATGGCGCTGTGGATCGTGAAGCCGGCCGGGTTCACATGAAACGCGGAGTCGTCGAGCTTGTTGCCTTGCGCGTCGATCCGAATCAGGCTGGAGGCAGTGATCTCGTCGAACATCAAGCCATACGGGTTGATCAGGAACTGATCCTGGGTTCCCGGCACACGCGCGCTGATGTGCGTGAACACCAGATCGTCCCACTTGAAGGCCGCCACCAGCCGGTAGGCGGCCGCCAGGTCGACACGGGTTTGCCACTCGTCGGGGCTGACTTGGTTCTTGCGCGACGCGATGGACAAGCTGCTGTTGGACACAGGGTTCTCCTCAAAATGGAACGGGCGCGACGCCCGCATGGACAATAGGTACCGAGCGACGCATGATGCTGTCACGTCAGCGACAAAACATGAATACCCTCGTTCTTACAATCCCCGAACGTTCAAACATCGAGGCCGGCTCTTGGTTTTCCAAACTGTCTCAAGGGCTGAGGGATGCCATCCTTGCGCGCGCCGCCGTGCGCCGGCTGCAAGACGGGACCACCCTGTCGTCGCGCGGCGCCACTGCCGACGAATGGTGCGGCGTGGCCCTGGGTGCGGTGCGGGTCAATTCGGTGTCGCTCTCCGGCAAGCAGGTGACGCTCACGTACGTGGAGCCGGGCACCTGGTTCGGCGACATATCGCTGTTCGACGGCTTGCCGCGCACGCACGATGCCAACGCGCATGGCCAGACCACGCTGCTGGTTGTGCGCAAAGCAGACTTCACGGAGTTGCTGTCGCAGCACACCGAGTTGTACGAAGCGCTGCTGCGGTTGAACTGCCGCCGCCTGCGCCTGCTGTTCGACGTGGTGGAAGACCTCAACACGCGCCCGCTCGCGTCGCGCCTGGCCAAGCAAATCCTGCTGCTGGCACGCAGCTACGGCGTGGCGCAAGGCGCGGAAATTCGCATCGGCCTGCAACTGGCGCAAGAAGACCTGGCGCAGTTGCTGGGCGCGTCGCGCCAGCGCGTCAACCAGGAGCTGAAGGGTTTCGAGCGCATGGGTGCGGTGCGCATCGAACCGACCCGGCTGGTGGTGCTTTCCAAAGACAAACTCCTGGCCATTGCCGACCGCTGAGGCGCATCGCGCCGGCTCTTCTTACCTCGCCACGCTGATCCTCATGGACAACTTTTCCGGTACCAAGCCCGTCGCTGAACAGCACGCGTTCGACACGGCGGCATTGCAGCGGTTTCTCCAGGCCAGGCTGGCCGGCTTCGAGGGCCCGCTGAACGTCGAGCAATTCAAGGGCGGCCAGTCCAACCCCACCTACAAGCTGGTCACGCCAAAGCAGTCGTATGTGATGCGCACCAAGCCCGGCCCGGCCGCCAAGCTGCTGCCATCGGCCCACGCGATCGACCGCGAATTCAAGGTGATGAGCGCACTGCGGGGGGGCGACGTGCCGGTGCCGGACATGCACCTGCTGTGCGAGGACGAAAGCATCATCGGCCGCGCCTTCTTCATCATGGAGTTCATGCAGGGCCGCGTGCTGTGGGAGCAGTCCCTGCCCGGGCTCGACAAACCGGTGCGCGGCGCCGTCTACGACGAAATGAACCGCGTCATCGCCGCACTGCACAAGGTCGACGTGGCGGGCGCGGGCCTGTCGGCCTACGGCAAACCGGGCAACTACTTCGACCGTCAGATTGGCCGCTGGAGCAAGCAGTACCTGGCCTCGGTCACCGAACCGATCGAAGCGATGGACCGGCTGATGGAATGGCTGCCGGCGCACATGCCCGCCAGCGCGCGCGACGAAAGCCAGGTGGCGGTGGTGCACGGCGACTTTCGGCTCGACAACCTGGTGTTCCACGCCACCGAGCCGCGGGTCATCGCGGTGCTCGACTGGGAACTGTCCACGCTGGGCCACCCGCTCGCTGACTTCAGCTACCACTGCATGTCCTGGCACATCGCGCCCGGCTCGTTTCGCGGCATCGGCGGGCTGGACCTGGCGGCCCTGGGCATCCCTGACGAAAAAACTTACGTGCGCCGCTATTGCGAGCGCACCGGCCGCGCCGACCCGGATGCGGTGATGGCCGACTGGAACTTCTACCTGGCCTACAACCTGTTTCGCATGGCCGGCATCCTGCAGGGCATCACCAAGCGCGTCGTCGACGGCACGGCCTCGAGCGCGCAAGCCCAGCAAGCCGGCGCCGGCACACGCCCGCTGGCCGAGATGGGCTGGCGTATTGCGCAACAAGCAGCCTAGCTAGCCGGATCATTTTCACGACGGAGACACCCATGGACTTCAGCTACTCCCCCAAGACCCTTGAACTGCAAGCCAAGCTGCTGCGCTTCATGGACGAGCACATCTACCCCGCCGAGGGTGCCTACTCGGCCGAGATCGAGGCCAACACCCGGATGAGCAAACGCTGGACCCCGCTGGAGACGATCGAAAAGCTCAAGCCCAAGGCGCGCGCGCAAGGGCTGTGGAACCTGTTCCTGCCGGAGAGCGACTACGGCGTCGGCCTGACGAACCAGGAGTACGCGCCGCTGGCCGAGATCATGGGGCGGGTGCCCTGGTCCAGCGAAGTGTTCAACTGCTCTGCGCCCGACACCGGCAACATGGAAACCATCGTTCGCTACGGCAGCGCCGAGCACAAGAAACTGTGGCTGGAACCGCTGCTCGAAGGCAAGATCCGCAGCGCCTTTGCGATGACCGAGCCCGAGGTGGCCTCGTCGGACGCCACCAACATCGCCGCGCGCATCGAGCGCGATGGCGACCACTACGTCATCAACGGCCGCAAGTGGTGGACGTCGGGCGCCGGCGACCCGCGCTGCAAGATCTACATCTTCATGGGCAAGACCGATCCCGACGCGCCGCGCCATTCGCAGCAGTCAATGGTCCTGGTGCCCGCCGACACGCCGGGCGTGAAGGTGTTGCGCCCGCTGCAGGTGTTCGGCTACGACGACGCGCCGCACGGCCACATGGAGGTGCTCTTCGAGAACGTGCGGGTTCCGGCGAGCAACATTTTGCTGGGTGAGGGGCGCGGCTTCGAGATCGCCCAAGGCCGCCTCGGGCCGGGGCGCATTCACCACTGCATGCGGCTCACCGGCTTGGCCGAACGCGCGCTGGAGTTGATGTGCAAACGCGCCACCAAACGGGTGGCATTCGGCCGCCCGGTCAGCGACCAGGGCGTCACGCGCGAGCGCATTGCCGAGGCGCGCTGCATGATCGACCAGTCGCGCCTGCTCACGCTCAAAGCCGCCTGGATGATGGACATGGCCGGCAACAAGGCGGCCAAGGCCGAGATCGCGATGATCAAGGTCGTTGCCCCGCAAATGGCCTGCAAGGTGATCGACTGGGCCATTCAGGTGCATGGCGGCGCCGGCATGTGCCAGGACTTCCCGCTGGCCTACTTTTACACCGCGGCACGCACCCTGCGCTTTGCCGATGGCCCGGACGAAGTGCACCGCAATGCCATTGCCAAGCTGGAGATCGGCAAATTCTCCTGATCGGGCGCGGTCAAAAACTCGGCCTACTAAGATTGCGGTTTAACCAGGAGCCGCAACCATGATCGACGTTTATTCGTGGGCCACACCGAACGGCCACAAGGTCCACATCATGCTGGAAGAGTGCGGCCTGCCGTACCGTGTGCATGCGGTGGACATTGGTTCGGGTGACCAATTCAAGCCCGAGTTTCTGGCCATCAGCCCGAACAACAAGATCCCCGCCATCGTCGATTCGGAAGGCCCGGACGGCCAGCCCATTTCGATGATGGAATCGGGCGCTTGTCTGCTGTACCTGGCCTCCAAGACCGGCAAGTTTCTGCCCGAAAGCGCGCGTGAAAGGTTCACGGTGCTCGAGTGGCTGATGTTCCAGATCGGCGGCGTGGGGCCGATGCTGGGCCAGGCGCACCACTTCCGCATCTATGCGCCCGAGAAGATCGAGTACGCGGTCAACCGCTACACCAACGAAGCCAAGCGCCTGTACCACGTGATGAACAGCCGCCTGGCCAAATGCAAGTACATCGCCGGGCCCGAATACACCATCGCCGACATCGCCATCTTCCCGTGGCTGCGTTCGTGGAAGAACCAGGGCATCGACTGGAACGACCACCCACACCTGAAAGGCTGGTTCGACGAAATCGCCGCGCGGCCGGCCGTGAAGCGCGGCGTCGAGGTGCTGGCCGATCAGCGCAAGCCCTTGGTGGACGACAAGGCGCGTGAAGTCTTGTTCGGGGCCCAGCAGTACCAGCAGCGCTGATCGAGGGGTTGCCTCAGGCCACGCCCAACCAACACGCTGCCCCGTTCACCGTGGGTGGCGCCTGCGTCCGGCAGCGCGCCTGCACATGCCGGCAGCGCGGGTGAAAGGCGCAGCCGGCCGGCGGGTCGAACGGCGACGGCAACTCGCCTTGCAACACGATGCGCTCGCGCCGCACGCGTGGGTCGGCGACCGGCGTGGCCGACAGCAGCGCCTGGGTGTAAGGGTGGGCCGGTGCGGCGAAGATCGCATCGCGGCTCGCGTGTTCCACCGCGCGGCCCAGGTACATCACCAGCACATCATCGGCCACATGCCGCACCACCGACAGGTCGTGCGAGATGAACACATAGGCCAGGCCGAAGTCCTGCTGCAGGTCCAGCAGCAGGTTCAGCACCTGGGCGCGGATCGACACATCGAGCGCCGAGACGGGTTCGTCCAGCACCAGGATCCGCGGCCGCGTCATCAGCGCCCGCGCGATCGCGATGCGCTGGCGCTGGCCACCCGAGAACATGTGCGGGTAGCGGCCGTGCCATTCGGTTCGCAGGCCCACGCGCTCCATCATCTCCAGCGACGCTTGGCGGCGTGCGCCGGCACCCAAGGTGCTGCTGGACAGCAGTGGCTCTTCCAGCGCCGCGCCGATCGTCTGCCTCGGGTTCAGCGAGCCGAACGGGTTCTGGAACACGATCTGCACGCGCGGGCGCAAGGCCTTGCGTGTGGCCGCATCGGCGTGGGCGATGTCGGTGCCGGCAATCACCAGCCGGCCTGCTGTCGGCGGCTCGATCATCGTCAGCACACGCGCCAAGGTGGATTTGCCGCAGCCCGATTCACCCACCACCGCCAGCGTGCGGCCCGCGCAAAGGCTGAACGACACACCGGCCAAGGCTTGCACCACGCCCGGCGGTTTGAACAGGCCGCGGCGCACGCGGTAGTCGCGCGTCAAGTTGTCGGCGAGCAACAGCGGCGGATCACGCGCGTCTCTCACATCACGCACATCACTCACACCACTCATGCCACGCTCTCCAGGCGCACCGGCTGGCCGCGGCGCAGCGGTGCGTGGCAACGTGCGTGGCCCAACGCTGCCGAGGCCGGTGCCGGCACCTCGACATGACAGCGCTCGAAAGCATGCGCGCAGCGCGGCGCGAAGGCGCAACCGGGCAAGTCGTCGGACACGCCGGGCACCACGCCAGGTATCGCGCTGAGGCGCACGCGCGGGCGCTTCGCGGTGGCTGAAACAGGTGCACCGGCCTCCACCTGCAAAGCCGCGCGATCGGGCAGCGCGGCCAACAGCGCCTGCGTGTAAGGATGATGCGGATCGTCGAACAGGGGCCCCACGTCTTGGGTTTCTACCTGGCGCCCGGCGTACTGCACCACGACACGATCGGCGGCTTCGGCCACCAGGCCCAGGTCGTGCGTGATCAACACCAGGCCCATGCCGGTTTCGCGCTTCAGGCGCAGCAACAGCTCGACGATCTGCGCCTGGATCGTCACGTCCAGCGCGGTGGTCGGCTCGTCGGCGATCAGCAGGCGCGGCCTGCAGGCCAAGGCCATCGCGATCATCACGCGCTGGCACATGCCACCCGAGAGCTGGTGCGCAAAGGCCGACGCGCGGCGCTCGGCGTCGGGAATGCCCACTTCCCGCAGCAGCTCGATGGCCCGCGTGCGCGCGGCCTGGCGCGACAGCTTCAAGTGCGTGCGCAGCGATTCGGCGATTTGCCAGCCGACCGTGAAGCACGGGTTCAGCGAGGCCACAGGCTCCTGGAAAATCATCGCCATGTCGCGCCCGACGATGCTGCGGCGCGCGCTCGGTGACAGGGCTTGCAGGTGCTGCCCGTCGAACGCCATGCGCTCGGCGGTGACCGTCGCGGTCCACGGCAACAGGCCCATCACCGCCAGCATCGCGACCGATTTTCCCGAGCCCGATTCGCCGACGATGGCCAGCACCTCGTCGCGCTCCAGCGCCAGATCGACGCCGTCCACGGCAACGAACGGCCCGCGCCGCGTGGCGAAGCTGACGGTGAGCCCGCGCACATCGAGCAAGGCTGTCATCAGGACCGCCGCATGCGCGGGTCCAGCGCATCGCGCAGGCCATCACCGGCCAGGTTGATGGACACCACCGTCAGCAGAATCGCCAGCCCCGGCAAGGTGACCAGCCAGGGGTTGGAGCGGATGAACTCGCGCGCGTCGGCCAGCATCGTGCCCCATTCGGCCGTCGGCGGTTGCGCGCCCAGCCCCAGGAAACCCAGCGCCGCGGCTTCCAGAATCGCGTCTGACACGCCCAACGCCGCTTGCACGATCAACGGCGCCATGCAGTTGGGCAACACGGTCTTGAACATCAACCGCCACGGCCCCACGCCGGCCACTCGCGCCGCGATCACGTATTCCTTGTTTAGCTCCACCATCGCCGCGCCGCGCAGCAGCCGCACATAACGCGGCAGGTACACGATGGTGATGGCCACGATGGTGTTGACCAGGCTGGGCCCGAGCACCGCCACCACCAGGATCGCCAGCACCAGGCTGGGCACGGCCATGATCAGGTCCATCAGCCGGCTGATGACCGTGTCGACCGCCGGGCCAAGGCTCACGCAGGCCAGGCCCAGCAGCACGCCGATCACGAACGACACGCTCATCACCGACAGGCCGATGAAGAGCGAGATGCGCGCGCCATGGATCAGCCGCGACAGCAGGTCGCGCCCCAGGCTGTCGGTGCCCAGAATGAAGCGCCAACTGCCGCCTTCGGACCACACCGGCGCGGCCCGCACCGCGTCGCGAAACTGCTCGTTGGGCAGGTGCGGTGCCACCACGTCGGCGAAGATGGCGAGCAGGCAGACGATCAACAGGACGATCAGGCCCGCCACCGCACCGCGGTTTTCAGAATAGGTGGCCCAGAACGCACGCGCTGGCGACGATGCATCGGCAATCGTCTCTGCCCCAACTCGCAACGGCATCGTGGCCTCAGCCATGCCGGATCCTCGGGTTGATCACGCCGTACAGCACATCCACCCCCAGGTTGACGACGATGACGACGCTGGAGACCAGCATCACACCGCCTTGCAGGGCGGGATAGTCGCGCCGCGCGATCGACTCGATCAACCACTTGCCCACGCCGGGCCACGAGAAGATGGTCTCGGTCAGCACCGCGCCGGCCATCAAGGTGCCGACCTGCAGGCCGATCACCGTGAGCACCGGGATCAGCGCGTTGCGCAGCGCATGCAGACCCACCACCCGCCAGGCCGGCACGCCCTTGGCGCGCGCGGTGCGCACATAGTCTTCCTGCAGCACTTCGAGCATCGCCGAACGCGTCATGCGCGCAATCACTGCCAGAGGAATGGTGCCCAGCACAAAGGCCGGCAGTATCAGGTGGTGCAGCGCATCGAGCAGCGCGCCCTTCTGGCCCGACAGCCAGGCATCGATGAGCATGAAGTTGGTGACGGGCTCGAAGTAAAACCTGATCAGGTCGATGCGACCCGACACCGGCGCCAGCCCCCAGCGCTCGGCCACGAACATGATGAGCAGCAGGCCCCACCAGAAGATCGGCATCGAGTAGCCGGCCACCGACAAGCCCATCAGCGTCTGGTCGAACGCGCTGCCGCGCTTGACGGCCGCCATCGCACCGGCCGGCACGCCCAGCAACACCGCGATCAGCATGGCCACCAGTGACAGCTCCAGCGTGGCCGGGAACAATTGCGCGAACTCGGTCAGCACCTTTTGGTTGGTGGCCAGCGAGGTGCCGAAGTCGCCCTGCAGCAGCTGCCCCATGTAGTCGAGGAACTGCTTCCACACCGGCTGGTCCAGCCCCAGCTCATGCCGAAAGTAAGCCAGCCGCTCGGGGCTGATGCCACGCTCGCCCACCCGCACCTCGACCGGGTCGCCAGGCACCAGGCGAATGGCGACGAAGGTGACGAACATCAACGCGATGAAGGTCGGGACCGTCAGCGCGAAGCGGTGCAGGAAAAAGCGGAACATTGGGCGCGCCTGTGATCACTCTCGCGCAGCGCCGGCTGCACCCGGCCCAGAGCGAGCGAAAATCAAGCGAACACCGCGGAGCCGGCTTTGCCGGGCCGCTGGTGTGCCTTGCAGGCCGCGCCGGGCCAGCAGCCCCCGCTCTTCGCCAGGCACGAAAGGTCCGCCGGACCATTCGAGTCCGGGCTCAGCCCCCTTGAGGGGGAGCGGCGCCAGCCGCTCCGGGGGTGGGTCATTTCAGATCGACACCGTTGAACTGGTGCGAGCCGAACGGGCTTTGTTTGTAGCCGGTCACTTCCTTGCGCATCGCCTCGAACACGATGGAGTGCGCGATCTTCATGTCGGGCGCGTCGGCGTTTTCGATCACCTGCAT
>JANNDW010000413.1:0-5503 GCA_031378125.1 Methylibium sp. | reverse complement strand
GCGCTCTGCGCCACCGGCCTGTGGCTGCTGTGGCACCGAAGAAGCGGCGGTGAACCTTGATGCCTGCCGGTTTCACGACCGCAGCGAGGTCTTTGTCGAGGCCGGCGCGATAGCCCCGCCATGTCGCCACTGACCTAACCGACCCGAGTTCCTGTATCGTGCCCAGCATGCTGTTTCGCCAAGCCCTGCGGCGCTGGCTTTCGAGCTGGCTGGTGCTGGCGGTGCTGTTCACACAGCTCGCCACGGCCGCTTACGCGTGCCCGATGGCGGTTGCGGCGGCCGGGCAAGGCTTGGGTTCGGCAGCGACTGCGGCAGCGATTGCGACAGCGACTGCGGCAACCCCCTGCGCCGAGAGGATGTCCGGTGGCGGTGCCGCGCTCGATCCCGAGCAACCAGGCTTGTGCATGCAGCATTGCACGGACGGTTCGCAGACATTCGACCCCGCAAACGCCCCATCGGTCCCCGCGCCTGCGCTGTTGCCGGCGCTGACGCTGCGTTTGCCGGCCGCAGCCAGCCTGGGCTTGTCCGCCTGGGCCGCGCAGCAGCGCAGCCGCGAGCGCGATCCACCGCTGCCACACAGCATCGATCACTGCTGCTACCGAATCTGATCTCCTGAAGCCTCCGATGCGAAGCCGCGGCCAATGGCCCGCGGCTTCTGTCTCGACCTTCAGGAGATTTCATGTCCTTCGCCTTGTCCCTTGCGCTGCGCCGTCGCCCTGCGTTGCCAGCGCTGACCGTTGCCGCCGCGTTTTTGCTCTGCACGACCGGCTTCGCCCAAAGCGCGCCGCCCTTGCCAGCGCCGCTGTCGTTGGCCGATGCGCTGCGCCTGGCCCAGGATCGGTCCCGTCAACTGCCGGCCCAGGACGCCGCCGTGTCCGCGGCGCGCGACATGGCGGTGGCGGCAGCACAAAAACCCGACCCGGTGTTGAAGGCCGGCATCAACAACCTGCCGGTCAACGGGCCGGACCAGTTCAGCCTGACGCGCGATTTCATGACGATGCGCTCGCTCGGCGTTGCGCAGGAACTCACCCGCGGCGACAAGCTCCAGGCCCGAACCGCGCGCTTCGAGCGTGAGGCACAAGCGGCCGAAGCCGGGCGCGCGCTGGCGCTGGCGAATCTGCAGCGCGACACCGCGCTGGCGTGGTTCGATCGTTACCACCAGGAGCGTTTGCGCGCCTTGATGGCCCAGCAGCGCGATGAAGCCGCGCTGCAGATCGAAGCCAGCGAAGCCGCTTACCGGGGCGGCCGGGGCTCACAGAGCGACGTGTTCGCGGCACGCTTGGGCGTGGCTCAAATCGACGAGCGCCTGTTGCAGATCGAACGCCAGGTCGCCATGGCCACGACCCTGCTGGCGCGCTGGATCGGCAGCGCCGCAGCGCGGCCGCTGGGCCAGGCGCCTGCCACCGACGCGGTGGGGCTGCGGCCGACCGACCTCGAAGGCGATTTCTTGCACCACCCGCAAGTCGCGCTGCTGGCCAAACGCGAAGAGGTGGCCCGGGCCGAGGTGCAGGTCGCGCAAAGCAACCAGAAGTCCGACTGGAATGTGGAACTGATGTTCAGCCAGCGCGGGCCGGCGTTCTCGAACATGGTCTCGGTGAATGTGTCGATACCGCTGCAATGGGACCCGAAAAACCGGCAGGACCGCGAGCTGGGCGCGAAGCTGGCACTCGCCGAACAAGTGCGCGCCGAACGCGACGAAGCCACCCGGGCCCACCTGGCCGAGGCAACCGTCATGTTGCAGCAGTGGCAGGGCAACCGCGAGCGCTTGAGCCACTACGAGAAGGCGTTGATCCCGCTCGCCAACGAGCGCACGCGCGCCGTGCTCACGGCCTACCGCGCCAACACCGGGACGCTGGCAGCGGTGCTCGAAGCGCGCCGCGCCGAGATCGACACCCGCATGGAGCGCATCCGGCTCGACATGGACACCGCGCGGCTTTGGGCCCAGCTCCACTACCTGATCCCGGCCGGCCACGAACCGGCTGCACGTGATCGCACCCCAACAACGCCGGCCACAGCGACGGAGCAATGACCATGAAGCTCAAAACCCTCCTGATCGGCCTGGTTGCAGCGGGCGCATTGGGTGCCGCCGGCTACGGCCTGTATGCCACGGGCATGAACCGCGGCATGAACCTTGGCATGAACATAGCCTCGGCGCCAGCAAGCGCCGGTGGCAGCGACGCCCCAGCGGCCGCAGGGCCAACGCAGGCCGTGCCGCAAAGCATCGCCCAGGGCGAAGAAGCGACCCGCCGGCACATCGCCGCCGGCATCAAGGCCGGTGAGGTCGACCCCGCCACGGGCAAGAGAATCCTCTATTACCACGACCCGATGGTGCCGGGGAACAAGTTCGACAAGCCGGCCAAGTCGCCGTTCATGGACATGATGCTGGTGCCGGTTTACGGCGGTGACCCGGCGGACGAAGGCAAGGTGACCGTCAGCCCGCGCATCCAGCAGAACCTCGGCGTGCGCACCGCGCAGGTCGCGGAAGGAACACTGTCGCCTCAGGTGGCCGCTGTCGGCAGCATCGCCTGGAACGAGCGCGATCAGGTCATCGTGCAGGCGCGCGCCACCGGCTTCGTCGAACGGCTGCATGTGCGCGCCACGCTCGACCGCGTGGCCAAGGGCCAGCCGCTGGCCGAGCTGTACGTGCCGGAGTGGATTGCCGCGCAGGAAGAGTTCCTGTCGGTGCGCCGCATGCAGGGCACCGATCTCGCGGCGTTGGTCGATGGCGCTCGCCAGCGCATGCGCCAGGCCGGCATGAGCGAGGCGCAGATCGCCTTGATCGACAGCACCGGTCGCACGCAACCGCGCATCACGCTCGTGGCACCGATCGGCGGTGTGGTCACCGAACTGATGGCGCGCGAAGGCATGACCGTGATGGCGGGCGCCACGCTGTTCCGCATCAATGGCACAGGCACGGTGTGGGCGAATGCCGAGGTGCCGGAGAGCCAGGCGGCCTTGCTGCGCCCCGGCGCCAAGGTGCAGGCCAGGAGCCCGGCGCTGCCCGGCACCACGTTCGACGGCAAGGTGCAGGCCCTCCTGCCTGAGGTCAACCCGACCACGCGCACGCTGAAGGCGCGGCTCGAACTGGCGAACGCCAACGGCGCGCTGGTGCCGGGCATGTTCGTGCAGATGCAGTTCATGGACATGCGCGCCGAGAAAGCGCTGTTGATTCCGACCGAGGCGGTGATCCAGACCGGCAAGCGCACGGTGGTGATGCTGTCGGAGGACAACGGCCGCTTCCGGCCGGTCGATGTCGAGATCGGCATCGAGAGCGGTGGCCAGACGGAGATCAAGCGCGGCCTGCAGGCCGGCCAGCGCGTCGTGGTGTCGTCGCAGTTCCTGATCGATTCCGAGGCCAGCCTGAAGGGGGTCGAGGCGCGGCTGAATGTCGAGCCCATCCCTGCTGCAACGAATGCAGCGGCCTCCGGGAGCAAGCCATGATCGCCAGCCTCATCCGCTGGTCGATCGTCAACCGCTTCCTGGTGCTGCTGGCCACGCTGATGCTCAGCGCCTGGGGCATTTATTCGGTGCTGCGCACGCCGCTGGACGCGCTGCCCGACCTGTCTGATGTGCAAGTGATCATCCGCACCACGTACCCCGGCCAGGCGCCGCGCATCGTCGAGAACCAGATCACCTATCCGCTGACGACGACGATGCTGTCGGTGCCCGGCGCGAAGACAGTGCGCGGTTATTCGTTCTTCGGCGACAGCTTCGTCTACGTGCTGTTCGACGACGGTACCGACCTGTACTGGGCGCGCTCGCGGGTGCTGGAATACCTGAACCAGGTGCAGGCGCGACTACCGCCTGGCGCGACGGCTTCGCTCGGCCCGGACGCCACCGGCGTGGGCTGGATTTATCAGTATTCGCTGGTGGACCGCAGCGGCACGCAGGACGCCGGCCAGTTGCGCGCAGTGCAGGACTGGTTCCTCAAGTACGAACTGAAGACGGTGCCGAACGTCGCCGAGGTCGCCTCGGTGGGCGGCATGGTGCGCCAGTACCAGATCCTGCTCGACCCGGACAAACTGGCGGCCTACGGCATCGCGCACACCAAGGTGGTCGATGCGATCCGCAAGTCGAATCAGGAGGCGGGCGGTTCGGTGCTCGAACTCGGCGAGGCCGAGTACGTGGTGCGGGCTTCGGGCTACCTGCAATCGCTCGACGACTTCCGCAAGGTGCCGCTCGTGAGCACCGACGCCGGCGTGTCGGTGCGCCTGGGCGACGTGGCGCGCATCCAGGTCGGGCCCGAGATGCGGCGCGGCATCGGCGAACTCGACGGCGAAGGCGAAGCCACCGGCGGCGTGATCGTGATGCGATCCGGCAAGAACGCGCTGGAGACGATTGCCGCGGTCAAGGCCAAGCTGGTCTCACTGCAAGGCAGCCTGCCCAAGGGCGTGGAGATCGTGCCGGTCTACGACCGCTCGGGCCTGATCGAACGCGCGGTCGAGAACCTGGGCTTCAAGCTGCTCGAAGAGTTCATCGTCGTCGCGGTGGTGTGTTTCATCTTCCTGTTCCACCTGCGCTCGGCCTTTGTGGCCATCGTGTCGCTGCCGCTCGGCATCCTGATGGCCTTCATCGTGATGCACTACCAGGGCGTCAATGCCAACATCATGTCGCTGGGCGGCATCGCCATCGCGATCGGCGCGATGGTGGATGCGGCGGTGGTGATGATCGAGAACGCGCACAAACATCTCGAGCGTTGGGGCCATGACCACCCCGATCAAAAGCTCGAAGGCGAGGCGCACTGGAAGGTGATCGGCGACTCGGCCGCCGAGGTCGGGCCGGCGCTGTTTTTCTCGCTGCTGATCATCACGCTGTCGTTCATTCCGGTGTTCACGCTGGAGGCGCAGGAGGGCAGGCTGTTCTCGCCGCTGGCCTTCACCAAGACCTATGCGATGGCGGCAGCGGCCGGGCTGTCGGCGACGCTGATCCCGGTGCTGATGGGCTACCTGATCCGGGGCCGCATTCCCGATGAGAAGGCCAACCCGCTCAATCGATGGCTGATCGCGATCTACCGCCCGCTGCTGAATGCCGTGCTGCGGGCGCCCAAGCTCACACTCGTGGTCGCGGCGGTCGCGCTGGTCGTCAGTCTGTGGCCCCTGCAGCACATCGGCGGCGAGTTCATGCCGCGGCTCGACGAAGGCGACCTGCTGTACATGCCGTCAGCGCTGCCGGGCTTGAGTGCGGGCAAGGCGGCCGAGCTGCTGCAACAGACGGACAGGCTCATCAAGACCGTGCCCGAAGTGCTGAGTGTCTACGGCAAGGCCGGCCGTGCCGAAACGGCCACCGACCCGGCGCCGCTGGAGATGTTCGAGACCACGATCCAGTTCAAGCCCAAGAGCCAGTGGCGCGCCGGCATGACGCAGGACAAGCTGGTCGACGAACTCGACGCCATCGTCAAGGTGCCGGGCCTGGCCAACATCTGGGTACCGCCGATCCGCAACCGCATCGACATGCTGGCCACCGGCATCAAGAGCCCGGTGGGCGTGAAGGTGGCCGGCGCCGA
>JANNDW010000410.1:0-2981 GCA_031378125.1 Methylibium sp. | reverse complement strand
CGGTCATGGTGGGCTCCTTTTTGCTCAGGCCGTGGCGCCGACCTTGCCGCTCTGGCAAAGCTGGATCGACTTGACGATGTTGTGGTAGCCGGTGCAGCGGCAGATGTTGCCTTCCAGCCCGTCGCGGATTTCCTGCTCGGTGGCCTTGGGTTTGTCTTTGAGAAGTTGCACCGCCGACATCACCATGCCCGGCGTACAGAAGCCGCACTGCAAGCCGTGGCACTCGCGGAACGCGGCCTGCATCGGATGCATTGTTCCGTTCTGTGCCATGCCTTCGATGGTGGTGATCTCACCACCCTGCGCCTGCAAGGCGAGCATCGAACATGACTTCACCGCCCGGCCATTCAGGTGCACGGTGCAGGCGCCGCATTGCGCGGTGTCGCAGCCGACGTGGGTGCCGGTGAGAAGAAGCTGCTCGCGGATCAATTGCACCAGCAGGGTCCGCGGGTCCACGCGGGTGTTGATGGACTTGCCGTTGACCGTCAATGAAAGAGGAATGCTCACGGGTTTCTCCTGTGAAACTGGGAATGCGCATGGGGGAACTCGACTTGCGCATTGTTCGAGCAAGCGCAAGCGCGGCAAAGCACAGGCGTTCCCCTATGAATGATGCTGCATACCGAGCCGTCAGTCCACCGGACGAGCCCCGCGGCGCGGCGCGGGGCGGCTTCTTCCGCAGGCGCACGCGCCACTTGTGCATGCCTGGAGCAACTGCTGCTGCCATGCCGGCGGGCGGCCACCGGGCCGGCGCCGATCAGGGCGCCGAGAACCCGTGGCGGGCCAGCACGGCCTGCCCTGGTGGCGCCAGCAGGTGGTCGACGAAGCCCTGCCCGGCCGCCGACGGCGGGTTCAGCAGCGTGATGCCATAGCCGGCGCTGACGTTGATGGCGTCGGGCACGTTCACCACCTGCAGCGTCGGTTCTTCGCGCTGCGCCAGCACGGCGTTGGTGCAGTAGGTGATGAACAGATCGGCCGCACCTTGCGCCACCAGCACGCCGTAGACGTTGCGGTTGGCCGGGGGTGCGGCGGATTGCGGGCCCCCGGTGAGCTGCAGGGCCTTGGTGCTGAGGGTGGCGAATGCGTTGGGTGTGCCGGCTTGTTCGATGCGCTCGAACATCTGCCAGGCGTAGTCGCCTGACGGGTCGGCCTTGGGTGTTGATGTGCCCACTTTGACGGCCGGGTCCAGCAGGCGCTGCACCAGCGTCTGCGGCGTGACATCCAGTCCAGGGCGCACCAGCGCGCACATTGTGTTGCGGGCGAAGTGCCGCACCGGTTGTGCCCGGTCGGCGGCTAGCAGCACTTGCGGGTGCTCCATGTTCGCAGAGGCGAACACGTCGGCAGCCTCACCGGCCAGCAGCCTGTCTTTCAGCAGGCCGGAGGCGCCGAAGGTGAAGCGCAGGCGCACGCCCGGTTGCAGCGCCTCATAGGCTTTGCCGGCTTCGGTGAGGGCGGCACGCAGGCTGCCGGCGGCAAAGACCGACACCTCGGTAGCCGCCGCCTGTGCCATCGCGGCGGCGCTGGTGGCGGTTGCGACAATCGCCAAGCCACGCCTCAGGTTCAAGCAGCGCATGGGCTACTTCATCGCGTTCGGAAAGAACAACTGCTCGCCGCTGATCTTGTAGTCGGCAATGCTGGCCTGGCCGTCGGCCGAGACCACCCAGTCGGCAAACGCCTGCGCCAGCGCGGTCTTGGTGTGCGGGTGCTTGGCTGGGTTGACCACGATCACGCCGTACTGGTTGAACAGCTTGGTGTCGCCCTCCACCAGCACCACCAGGTCGCCGCGGTTCTTGAAGCTGAGCCAGGTGCCGCGGTCGGTTAGCACATACGCATTGGTGGCGGACGCCATGTTCAACGCCGGGCCCATGCCGCAGCCGCATTCCTTGTATCCCGCGACCTTGGCCGCAGGCGCGTCCAGGCCCGCGGCCTTCCAATAGCGCAACTCCGCCGCGTGCGTGCCGCTTTTGTCGCCGCGCGAGATGAACGGCGCGCTCGAGCCGCCGAGCTTGCCGAGTGCGGCCACGACGTCCTTGCCCTTCACGCCGACCGGATCGGTCTTCGGGCCGAGCACGACGAAATCGTTGTACATCACCGGCAGGCGCTTGATGCCGAAACCGTCGGCAACGAACTTCTCCTCGGCCACCTCGTCGTGCACGAACAGCAGGTCGGCGTCACCACGGCGGCCCATGTCCAGCGCCTGGCCGGTGCCTTGCGCCACCACCCGAATATCGATGCCGCTGGCTTTTTTGAACGCCGGCAGCAAGTGCGCGAACAGGCCTGACTGTTCGGTGCTGGTGGTCGACGCCATCACGATGGTTTTGTCTTGGGCACCGGCGCCGGCGGCCACCGCCAGCAAGCCCATCGCCAGCCACGACAACGCGACGCGGCGCGCCCGGCTCTTGCACATCAGCCCCCGACCGTTCAGCTCACGCTTCACACCAACGACCATGTCAACTCTCCTTTGAGAAACAAATCCGCCCGCCCATCGACCTGTTCGCTGAAGAACACGCCGGTCGCCTGGTCGACCACAATTTCGCCGCGCTCGAGGTAAACCACCCGCGTGGCCAGGCGCTTGGCCTGGCCCAGGTTGTGGGTGCTCATCACCAGGGTCATGCCGTCGGCCGCAAAGCCCGCGAGCACGCCCTCGACTTCTTTCTTGGCCGACGGGTCCAGGCTGGCGGTGGGTTCGTCCAGGAACAGGATCTGCGGCCGCACGGCCCAGGCCCGCGCCAGTGCCAAGCGCTGCTGCTGGCCGCCCGACAAGGCGCGCGCCGGGCGGCCGCGCAGACCTGTCATGCCCACCCGCTGCAACGCCTGCTCGGCACGCGCGTGGCGTTCGCCGCTCGGCACATCCGCCAGCCACAAAGCCAGCCGCAGGTTGTTCCACACCGACAGGCGCAGCACGAATGGCTTTTGAAACACCATCGCCTGCATTGCCCTCGCATCGGCCAGTTCGCGGCTGCCCTGGTGCGCCAGCAGGCCGTGCA
>JANNDW010000402.1:0-6208 GCA_031378125.1 Methylibium sp. | reverse complement strand
CGTCTGGCCGGCGCGGATGTTGAACGAGATGTTGTCCACCGCGGTGAACATGCCCTGCACGCCTTGCAGCAGGCCGGTGCGAATGGGAAATCGAACGCTGAGATCCTGCACCTCGAGCAATGCGGCTTCGCCGGCCGGCTTTCGTGCGGGCTCCACCGGCGGCGCCGGTTCGGCCACCGCCGCCGCAAGCGGGGCCTGACCATCGACGTACAGGAGGCAGCGCACGCTGCACCCTCCGATGGTCTGCAGCTCAGGGAGCGTGCCGTGGCACTGTTCCATCACGCGGTCGCAGCGCGGCGCAAAGCGGCAGCCGCTGAACTCTTGCCACAGCGGCGGCACGGTGCCGGCAATGGCAGCGAGCGAGCCGCCACGCTTGGACGTGTCGGGCAGCGCACGCAGCAGCAGGCGCGCGTAAGGGTGTTTGGGCGCTTTGAAAAACTCGTCGGCGCTGGCCACTTCGATGATCTGCCCGGCGTACATCAGCGCCACGCGCTGCGCCATGCCCGCCACCACCGCCAGGTCGTGCGTGATCAGCAGCAGCCCCATGCCCTGCTCCTTTTGCAAGGCCTTGAGCAGGTCGAGAATTTGCGCCTGGATCGTGACGTCGAGCGCGGTCGTGGGCTCGTCGGCCACCAAGAAGTCGGGTTCCGAGGCGAGCGTCATGGCGATCATCACGCGCTGCTTTTGGCCACCGCTGAGGCGAAACGGATACTCGTCGATGCGGCGCTCGGGCTCGGGAATGCCCACCCGGCCCAGCCACTCGATCGCCTTCGTGCGCGCCGCTGCGCCGCGCAGCGCGGTGTGCGTTTCGATCGCCTCGACGATCTGGTCGCCCACCCGCATCACCGGGTTCAGGCTGGTGCCGGGCTCCTGGAAGATCATGCCGATCTTGCCGCCGCGCACGGCGCGCATGCTGGACTCGGGCAACGCCAGGATGTCTTGGCCCTCGAGCGCCACGCTGCCGTGCGTGATGGCGCCGCTGTCGGGCAGCAGGCGCATCAGTGCCAGCGCGGTCATGCTCTTGCCGCAGCCCGACTCACCCACCAGCGCAAAGGTCTCGCCGCGCTGGATGGACAAACTCAGGCCGTCGATGGCCTTGACCAGGCCCGCGTCGGCGTCCAACGCCACCTTGAGGTGGTCGATCTGCAGCACGCCCTTCATGCGATGACACCTTTGCGGATGCGCGGCCGGAAGCTGCGCGCCCGCGGGTCGAACGCATCACGCACCCCATCGGCAAACAAGTTGGCGGCGAGCACCAGCGCGACCATGAATACAAACGCCGCCGCAAAGCTCCACCACACCACCGGGTCGCGGCTCATTTCGCTGCGCGCCAAGTTGATCATGCCGCCGAAGCTGTTCATCGAGGGGTCGACGCCGACACCCACGTAGGTGAGCACCGCTTCATAGAGAATCAGGTCCGAGAAGCTCAGCACGGTGGTGATCAGCACCAGGTGCATCACGTTGGGCATGATGTGGCGCGCCATGATGCGCGCGTGGCTGACGCCGAATGCGGTGGCCGCCTGCACATACTCCAGCTCGCGCAGTTTCAGCGTCTCGCCGCGCACCAGCCGGCACAGCGTGGCCCAGCCCGTCAGGCCGAGAATCACGCACAGCAGGAAAATCTTGATGTCGGAGCGCTCGGTGCCGGTCTCGAACATCTCGGGGTGCTTGTCCAGGAACACCTGCATCATCAACACGCACGCGGCGATCAGCAGCACGTTGGGCACCGAAGTGAGCGTGGTGTAGAGGTACTGGATCACTTCATCCACCCAACCGCGAAAGTACCCGGCCAGGATGCCCAGCACCACGGCAAAGGGCAGCGTGGCCACCGTGGCCAGCGTGCCGATGACGAAGGCAGTGCGCACGCTCTTGAGCGCCTGGTAGAACACATCGTTGCCGGTGCGGTCGGTGCCGAACACGTGGTAGTGCCCCATCAGCGCGATCACCGGGCAGGCCAGCACGCAGATGACACCGACGGTGATCAACCCGGCGCGCAGCGGCATGTGGGTGCGGTCGGCAGCGATGTCCTTGATGGCAGCTGCAACGCCGCCGTGGCCGGCACGCACCACCCATGCGGTGCCGAGCCATGCGAGCGCGGCAAGCACCAAACCGCCGATGGCTCCCACAAGGGTACGAGACACCACATCGCCCACCCATTCCTTCTGCGGGTCGGCAAGGTGCGAGCCGGCGAACTTCAGTCGCGGATGGTCGCGCACCGGTTTGCCATCGCGTTCGAAGGCTTCCTTGTTGAAGCCGAGGGTGGCGAGCGGCTCCGAGTACCCGCTCTCGCGCATCTGCACCTGGCGCGACAACAACACGTCGAGCAGCGAATCGGTGTTGGTGGCGTAGAACGTCGTGGAATCGGCCGCTGCGCTTGCGGCCGCCGGCAATGCACGCCGGAAATGCACGCTGTCGAGCAAGGTCACGCCGGCAAACAGCGCCAACACGATGCCCGCGCACAACGCGGCCGGGTCGCGCGCCACCTTGACCCAATTGGCGCGCAGGTTGGGGTTGACCTTGATGCGCCAGCCGTACCATGCCAGCACCAGCAACATGGCGTACAGCACCACGTCGGTCCACAGGAAAACGAACTTCGGCATGGTGGAGGTCAGGTCAGGCGCACGCGCGGGTCGGCCCAGGTGTAGGCAACGTCGATCAGCACGTAGCTCGCGATGTAGAGCACGGCGCCGAGAAACACCATCGAACGCACGATGGCGAAGTCTTGCCCCGTGATGGCCTCGATGACAAAGGCGCCCAAGCCGGGTATGCCGAAGAAGCTCTCGAACACCAGGCTGCCCAAAAACACGTAGGGCAGGTAAGACCCGGCACTGGTGATGATGGGAATCAGCGCGTTCTTCAGCACATGGCGAAACAGCACCACCGATTCGGCCAGCCCCTTGGCGCGCGCGGTTCGCACATAGTCCTTGCCGATCTCTTCGAGGAACATGGCGCGGTACAGGCGCGCCTCGCTGCCCAGCCGCGCCAGCAGCGACAGCATGATGGGAAGGATCAAGAACTTCGCCGCATCGAGCCCGCCCGCGTAGCCCGAAATCGGCACCAGGTGCAGCAGGCGCGAGAAAAAGAACTGGCCGACGATGATGTAGAACAGGCTCGATATCGACAGCATCACCACGCACAGCACGACGCCCCAGAAGTCGATGCGCGAGTGCCGGAAGAACACCAGCAGCAGCGCAAACGCCGTGCTCGCAATCACCTGCAGCAGGAACAGCGGCACCGCGAGTTGCAGGCTCACCCACATGCGCGTCTTGATCTCGTGGCCGATGTCCACTGCGTTGCGCGCGTCCGAGCGGCCGAAGTTCAATGCAAACAGCGACACCGACCGCTCCCACACCACGGTCTGTGTCAACTTCGCGCTGCCCTCTTCTTTCGCATTCCAGTACACCGGCTTGTCGTAACCGCGCTCGGCCTTCCACTTCTCGATCTGGTCCTGCGTGACACGCTTGCCGCCGATGTTCAGCCGCGCCATGTCGTCCGGCGTGTTGACGGTGAAAAACAGGATGAAGGTGAAGAGGTTGACGCCGATCAGGATCAGCACGCCGTAGCCCAGACGGCGGACCAGGTAGTTCAACATCAGGCGCCCCGGGCGGCTGCAGCCGGCACGGGCACCGGCGCAGCGCCGGTGGCGGTGGCCTGTTGGCGCTCGCGGTAGCTGCGCCGCGCGATCCAGATCAGGCTCAAACCCGCCGCGATCAGCAGCAGCATCGGCCACCACGTGGGGCGGTTCCACTCGGCCTGCTTGGCCACGCGCATCGGCGCATCGATGCGGTAGTACTTGGCCAGGTCGCGGATCATGATGCTGGGTTTGCCGTTGTGCGTCCAGGGCTGGAACGCCAGGCCCACATAGGGCCAGTAGCCCCAAGCCCAGGGCGCGTCTTCACGCACCACCGCCACCATCTGATCCATCACCTTTTGTTTTTCGGGCCCGTCTTCGAGCGTCTGCATCACGCGGTACAAGCGGTCGTACTCGGGGCTGCTGTAGTTGGCCGCGTTTTCGCCCTGATGCGGAAATTTGGCATTCGGCCCATACAGCAAGAACAAAAAGTTCTCGGCATCGGGGTAGTCACCGAGCCAGCCCCACCAAAAAATCTGCTGCTTGCCCTTGAGCATCTTGTCCTGGAACTGGTTGTAGTCGGTGGCTCGGATTTCCAGCTGCACGCCGAGCTTGCCGAACTGCTTGACCATCCAGTCGAGCTCGGACTTGATCTCGGGCGTGGGGGTGCGCTGGTAGTCGTAGTTCAGCACCAGCGGCTTGCCGCTCTTGGTCTCGCGGCCGTCGGGGTAGCCGGCTTCGGCGAGGAGCTTTTTCGCGTCCTCGATCGAGCGGCGCGCCGGCTGCCCGTTCATCAGCGTGTGCGTGACCTTGTTGAAGCCTTCGGGTGTGCCTTCGCGCGAGCCAAACACGCCGGGTGGCACCGGGCCGTGCGCTGCCACGCCGCCCTTGTTGCGGAAGATGCGGCCGTAGCCCTCTTCCCAGTCGATGGCGATGGACAGCGCCTGGCGCAGCTTGCGGTTCTTGAGCTGCTGCTCGGCGGTGTCGCCCTTGCCCACCACCGGGTCGAGCCAGTTGAAACCCAGGTACCAGTTGTTGATGTCGGTGGTGAGTGGAAACTGAAATCCACGCGCTTCGAAGAGCCGCTTCGCCGCGTCGGAGTCTTCCATGTCGGTGTTGAACTCGACACCCCATTCGGGCCGCTCGATCTCCGGGATGTCGAGGTAACCCTGCTTGAACATCTCTTTGCGTGGCACCTTTTCCTTGACGATGGTCGACACGAACGTATCGACGAACGGCAGGGCCTTGCCGCAGTCGGCCAGCAAGCCGGCTTCCTTGTCGCCCGGCATGCCTTCACAGGGGTAGGTCTCGCCATGGAAGTTCGGGTTGCGCTTCATCACGTGGCGGCGGTCTTGCACAAACTCGGTCATCATGAACGGGCCCGTGCCCACCGGCCAGCGGATCAGCGACAGGCCGTTGTTGTTCATGCCGGGTTGCGCATAAAACGCGTCGGCCTCCCACGGGACCGGTGACGTGAACGTGAGCGACAGCCAGTACTTCCACTGCGGGTACTTGCCTTTGATGCGCATGCGCAGGGTGTGGCTGTCGAGCGCCTGGGCGCCGGCCAGCGGCCAGTTGCGGACGTCGAGGAAGGGCTTGTCCTGGCTCGACTCCGCCACGCCGGCGAGCAGCTTCTTGTCTTCGGCCTTGATCAGGTCACCGTACTCCTTCAACCCGATCATGTACTCGGAGAAGGTGGCGAAGATCGGCGTCTCGATGCGGGTGGTGGCGTGGCGCTTGAACGCGTAGACGTAGTCGTCGGCCACCAGTTCGCGCGTGCCCTGCTTCTCGAAATCCAACGGTGAACGCTTGCCTCCCAATTGGCCGGCAGCAAGCTGGTGGTACAGGTATTCGCCCTTGTCGTTCTTGGCAAACGCCGGGTGCGGCGCGTACCGGATGCCCTTCTTGATGCGGACGTCGTAAATGCTCTCGGCAATCTGCTCCGGTGCCGCGTCGTCGGGCAGGCGTTGGCCGTTCTTGTCGAGGTAGTACGGCTTGACGACCTCTTCCGCCGCCTTGGGGATGAGGACGTACGGGCGCTTGAGGTAGTGGTAGGCGTACAGCGGCTCGTAGGCCGCATAGGTGTAGGGCGTTTCCGGGTTGCTGTACGACGCCGACGGATCAAGGTAGCGGGGCGAGCGCTCGTCGAACGAATTGAACAGCGTGTTGGTGGCGGCAGCACCATCGGGGTAGGGGTTGTTGTTGCATCCCAGCAGCAGCATCGACAGGAACGCCACGATGCCGAACGGCCACAGCGGTCTCCTGCTCCAAGCCTTTACCTGACCGTGCATGCGGCACCATCCCTTTGAAAACTGCCCGCTGCGGGCTCGTGCATCGGGTCAGAAAAACAAGCTGCCCGCGGTCAGCGGTCAGCGCCGACGCTTGACCGGGCTCGCCGTGGATCAGGCTTTGATGATAAGCCCCGCAGAAATGCACGCCCGCTCAGGGTTTCACCACGTCGGCGGCCGCCCGGCCGCGCCGTCTGCGACGGCGCAATTCAGCGCGGAAACATCTCGCGCAGCTTGAGCTTCCAGAACTTGCCGGTGGAAGTGCGTGGCACGGCTTTGATCACCTCATAGCGATCCGGCAACTGCCACTTGGCCAGGCCGTGCGACTGCTGATGCGCGGCCAACTCGG
>JANNDW010000372.1:0-4828 GCA_031378125.1 Methylibium sp. | reverse complement strand
CGGCCGGCCGAACTGTTCTGGCGCGAGATGAACATCACCACGCCGACGAAGATCAGCAGCGGCGACAGCCAGGACAGGTCGAATGAAAACACCACCGCCATCAGGCTGGTGCCCACGTCGGCGCCGAGCATCACCGCCAGCGCCGCCCCGGTGGCCACCAGCCCTTTGCCGACAAAGCTGGCGACGATCAGGCAAGTGGCGGTGCTGGACTGCACGATGCTCGTGACGCCCAAGCCGGCCAGCAGCGCGGCGGCGCGGTTGCTGAAGCTCTTGGCCAGCACGCCGCGCAGGCTTTCGCCGAACACCCGCAGCACGTCGGTGCGCACGATGTGCGTGCCCCACACCAGCAAGGCGATGGCGGCCAGAAGGTTCAGCAGGTGAATCAAGTCTTGGTGTCGGTGATGTTCTGGGCCTGCTCGCGTTGACCGTCCCCACAAGCCCGGTTTGATTATGCCGCTCGCATTCCCCAGGCTGGCAAGCGGACCGGGCGACGAAAGGGCAGTGGCTTGTCAAGAAATACGAGAAACTCCGTGGGCAAGACCACACCCCAGGAGGCAGCCGTGGCCGCGAAGCAAAAAGAACATCCCGCCCTGAAGGCGGTGCGTGAATCGAATGCCGGCAAGGTCAAGGTGGCCTGCAGCGACATCGACGGCGTGCTGCGTGGCAAGTACCTGCACCGAGACAAGTTCCTCGGCGCGGCCGAGCCGGCGCCGGCGGGTGGCTTCGGGTTCTGCGACGTGGTGTTCGGCTGGGATTCGCAAGACGCGACCTACGACAACACCACGCTGACCGGCTGGCAGCATGGATTCCCCGATGCGCTGGCGCGGCTGGACTTGAACACCGGCCGCCATGTTCCGTGGGACGGCGGGGTGCCGTTTTTCCTGGGCGAGTTTGTCAACGCCGACGGCAGCCCGTTCGGCGCCTGCCCGCGCCAGACCTTGAAGCGCGTGCTCGCGCGCGCCGCGAAGATGGGTTTCACGGTCATGGCCGGCATGGAGTTCGAGTGGTTCAACTTCCTCGAAACCCCGCAGAGCTGGGCCGGCAAGAAGGGCGTGGGGCCGACCACGGTGACGCCGGGCATGTTCGGCTACTCGCTGCTGCGCATGAACGCGAACCGCGATTTCGTCAACGCGCTGATGGACGACATGGCCGCGTTTCGGGTGCCCATCGAAGGCTTGCACACCGAAACCGGGCCGGGCACCTATGAGGCGGCGATTGCCTTCAGCGAGGCCCTGGAACAGGCCGATCGCGCCATCCTGTTCAAGACCGGCGCCAAGGAGATCGGCCAGCGCTTCGGCATCATGCCCAGCTTCATGGCCAAGTGGAGCCAGCAGTACCCGGGCTGCAGTGGGCACATTCACCAGAGCTTGAAGGAGGGGCCCGACGGCAACAACAATCTGTTCTTCGACGCGAAGAATCCGCGCAAGATGAGCCAGCTGTTCGAGAGTTACCTGGCCGGGCAGGTGGCTTGCCTGATGGAGCTGGCCCCCATGTTCTGGCCCACCATCAACAGCTACAAGCGCTTGGTCGACGGCTACTGGGCGCCGGTCAAGCCGACCTGGGGCATGGACAACCGCACCGCAAGTTTTCGGGTGATTGCCGGCAGCCCCAAGGCCACTCGGCTGGAGACCCGCTGCCCGGGCGCCGATGTGAACCCGTATCTGGCGATGGCCGCGGTTATCGCGGCCGGGCTGGACGGCGTGGAGAAGGGCTTGAAGCTCACCGCCGCGCCGATCACCGGCACCAACCAGGGCGCGGAAAATGTTCCTCGCGCAGCGCGCACGCTGATCGAGACCACCCGCGTCTTCAAGCAGTCGGCGCTGGCGCGCGACTGGTTTGGCGATGCCTTCGTCGACCACTTCTCGGCCACGCGAGAATGGGAGTGGCGGCAATGGCTGGACGGCGTGACGGATTGGGAGTTGAAGCGCTACTTCGAGATCATCTGAGCATGAAACCCCTCGGCACGGTGCCGTTGATTCACTGCGTGGGTCGCTTTGCGATCCGAGCCGCCCTGGTGTTCGCCGTTGGCGGCTCGTTGAGCGGCGCCAACGCGGCCAGTCTTCGCATCGCCAGCGCCTTCGACCCGCAAACCATGGACCCGCATGCGCTGGCCTTGCTGTACCACACGCGCGTGGTGTTCCAGGTCTACGATTCGCTCCTCAACCGCGACGAGCAGTACCGGCTGGAGCCGTCGCTGGCGCTGTCGTGGGCGGTAGTCAACACAACGACATGGCGGATCAAACTTCGGCCGGGCGTCACGTTTCACGACGGCGCGCCGTTCACCGCCGACGATGCCGTGTTCTCCATCGAGCGGGCGATCACGGCGCCCTCGCAGCGGGCCTTTCAACTCAAGGGCGTGACCGGGGCCAGCAAGATCGACGCCCTGACGATCGACATCAGCCTGGCCACGCCCGACGCGGTGCTGCCCGAGAAGCTGCCGCTGATTGCGATGATGAACAAGGCATGGGCGGTGAAGAACGGCGTCGAGAAGGCGCAGGACTTCAACGCCAAACAGGAAACCTACGCGCTGCGCAATGCGAACGGCAGCGGCCCGTTCATGCTGGAGCGATTCGAGCCCGATGTGCGCACGGTACTGAAGCGCAACCCGCGCTGGTGGGGCTGGGCCGAGAAGCGCTCGGGCAACCTGGAGCAGGTGAGCCTGGTGGCCATCAAGTCTGACGCGACGCGGCTGGCGGCGCTGATCTCCGGCGAGGTGGACATGGTGCTGGACCCGCCGCTGCCCGACATCGAGCGGCTCAAGCGCGAGCCCGGCATCACGATGCTGCAGATGGCCGACCTCGGCCAACAGTACTTCACCTTTGACCAGTCGCGCGATGAATTGCAAGACAGCGACGTCCAGGGCCGCAACCCGTTCAAGGACCTGCGTGTGCGCCGCGCGGTGTACCACGCGATCAACGTCGACCTGATCGTGCAGAAGGTGTTGCGCGGGCAGGGCGTGGCCACGGGCAGCTACCTGTCCACCCTTGTCGATGGCTCGCCGCCCGAGCTTGACAAGCGCTTGCCCTACGACCCTGCAAAGGCGCGTGCCTTGCTGGCCGAGGCCGGTTATCCGAACGGGTTTTCGGTGGCGCTGGACTGCGTCAACGTGGCGTGGCGCGAGGCCGTGTGCCAGGCCGCGACCGCGATGCTGACGCAAGTGGGCATTCGGGCCGCGCTGCGCTCGTCCGCGACGAATCAGTTTTTTCCCAAACTGAGCCAGGCCAGCGCCAGCTTCATCGAATACGGCTGGACCCCCAACCCGGATGCGTGGGCTTCGCTGAATGCCTTGTTCCGGACCTGGGACAAATCGGGGTTGGGCACCTTCAATGCCGGGCGCTACAGCAACCCGCAGCTGGATGCGCTGATCGACAGCCTGCGCACCGAGCCCGACCTGACGCGCAGGCGCGCGATGGTCGGCGTGGCGCTGCGCCTGGTCGGGGAAGACTTGCCTTTCATCCCGCTGTACCGGCGCACCTTGAACTGGGCGATGAGCAAAAAGGTGCGCGCCGTTCAGTGGCCCAGCGACACGGCCGAGCTGCGCTGGATCCAGGTCCGCTGAACCGATCCTCCATGAGCATTTCCCGCTTTTCGTTTCCCACCGCCATTCACTTCGGCGCCGGTGCGCGCAAGCTGGCCGGGCCGCACCTGCGCGACCAGGGTTTGCGGCGCCCGCTGATCGTCACCGACAAGGGGCTGGCGGCGTTGCCGTTGATTGCCGAGCTGAGGGCCGATCTGCAAGCGGCCGGCCTGAACGTCGCGCTGTACGCCGGCATCTGGGGCAACCCCACCGGCAGCCAGGTGATGAATGGCGCGGCGGCCTACAAAGTACACCACGCCGATTGCGTGGTCGGCATCGGCGGAGGTGCTGCGTTGGATGTCGCCAAAGTCGTCGGCTTGATGGCGACGCACCCGGGCGATGTCATGGAGTACGTCTGGGATCACCCAAAGGTACGTGCGATCGATCAATCCCTGCCGCACTTTGTCGCGTTGCCCACCACCTCCGGCACCGGCAGTGAAGTTGGCCGCAGCAGCGTGATCAGCGAAGAGCAATCGCATGTGAAGCGGGTGATTTTTTCTCCGCTGATTTTGGCCAAGGTGGTGTTCGCCGATCCGGAATTGACGATTGGCTTGCCACCACATGTGACCGCAGCAACCGGCATGGACGCGCTCACGCACAACGTCGAAAGCTATTTGTCGCCTGCCTATCATCCGCTGTGCGATGGCATCGCATTGGAGGGCACGCGCATTGCGGCACACGCGTTGCTCATCGCGGTAAAGGAGCCGGGCAATTTGCAGGCTCGCGCCGACATGATGATGAGCTCCATGATGGGGGCGATTGCGTTCCAGAAAGATTTGGGTGCGGTGCATTCCTGCGCGCACGCGCTGGGCACGGTGTGTGATATGCATCACGGTCTCGCCAACGCGTTGATGATCGATACCGTGATGGCGTGGAATATTGAGGCAGTGCCAGCGAAGTTTGACGACCTTGCGCACGCGGTTGGTATTGCGCGAGGCGGCAACGCGTTCGTGCCGTGGCTTAAAAGCCTTAAGCAGCAAATTGGTATCGCGGCGAATCTGTCGGCAGCGGGCGTGAAGCGGGAGCAGTTGCCGCGGCTGGTGGAAATTGCGACTGCCGATATTTGCCATCAAACCAATCCACGGCCTTGCGTGGCGGCCGATTTTGAGCGGCTGTTTGCGCAGGCGCTTTAAGCACCCGTTGATTGAACGAACTTGGATTCCCGAGTTCGCGGGAATGAAGGAAATTTTTGCCGTACCGACGGCGAATCGAAAGTGACAGATGAACAAATTGAAAATATTTAATCCTGCC
>JANNDW010000347.1:0-2644 GCA_031378125.1 Methylibium sp. | reverse complement strand
CGCGGCGCGTTCGCTGGCGGTGCCGCGGTCGACGATCTGCTCGATCTCGCGCTCGCCACCGAAGCGGCTGACCGCCAGGATGGTGGCGCCGTGCATCGCGAACAACAGCGTCGAGCCGTACAGGAAAGCAATCGACAGCATGTGGAACGGGTTGTAGAACAGGTTGCCGTAGCGGATGGAAAATGCGGCCGTCCAGTCCAGATGCGGAAAGATGCCGAACGGCACGGCCTCACCCCAGCTTCCCATCAGGACCGGCCGGATCAAGCCGAGCACGAGGAACAGCCAGATCGCCGCCGCAAAGGCCCACGCGACATGCGTGCCCATGCCCAGTTGCGTGGCGCGTCGGTACATGCGAGCCCACCAGAGCAGCAGCGAAGTGGTCAACAACGCACCCGCGAGCAACCACCAGCCGCCCTGGTTCATCGGCGGAAAGTGCAAACCGTAGGACGGCGGCGGTGGCTCGAGCGCCAGCCAGAACAGTTGCCGCACAAACTGGATCGGGTCCCAGTTGACCGAGGCCAACATGTTGAGGCCCATGATGTTGAAGGCGAGCGTTCCGCACAACAACGAGGCCACGCCCAACCCGCCGAGGTAGATCGGGCCGATCTGCGCATTGCCGAATCGGCCGAGCAGATGAATGATCGCTGGCTCCACCCCCGTGCGTGGCACATTGCCCCTCGGAAGCGCAACGCCGTGGTGCAGCGGCCCGACCGCCTGAACCTGTGTGAAGAGGTTTTGATATTCAGCCATGGTTTGCTCCTCGTCTCACCGCGTCAGCGCCAGATCGGCAGGTTGAGCCACCAGCCCCACCATTCGGGCCAGCCGCGGGTCCAGAACGGCCCGCTGATCACGATGCAGACGGCACTGAAGAACACCGCCGCCAGGGCCAGGAACAGGCCCAGGCGGTGGATGCCCAGCGTGCCGATGGAGTAGCCGATCGAATCGCGGAAGAAGGTGTCCTCATGTTCGGGGGCTTTCACTTTCTCGCCCTTGGCCGGGTTGGTGGCCGACAGCACCAGCGAACCGTGCAAGGACAGCGCAAACACCGTGGCGAAGAAAAAGCTGACCGCCAGCATGTGGGCCGGGTTGTAGTGGAAGTGCAGGTACTGGTAGCCGGTGTTGGACACCCAGTCCAGGTGGCTCATGATTCCGTACGGAAAGGCGTGGCCCCAGGCGCCCATCAGAACCGGGCGAATGACCACCAGCGTGAGGTACGCGAAGATCGCCATGCCGAAGGCAAACGGCACATGCAGCCCGATGCCCAGCTTGCGGCAGATTTCCACCTCGCGCAGCGCCCAGGACGCGAAGGCCCCGATCGCGCAGACGGTGATGAGTTGCCACAAACCGCCTTGCATCAAGGGCGCCATCTTGAGCCCGTATTTGAGGTCGGGCGGGGCGATGTTGATTTGCCAGAGATTCCAGGTGCCCCCCTGGGACGCGCCCCACAAGATGAGCGCGGTTCCCAACGCGGTGAAAAAGACAGTCGTCACGCCGAAGAAGCCGACATAGAACGGCCCGACCCAGAAGTCGAACAGATCTCCTCCGACCAAGGTGCCGCCGCGAACGCGGTACTTTCTTTCAAAACTGAGCATGGCCATAGGCGTCTCCTTCGCACGGCGGCGGCACGGCACAGCGCGGCCGCGAGGCTAGATTCTTTCGGGGGGCCGAGGACGGGCGCAATGCCCGAACCTCGCCCACCGTTTGGACCCGACGGGGTTTGCTACTTGGCTGCGGGAGCAGTTGCCGGAGCAGGCATCGCCGAGTTTTGCGACACGGATTGACGCGCCTTGGGGCCGTCCATCCAGTTGAAGGTGTTGGTGCTCAGCAGCACGAGGTGAATCATGGCTGCCAAAGCAAACAAGAACACACCCTGGACGACCATCGCACGAAGCGGGTCGAACAAACGCCAAACTCTCCACATGGTTTCAATCTCCTAGGTTAGGTGCGACATGAAGGTGTACACAGCAGCCTTCACCCCGCCGATCAAAGACTTTTCACTCTCTGCACCCGGCAGCCAGGAACGCCATTGCCAATGCCCGGCTTGCGCCAGCACGGCAATCAACAGGAACAGAACAAAGCCCACCGCGAAGATCCCGTAGAAGACCTTGGAGTCGTTCTTCAGCAGCTGCTGCGGCGAACGGTTTGTCGTGTCGGTCATTGCATTCCCCTGTGCGGGATTCAGAGCCAGGGACGCCAGGCCCAGACGAGGATGTGAGCCACCACGGCGATGACCGTGAATCCCACAAAACCCTGGACCCAGTACCTGTGGAACTCCTGTGCCTCGTCGTCCGTCAGGCCGGATATCGAGCCTTTTCTCTCAGCCATATCTTTAGCTCCTTAACTTTGGCCTGTCGGCCATCTCTGTGCAGAGCCCGCGCAGCGGGGCACACGCGGCAGACCGCCGCGATGTTCGGTTGGCCCGGCAACGCCGGGCATATTCGATGAATGAAAACTGAGGCCGCAAACTCACGCCGGCTCTCCCTGGCGCAGCGCATCGCGCGCGCGCGACACACGTTCCGCGCTGACGCGTTCTTCGCCGGCGCGCTTGGCGTCGCGCTCGGCGCGGTCACGCAGCCGCTTGGCCGCCGAGATCTGCACCAGCACCGGTTCGGTGTCGACAAAGTCGTTGAGCAAGGCTTGCGCG
>JANNDW010000338.1:0-2016 GCA_031378125.1 Methylibium sp. | reverse complement strand
CCGCTGACGCCGCCCAGGTTTTCCACCAGCACCTGCTGCCCCAACTCCTTGCCGAGCGGGTTGAAGAAGATGCGCGCGATCGCGTCTGACGGGCCGCCCGCTGGGTACGGCACCATCAGGTTGACCGGCTTGGCAGGCCAGCTCTGCGCGATGGCAGCGCCGGCACTGAGCAGCAGGGCCGCCATCAAGGCCAGCGAGCGATGGAGAGCGGGTCTTGTCATGGCAATTCCTGAGGGTTGTCGGGGGTGGAGGCGGCTTGAGCAAGTTCAATGTAGGTTCGCACGGTGGCGAAGTCCAATGCATTGTTCTTTGTATTAGCATGAGTTTCACGCAAAACTCCTGGGACCCTGGTCATGACCCTCGTCCAGTTGCGACACCTGATTTCGCTGGCGCAGACCGGCTCGTTCAGCAAGTCGGCAGTCGCCGTATTCCTGACCCAGCCGGCCTTGAGCCGCAGCATCCGCGCGCTCGAAGCTGAACTCGGCCAGCCGCTGTTCGACCGCATCGGCCGGCACAGCGAGGTCACGCCCTTTGGACGCGAGGTCGTCGAGCGGGCACGCCAACTCGTGCTCGCGGCCGACGACTTGCGCGAAAGTGGCCAGCAGTTGGCGCGAGGCATGGCCGGATCGTTGCGCATCGGGCTTGGCTCGGGGCCGGGTGCCATGCTGATGACACCGCTGCTCATGCACATGGCCACGCACCACCCGCAACTCCACCTTGAGATTTCACGTGGCCGCACCGACCTGCTCGCGCGCAGCTTGCGTGAACGCACGATAGACGCGCTGGTGGTCGATGCGCGTTCGCTCACGCCGGCTCCTGATCTGCGCACCACCGAAACCTACGAGATGCGGGGCTCGTTTCTGTGCAGGCGAGGTCACCCATTGGCGCGCAAGCGTGCTGGCGTGAGCTTCGATCAGCTGCGTGAGTTTCCGATCGCATCAACGCCGCTCAGCGACGAGGTGGCGCGCGTGCTGGTCGAGCGCTATGGGCCCGAGGCGCACCCGGCGCACTGCGTCACGCTGCGCTGCGAGGAGCTTCCGAGCCTGGTCGAATTGACGCGGCATAGCGACGCCGTGCTGATCGCCATTCGAGCCGCAGGTCCCGATCTCGTGGAACTGGCCATGAAGCCGGCGTTGAATGCGACCGCGCGATTCGCCATCGTCACACTGGCCGGCCGCAGCGAGGCACCGGCGCTGACTATCGTGCGCCGACTCATGCAGGAACTGCTGCGCGACGCTTGAGCAGCGCGACCGGCGGCACATGCTGCCAGCCACGTCCATCGACAGTCGGCGGGCGCTGCTGGTCAGCCGCGGGGCAAGCCTTCTGGCGACCACCTCGGCAGAGTAAACCCAGTCGCCAGTGCCAATGCACGCAAGCCAGCAGCAACGACCGTGGCACCAAGCAATCCGAGCCACGCTGGCGCGTGCAGCGCCTGAACGCCGACCAGAACCCAGCCACCGGCAAACGAACAAATAGCGTAGGGCCGGTGGTCGCGAAAAGCGCTCGGGATCTCGTTGCAGACGATGTCCCGCAGCACGCCGCCGAATACGGCAGTGATCATCCCCATCAGCACGGCAACGATCGCCGGCATGCCCTGGGTCAATGCCACCTGGGTGCCACCGGCGGTGAACAGGCCGAGCCCGACGGCATCTGGCCACTGCATCGCCCGTTCGGTGGGTTCGAAATGTCGGGTGCGCAAAAAGAACATGGCCACGATGCACAGCAGCAACAGCGCCCACAGCCAGGTCGCGTGCTCGACCCAGAAGAACGGGCGTCGGTCGAGCAAGACGTCGCGCAGGGTACCGCCGCCGAAGGCGGTGAGCCCGGTCACCATGCAAACGCCCACGGCATCGAGTCGCTTGCGTGCGGCCTCCAGCAGGCCCGATATCGCAAACGCGAATATGGCCAAGGCTTCGACGATCACAAGACCATCGGTGAGAGAGAGCAGTGAATCCTTGGACATGGCTACGGTTCAGCGCTGGGGATCGTCGTCGTGGAAGAGCAAGGCATCCCGGC
>JANNDW010000296.1:0-6384 GCA_031378125.1 Methylibium sp. | reverse complement strand
CTCGGTGGCCGCACCGGTGGTGGCGGGCGCAGCCGCGCTGCTGCTGCAAGCCAACCCGGGGCTGACCCCCCCGCTGATCAAGGCCATCTTGCAATACAGCGCCCAGCCCATGGCCGGCGCCAACCTGCTGCAGCAAGGTGCCGGCCTGCTGAACATCGCGGGTGCCGTGAAGCTGGCGCAGGCGCTGCGCACCGACGTGGCCGGCGCCGTCGAGGCTGGCACGCTGGCTGCCGGCGCCAACCTGCTGGCCGGCGGCAAGGCGATGCCGAAACCGACCACCACCCTCAACGGCCAGGCCTTCAATTGGAGCCGCATCGTGTACGCGGGCGGCAACCGGATCGTCAGCGGCGATGCGCTGTTCACCAAATACCAGCCGATCTGGGACCACCGGCTGGTGTGGGCGGGGGGCGTGGCAAAGCGCCACACGCTGAGCTACTGGCCGGCAGCCACCGGCGTACCGGCCAACACCTATGTCAAGGAAATCACCGGAGCGTCCGCGTCCAGCCAGCCGTTGGTGACCGCGGGCGTGGTGCACGCCACAGCGCTGGTCGGCAGCAATTCATGGGTCGGCCGGACCGGTGCCTTCATCCCGAGTGCCACGCTCAGCAGCTGGCTGAATGCCGGCAGCGGCACAACGCTCGGCCAGGGCTTCATCCTGAGCGAGGGTTTCATCCTCAGTGAAGGCTTCATCCTGAGCGAGGGCTTCATCCTGAGCGAAGGCTTCATCCTCAGCGAAGGCTTCATCCTGAGCGAGGGCTTCATCCTGAGCGAGGGCTTCATCCTCAGCGAGAGCGGCCAGCCGGACGTGTCCTCGGCCAACGATTCGAGCCTGCTCGGCGAGCCCTGAAATGCGACGGCCGCTGCTTGCGTTGAGAGATCAGCGGCGCAGCGGCATGCGATCAGAAGCGGCTGCATCCTCGGTGGGTCGCGGGCCGGTCCGCCGGGCAAGATCGATCCCACCCTGCTGGGTGACCAGTGAACCCGCGCACCGGTACAGCGTCCGGGGCTCGATTTCGGCGGCGGCTTGCCGATAACAGGGCCATGAGCGCACCACCCAACGCTGAATCGCCAGTGGCCTCGGCGCCGCCTGCAGGCGTGTGGGCGCGCTTCGCGATGCGGCACCTGTTCGACTACAACCCGGCGGCCACGGGGTTGTGGCTGGCGCTGGCCGCCGCGGGCATGTTGGCCGCGGCCTGGGCGCTAGCGCAGCTCGCGACGATGTCGTCGGCGGCGTTGGTGCAGGCGCAGCTGGGCATCGGTTTCGTGATGCTGGCGGCCTGTTTCCCGGTGCACCTCCCGCGCACCAAGTACTCGATCGGTGTGGCCGATGTGTTTGTCTTCGCCCTGCTGGCGCTGCATAGCGCGCCGGCCGCGGCGCTGGCCGCCGGGGCCGAAGGTCTGGTGGGCGCGTGTCGAACTTCCAAGCGGCTCACCAGCCGGGTCAGTACGCCGGCCGCGGCCGTCTTGGCGATGAGCCTGTGCGGCCTGGGGTTTGACGCCCTGCAACACGAGCTGGGGCGCACGGGTGGCTCGGCCGCGGTGGCCACCCTGGTGGCGCTGTGTATGGTGGCTCTGCCCTACTTTGCCGGCACCACGCTGCCGCTGCTGGCCGTGGTGGCAGCCAAGAACAACCGCCGCCTGTCGCTGCGCGACTGGGCCCTGGACTACAGCTGGTTCGGCGCGATCCAACTGCTGTCAGCCTTGGTGGCCGGTGTGCTGGCGGTCAACGCGCGCCAGTTCGGCCCGACGGTGGTCGCCGTGGCCGCCGCCGTGGCGGCCACCGTGGTGATCCTGGTGCACGTCTCGCTGCGGCGACACGAGGCCGAGCACCAGGCGCAGGAAGCGCGCATCGCGGTGGCGCAGCGCGAAGCGGAGCTCAACCAGCAGCGCTTCACGGCCGCCTTCACGCATGCGGCCATCGGCATGGCCATCATCTGGCAAGACGGCCGCATCCACCAAGTCAACCAGGCCTTGTGCACGCTGATCGGCCAAACCGACCAGGCCCTTCTGAACCGGCCCTTCGACGAGTTGCTGCACCCCGGCGATGCCGAGCTGTTCCACCGCCGCGCACGCAGGGTGGAAGCCGACCCCGGCGAGGCCTTTTCGATGGAACTGCGTTGCCGCCATGCCGCGGACCGGGAGATCTGGGTTTCGCTTCATTGCGGCCGCTTCATCGACCCGGGCACCGACCGCGGCGGTTCCATTTACCAGTTGCACGACATCACCTCGCGCCGCCTGGCCGAAGGCCAGTTGATGCACATCGCCTACCACGACAGCCTCACCGACCTGGCCAACCGCAGCTGCTTCAACGAGCGCCTGGGCGTTGCCGTGGAGCGCAGCCGCACCGACGCCGAGTCGCGCTTTGCCGTGCTCTTTCTGGACCTCGACCGCTTCAAGGTGGTGAACGACAGCCTGGGCCACATCGGCGGAAACATGCTGTTGTGCGAAGTGGCGCGCCGGCTGTCCGAGGGCGTCCGCCCGGGCGACCTGGTGGCGCGACTCGGTGGCGACGAATTCGCCGTGCTGCTGGAGCAGTTGCACGAGTCCGACGATGCGATGCTGCTGGCGCAGCGGCTGCTGACCGCGTTGTCCAAGCCGATGATGATCAAAGGCACCGAGGTGTTGCCGGGTGCCAGCATCGGCATCACCTTCAGTGACCTCGGCTATCGAACCGCCGAGGAGGTGCTGCGCGACGCCGACTTGGCAATGTACGCCGCCAAGGCCGATGGTCGCCGCCGCGTGGCCCTGTTCGACCAATCGATGCACGAGCGCATCGCCGAAAAGCTCAAGCTCGAAGCTGACCTGCGCCGCGCCATCGGCGAGGGCCAGTTGTCGGTGGTGTACCAGCCGCTGTTCAATCTGGAGCCCTACCGGCTGAGCGGCTTCGAGGCGCTGGCGCGCTGGGCACACCCGGAGCGCGGCTGGATCAGCCCGCAGGTGTTCATCAGCCTGGCCGAAGAGAGCGGGCACATCCACGCGCTCACGGCCTGGGTCATCGACCAGGCCGCCGCCCAGTTGGCGCAGTGGCAGAAGGCCTATCCGCAGATGGCGCAGCTGGACATGCACGTCAACATATCCGGCCGCGATCTGGGCAACACCGCGCTGCTGCCGCTGGTGCGCGACGTGCTGCAGCGGCACGCGCTGCAGCCCCAACGGCTGACGCTGGAAATCACCGAGACCACGCTGATGGGCAAGTTGTCGGTGGCACTGGACGCGCTGCAGGCATTGCGCCAAGTGGGCGTCAAGTTCAGCATCGACGACTTCGGCACCGGTTACTCGTCGTTGGCCTACCTCAGCACGCTGCCGATCGACAGCCTGAAGATCGACCGCTCGTTCGTCAATGGCATGGACCATGGCCCGCAGAACATCGAGATCGTGCGCGCCGTGCTCGACCTGGGCCGATCGCTGGGCAAGAAGGTCATCGCCGAGGGCATCGAGACAGCCGAACAACTGGCCCGGTTGAAGGACTTGGGCGTGCCCGTGGGCCAGGGTTACCTGCTGTCGCGCCCGTTGCGCGCCGATCAGCTGGAAGACCTGCTGCGCGCCAGCGAGCTGGAAAACGCCTGACGCAAGGCGACCCGCAAAACTCACCGCACCGTTTCACCGCCGGCCGTGGCCGCGACGATCCGCCGGCCCGGCACAGCCCCTCACGCTGCGCGCGGCGCTGACGGCGTCTACCGGTTCAGCTCGCGTGGCCCGACCCGCGGTGCTTCGCGGGCCATTTCACAACTACGGCCCCATGAGATCGCGTCTTTCACGGCCATGCGTCGTTGCAGCCCCTTGCCGCACATAGATCGACGCCGGCTGCGCGCAAGGCTTTCCACAGCGCCATGCAATGGCGCCACCGCGGGCGCGACATGCCGCAAGGCGACGCCGCGCGCGACGAGGCGCAGCGCTTGCGCAACCCGGCCTGACAACGAGGCGTTGCGGGCGTTGCGAACCGTTGCAAAAGCATTTGCGTGCTTGTCGCAAGTGCGTCACGCAAATGATTCTCAAGTTTTTCCGCGCGTTGCCGAGCCCAAAAATAGAGTGCTTTGATCCCCAAATAAGCACGTCAATTCGGTCACTTTTCCGGGCTTCGTTTACCCCTGATTCAGGGGGTTCCTGAGATGCTCTCTTCACCGCGCAACAACTCGTCTGCGCGTTGTCTGGTGAATCCACGGAGCTGTTTTCATGAACCTGCTGACCCCCTTTATCGTCTTGATCGAACGCCGCCGATTGCGCGGCGCACTGGCTGTGGCGCTGGCGCTGCTGATCGCGGGGCTTGGACTCCAGACGGCCCAGGCGCGGCCGTTCGCCGACGACCGGCACGCCAGGGTGGCGCGCGATCTGGACGACGAAATCACGGAGCGGCGGCAGTCCAAGGCGAAGTGGGCGCGTGATGTGAACGGGGTTCGCCACATCCAGGCGATCATCGTGAGCGACTCACCCGACCCCGAGATGACCGAGCTGCGCGAGCACGTGCTGCGCATCGGCGGGTCGGTCCACGCCGTGCACCCCGCGGTGCACGCGATCACGGTGCAGATCAGGGCCAGCCAGGTGCGGGCGCTGTCGCAGCGCGACGATGTGGTCAGCGTGTCGCCGAACCGTGAAACGCAGCGCACCTTCAGCACGCTCGAATCGATGACTGGCGCGTTGACGAGCAACGTGCGCACCTACAGTTCCAAGACCAGCTACAGCGGCGTGGACGGCACCGGCATCGGCATCGCGGTGCTCGACTCCGGCGTCATGAAGTCGCACGACGCCTTCGACAACGGCCTGGCGCGCGTCAAGCGCAACGTCAACATGCTCAATGCCAGCCTCGCGAACTGGGCCACAGGCTCCGGCAGCACAACCTCGCTGACGCCTGGCAGCAGCGCGCTCACGACGTACGAGAGCGCGATCGCCGCCGATTCCGCGACGACGCACGACCCTTACGGGCACGGCACCCATGTCGCTTCGGTGGCGGCCGGGCGCTACTACGCCACCGTGGCCAACGCGCAAGACATCAACGGCATCGCGCCGAACGCCAACATCTATGACGTGCGGGTGCTCAACGACCTGGGCATCGGCACGCTGAGCGACGCGCTCGAAGGCATCCAGTGGGCGATCTACCACGCCAAGGAATACAACATCCGCGTGCTGAACCTGAGCCTGGCTGCCAGCTCGACCGAGAGCTGGCAGACCGACCCGCTGTGCGTCGCTGTTCGCAGCGCCAGCGCCGCCGGCATCACGGTGGTGGTGGCGGCAGGCAACTTTGGCAAGAACCTGCTGGGTCAAGAGACCTACGGCCGGATCAGCTCGCCGGGCAACGACCCGTCGGTCATCACGGTCGGTGCCGCCAACTTCAAGGGCACCCCCGCGCGCAGCGACGACGTCGTCAACTTCTTCAGCTCACGCGGCCCGACGCGTGGATCGACCGTCGACTCCAGCGGTGTGCGTCGGGTCGACAACCTGCTCAAACCCGACCTGGTGGCGCCGGGCAACCTGATCGTCGGCGCGGCGGCCACGAAAAACACCGCGCTCACATGGAACTACCTCGCCAATTTCTTCAACAGCGTTCTGGTGGCGCCGCTGGGCATCACGGCGACTTTGGCCGAAACCCAGATGCTGATGAGCGGCACCTCGATCGCCGCGCCCGCGGTGGCCGGAACTGTGGCGCTGATGCTGCAGGCCAACCCGGGCCTGACGCCGCCGCTCATCAAGGCGATCCTGCAGTACACCGCACAACCGTTGCCGAACGCCAATTTGCTGCAACAGGGCGCCGGGCTGCTGAACGTGGACGGCGCGATTCTGCTGTCCAAGGCACTGAAGACCGATCTGGCCACGAAGATCGCCGCGGACGGATACAGCAGCGGCCAGACGATCAACGCCAAGAGCCTGCCCACGCCGACTTCGACGGTGAACGGCCAGACCTTCAGCTGGTCTCGCATCGTGTTTGCCGGCGGCGCCCACGTGGTCAGCGGCTCCGCGTTGTTCACCAAGTACCAGCCGATCTGGGACCCGCGCCTGACCTGGGCCAGCGGCGTCGTGCGCAAACGCCAGGTGGTCTACTGGTCCGGCACCGGCATTGCCGCCAACACGTTCGCCAAATCATTCACCGACACGGCGGCACCGAATCAGACGCTGCTCAGCTCGGGTGTGGTCAGCGCCAACGCCATGGCCGGCATCAGCTCGAAGGTCGGCAAGACCGGCGCGTTCATCCCGACTTACACGCTTTCCGGTTGGCTCGTCAGCGGCAGCGGCCTCGTGCTCGGCACCGGTTTGGTCTTGAGCGAAGGCTTGGTGCTCAGTGAAGGGCTGGTGCTCAGTGAAGGCCTGGTGCTGAGCGAAGGACTGGTGCTCAGTGAAGGGCTGGTGCTCAGCGAAGGGCTGGTGCTCAGCGAGGGGCTGGTGCTCAGCGAA
>JANNDW010000232.1:0-7652 GCA_031378125.1 Methylibium sp. | reverse complement strand
GCGGCCAGCAGCATGGCGGTGTGGCCGTCGTGCCCGCAGGCGTGCATCTTGCCGGGGTGCTTGCTGGCATGGGGGAAGGTGTTGTGCTCGGTCATCGGCAACGCGTCGATGTCGGCGCGCAGGCCCACGGCGCGATCACTCGTGCCGTTCTTCAGGATCGCCCAGCAGCTCACGGCCTGGGGCATTCCCATCCACCGCGGCCTGGGCACGACCGGCGTGGTGGCGATCCTGAAGAACGGCACGAGTGATCGCGCCGTGGGCCTACGCGCCGACATCGACGCGTTGCCGATGACCGAGCACAACACCTTCCCCCATGCCAGCAAGCACCCCGGCAAGATGCACGCCTGCGGGCACGACGGCCACACCGCCATGCTGCTGGCCGCGGCCAAGCACCTGTCCAGGCACCGCCACTACGACGGCACGGTGTACCTGATCTTCCAACCGGCCGAAGAAGGCGGCGGCGGTGCGCGCGAGATGATCAAGGACGGCCTCTTCGACAAATACCCGATGGAAGCGGTGTTCGGCGCGCACAACTGGCCGGGCATGGCGGCCGGTCAGTTTGCGCTGAAGAGCGGCCCGTGTTTTGCCAGCAGCAATGAATTCAAGATCACCATTCGCGGCAAAGGCTCGCATGCCGCGCTGCCGCACAACGGCGTGGACCCGGTGCCGGTGGCCTGCCAGATGGTGCAGGCCTTCCAGACGATCATCACCCGCAACAAGCGGCCGATTGACGCGGGCGTGATCTCGGTGACGATGATCCATGCCGGCGAGGCCACCAACGTGGTGCCCGACAGTTGCGAGATTCAGGGCACGGTGCGCACCTTCACGATCGATGTGCTGGACCTGATCGAAAAGCGCATGGGGGAGATTGCCCGGCACACCTGCGCGGCCTTCGATGCGACCTGTGAGTTTGAGTTCGTGCGCAATTACCCGCCCACGATCAACCATGCGGCGGAGACCGATTTTGTGCGCGGCGTCATGACCGACATGGTGGGCGCCGCCAACGTGCAGGAGTTCGAGCCGACGATGGGCGCCGAGGACTTCAGCTACTTCCTGCTGGAGAAGCCCGGCTGCTATTTCCTGATCGGCAATGGCGACGGCAGCCACCGCGAAGGTGGCCACGGGCTGGGGCCGTGCATGCTTCACAACCCGAGCTACGACTTCAATGACGAGTTGATCCCGCTGGGCGCCACGCTGTGGGTGCGGCTGGCCGAAGCCTGGTTGGCGGCCCCGCCCTAAAGCGCAATGGTCTCGGCGCACTTCTCCCAAAGCTACGCGCAAGCGCGCGCCAAGTTCCTGGCCGCCGGGCAGGCTGCCGGCCTCGATGTCGAAAGCCACGCGCACCCGATGCTCGGCCGCGATGGTGAAGTGTTGGCGATGGACATCGCCCTCGAAGGCGCCAAAGATGCGCCGTCGCTGTTGATCGTCTCCAGTGCCTGCCATGGCGTCGAGGGCTACTGTGGCTCGGGCGTTCAGGTCGGATTGCTGCACAACGCCGACTGGCGCCAAACGGCGCGCGATGCCGGCGTGGCGGTGCTCTACATCCATGCGCTCAATCCTTACGGCTTCTCGTGGTGGCGCCGGACCACGCATGAAAACGTCGACCTGAACCGCAACTTCCACGACTTCAGCAAGCCGCTGCCGGCCAACCCGGCCTACGACGAGATTGCCGCGCTGCTGGTGCCCGCCACCTGGCCGCCAACGCCGGAAGTGGACGGGCACATAGGCCGCTACATCGCCGAACGCGGTGAACGGGCCCTCCAGGAGGCGATCTCAAGCGGCCAGTACGACCACCCCGAGGGCCTGTTCTACGGCGGCCGCAACCGCAGCTGGAGCCAGGTCACGTTGCGCCATGTGCTGCGGCAGCACGCCACGCGCTGCGCCCGACTCGGCTGGATCGACCTGCACACCGGGCTGGGCCCGAGTGGCGTGGGTGAGCGCATCTTCGCCTGTCGCGACGACGACGCCGCGCTGCGGCGGGCGCGCGCCTGGTGGGGCGAGGGCGTGACCTCGATCTACGACGGCAGCTCCAGCTCGGCGCGCTTGAGCGGGCTGATGTGGCTGTCGGCCTACGAAGAATGCGCACAGGCCGAGTACACCGGCATCGCGATGGAGTACGGCACCGTGCCGGTCATGGCGGTGCTGACGGCGCTGCGCGCCGACCAGTGGCTGGAGAACCACCCGCAAGCCAGCGAAGCGCAGCGGCGCAGCATCAAACAACAGGTGCGCGACGCCTTCTACACCGACACCGATGCATGGAAGCAGCGCATCCTTGAGCAAGGCGTCGATGCCGCGCTGCAGGCGGTGCGCGGGCTCGCCGCCGACTGAAGCCGGGCCGGCCGCGGTCACGCCCGAACCGCCGATCGTCGGTCAGGCGCTTGCGCCGTTCAGGTGCAGATAGAAGATGCTGGTGGCGTGCAACGAACCATCGGCGCTGCGCGCGTAGCGCGGCACCTCGCCGGCTTTGACCCAGCCCAGCGCCAGGTAGAGCCGCTCGGACGGATCGCCGCTGCGGGTGTCCAGCACCAGCGTGGTCCGGCCACGCGCGCTGGCCAGCGCCTGCACGGCCAGCATCAGTTGGCGGCCATGGCCGACCTGGCGATACAGGCTTCGCACCATCAGCTTGGCGACCTCGGCACGGTGGCTCGCATTGGCGCGCGGGGCTTCTTGAAGCTGCACGGTGCCGATCAATTCACCCGCACGCTCCAGCACCAGCAGTTGAACCGACCCGGCCGCGATGCTGCGCGCCACGTCGACCCAGTAGGCCCAGGCCTCGTCGCGGCCCAGCGGCGGCAGAAAGCCGACCGACGCGCCGCTGTTGACCACGTCGACCAGCAAGCGGCCCAGTTCGTCGGCACGGTCGGTGGTGTGCGCGGCATCCCACTGTTTTATCGTCATCTCGGCTCACCTCAGAGCAGGCCACGCCGCACCAGTTCGGCTTCGCACTGGCGCGGGCTGTGAAAATGCAAGCCTTGCCAGCCCGCCGCCCGTGCCGCTTCAATGTTCGATGCCAGGTCGTCGATGAACAGGGTCTGGGCGGGATCAACGCCAAAGTGCTCGGCCGCATGCGCAAAGATCGCCGGCTCGGGCTTGATCAGCTGCACCCGCGCTGAGAACACACCGCGCCGGAAAAGGCCCAGAAAATCATGCGTCGCTTCCAGATGCCGCGCATACGGTTCGGGCATGTTGGACAGGAAGAACAGCGCGCTGCCACGCCGGCGCAGAGGTTCGAGCAAGCTCACGGTGGCGGCCATCGGCACCAGTGCGCCAGGCACCGCGTCGATCACGGCGCGCGCTTGCGCCACGCCGAGGCCGGTGCGGCAGGCGATGCGCTCCGCCAGCGCGGCGGGCGCCAACGTGCCGCGGTCGAACTCGCCCCAGTCGCCGCCGTAGCCCTGGAAGATGTCGATCACCCACCGGTCGGCCGCCTGCCGCGTCGGTGCGTGCTCGGGCAACACCCGCGCAACGATTTCGTGCGGTTGCCAATGGAACAGCACGCCGCCAAGGTCGAAGACGACATTCATGCTCGCAAACGCCGCATCAGCCCGGCGGTCGAGGCGTCGAGCCCACCGACACTGCCGGAGGCCAGCCGCGGCAGCAGGTCCGAGCACAGCGCCTTGCCCAGCTCCACCCCCCACTGATCAAAACTGTTGATGCCCCAGACCGCACCGCTGCTGAACACGCGGTGCTCGTACAGCGCGATCAGCGCGCCCAGGCTGCGTGGCGTGAGCTTGTCCAGCATCAGCGTCGTGCTCGGCCGGTTGCCGGGAAAAGTGCGGTGGCGGGCCAGGGTGGACGCGTCCAGATCCTTGGCCGCCGTCGGCGCCTTCTCGGCCAGCGCCTGTTCGGTGCGCTTGCCCAACATCAGCGCCTGCGATTGCGCCAGGCCGTTGGCCAGCAGCTTGGTGTGCTGATCGGTCCAGGCGTGCGTGGGGTGTTTGACCAGAATGAACTCGACCGGGATCACGTCTGTTCCCTGGTGCAGCATTTGAAAATACGCGTGCTGGCCGTTGGTCCCCGGCTCACCCCACACCACCGGGCTGGTGCCAAACGGCAGCGGCTGGCCGAGCAGGTCGACGCACTTGCCGTTGCTTTCCATTTCCAGTTGCTGCAAGTACGCCGGCAAGCGCTTCAGGCCCTGGTGATAGGGCGCCACGCTGCGGCTGCTGAAGCCGTGGAAGTTGCGGTACCACACGTCCAGCAGGCCCAGCAGCAAGGGCAGGTTCTGGTTCGCGGGCGCTTGTGCGAAGTGCTGGTCCATTGCGTGCGCGCCGGCCAGCAACTCGCGGAAGTGATCGGCACCGATGGCAATTGCAATCGGCAAGCCTATCGCCGACCACAGCGAGTAGCGCCCCCCCCCCCCGTCCCACAAGCCGAAGGTGGTGTTGATGCCGAATTCGGCCGCCGCCTTGACGTTGCTGGTGGCCGCGACGAAGTGCTTGGCGGTGTCGGTGCCGCCGTGGGCGGTGAACCAGGCCTTGGCCGCCTGTGCATTGGCCAGCGTCTCCTGCGTGGTGAAGGTCTTGCTGGCGATGATGAACAGCGTCTCGGCGGGCTGCAGCTTGCGCAGCACCTGCGTGATGTCGTGCCCGTCCACGTTGGAGACGAAGTGGAAGCTCAGGCCCGGGTGCACAAAAGCGTCCAGCGCCGGCACCACCATTTGCGGCCCCAGGTCGCTGCCGCCGATGCCGATGTTGACGACATGCCGGATGCCGCTGGCGGCACTGTCCCGCACCGTCTCGGTGTAGCCGAGCATCGCGTCCAGCACGCCATGAACTTCGTCGCTGAACAGGCCGTGGCCGCGCGGTGCGCGCAGCGCGCTGTGCAGCGCGGCACGGCCTTCGGTGAGGTTGATGGCCTGGCCGCTGAACATCGCATCGCGGCGCGCCTCGACGCCACACTCGCGCGCCAGGTCGAGCAGGAAATGCAGGGTCGCGGTGTCGAGGCGGTTCTTCGACAGGTCGGCAAAAACTTCGGGCGCTTCGACGCTCATCGCGCTGAAGCGCTGCGGGTCGCGCGCAAATGCTTCACGCACATCGAAGTCGCGGCCATGGGCTTCGAAATGGCCTTTGAGGGCCGCCCAGGCTTGGGTCTGGTCACAACGGGGAGGGTTCATGGCGGGGCCTCACAAGAAACAAACGCCGGGCCGCCCCAAGTGTTTCTCACCCCCTCGGGGGGCGGACGACGTATGTCGTCGCCCTGGGGGCGCTCATGAGGACGACGAGGACAGTCGCGGTTGGCTGGACCACCATTAGAACCCGGCCCGCTGCGCTTGCCGCGGACCCTGGCCAACTTGTTCCGTCAAGGCGGCCGGGGCGCTGTCGCAAACATGCAGTATCCGCGCAGCCTGGAATGAGCTGACGCGCGGCGGCGCCGGCCTGATGCCTTGCGCATTGCCTGAAGCTTGCGGATCAGGTTCCGTTCGCAGCGGCCGCGCACCCTCTACCATCGCCTTGCGCCACAACCCATTGTGGTGTTTGGATTGCGCATGAACGGCAAATCGGTGCCGCCCGCAACCCAGCCCGCAGCCGATGCGCCACCCCCATGAGGAATTCGTCGCCAGCTCGATCCAGTTCAACCTTGATCTGGACCGTGCCGGCATTGAAGCGTTCCTGCGCGAATGCGCGCTGCGCGGGCTGCACATCAAATGGTTCGGCGGCAGCGAGCCGGTCGGCTTTACCAGCAGCTTCGAGCACTGGCATTACCTTCAGCAGGCGCCGGCGCTGAGCCGCTCGTTGAGCGTGCTGGTCGGGCTGTGCGACATGCGCATTCCGCTGTCGCTGACCGCGCCAGACTGCGCGCTGATCCGCCGCATCGCGGAGGCCGCGATGATGAACGCGATCACCGCACCGGTGGCCGGCTGAGCGACCTGCGGCGCGCGGTTGTCCGCGCCGCGGCGTCCGCGCCGCAGTTTGACCAACCCAAGAAACTTCGGCATGATTCGGGTGAAACAAAGTTACATCGCCTGTTCAGGGCGGCCCACCCATCATGTCCTTCGACCTCGTCTTTTTCGGCGGCACCGGCGACCTTACCTGGCGCAAGTTGATGCCCGCGCTGTTCCAGGCCTTTCGGCACGGCAAGCTGCCACCCGGCGGGCGCCTGCTGGCGGTGGCGCGCGACGAGCGCAGCGACGACGAGTACCGCGCCTTCATCAAGGAGCGCTTCGTCGAGGTCGAAAGCTCCAAGCGGCCGAGCGACGAAGAGTTCGCCCGATTTGCCGACATGCTGCACTACCGCCGCATGGACCTGTCCAGGCCGGAAGACTACGCCGGCCTGAAACGCTGGATCGAAGAACCGAAAGCCGAAGAAGGCCGCGGCGGCGGCCGGGCCGACACGGCGGTGCTGTACCTGGCCACCAGCCCGTACCTGTTCCCGGTGATTTGCGAACAGCTCGGCGCCGCCGGCTTGAACGGCCCGCAGGTGCGCGTGGTGCTGGAAAAGCCGCTCGGCCATGACCTGCAAAGCGCGCAGCAGATCAACCGCGTCGTGAAGGCCGCGTTCGACGAGCGCCAGGCGTTTCGCATCGACCATTACCTGGGCAAGCCCGCGGTGCAGAACCTGTCGGCGCTGCGCTTCGGCAACGCGCTGTTCGAGCCGCTGTGGCGGCGCGAGAGCATTGCCAACATCCAGATCACCTTGGCAGAAGGCATTGGTGTGGGCACGCGCGGCGACTACTACGACAAGACCGGCGCGCTGCGCGACATGATCCAGAACCACGCGCTGCAATTGCTGACGATGATCGCGATGGAGCCGCCACCGACGAATGACGCTGACTGCATCCGCGACGAAAAGCTGAAGGTGCTGCGCTCGCTGAAACCCTTCACGGCCGAGAGCGTGGCGCGCGACGTGATCCGCGGCCAGTACCGGTCGGGCACGGTGGATGGCAAGCCGGTGGCGGGCTACCTAGAAGAAGTGAAAGTCCCGGCCGACAGCGGCTGCGAAACCTTCGTGGCGCTGCGCACCGAGGTGCAGAACTGGCGCTGGGCCGGCGTGCCGTTCTACCTGCGCACCGGCAAGCGGCTGGTGGGGGGCGACGCGCAGATCGTCGTCAACTTCCGCGCAGTCCCGCACCCCATTTTTCCGGGTGCGAACCGCGCCAACAAACTCGTCATCAAGCTGCAGCCCGAAGACGGGCTGGAGCTGCACCTGCTGGCCGTCAAGGGCAGCGGCACCAGCGAAGTGCTCGCGCCGGTGTCGCTGGACCTGGACTTCGACAAAGCCTTCCCAAGCGAACGCGTGGGCGCTTACGAGCGCCTGCTGCTCGACGCGATTGCCGGCCGCCTGAACCTGTTTGTGCGCAGCGACGAACAGGAGCAGGCCTGGCGCTGGGTCGAACCGGTGCTCGACGCCTGGGCCCGCGACAACACCGGCCCGCGCCCGTATGCGGCCGGCACCTGGGGGCCGGCTGCGGCCAGTGCGCTGGTGGCGCGCGACGGCTTTGCCTGGTCCGAAGAGCAATGAGCAAGGCCGCCTGTGCTTGACCGCATCCGCGCCTCCATCCCCGCCCTGCCGCCTGCTGAGCAGCGCGTGGCCAAGCTGGTGCTGCTGGACCCGCGCAGCTTCGCCAGCCTGCCGGTCACCGAACTGGCGGAACGATCCCACGTGAGCAAGCCCACGGTCGTGCGCTTTTGCCGCAGCGTGGGCTACGACGG
>JANNDW010000223.1:0-38845 GCA_031378125.1 Methylibium sp. | reverse complement strand
GGCATTTCGGTCGTGATTGCGCTGGCCGCGGTCTATGCCGAACAGGTGCTCGGTTTCAAGCAGGCCGACACGATGCAACTGGTGTTCCTGGTGAACATCGCGGCGGCCATCGGCGCGTTCGGCTTTGGCTACTTCCAGGATCGTATGGGGCACAAGCGGGCGCTGGCCATCACGCTGGTCGGCTGGATCGTCATGATCGCATTGGCAGTGCTGGCGACGGGACCTGGCTTGTTCTGGGTGGCTGCCGTGATCGCGGGGCTTTGCATGGGTTCCAGCCAGTCGGCCGGCCGCGCGATGGCCGGCTTGTTCGCGCCGGCGCCGCAGCTTGCCGAATTTTTTGGGCTGTGGACCTTCGCCACCCGGTTGGCGGCCATCGTCGGGCCGGTGACCTATGGCGTGGTGACGTTGTTGACGAGCGGCAACCATCGCCTGGCGATCCTGTCCACGGCCGTGTTCTTCATCATCGGGCTGGTGCTGCTGGTTCCGCTGAACGTTGAACGGGGTGCGCAGGCGGCGCGGGCGCCGGCCTGAATGCCCGGCTCGCGAACTAGAATCAAATCCAGGTACACGATATTTCAGGAGCCCAAGGCATGAAGGTTCTCGTCGCGGTGAAGCGGGTGGTTGATTACAACGTCAAGGTGCGGGTCAAGTCCGACGGCAGCGGGGTGGACATTGCCAACGTCAAGATGAGCATGAACCCGTTTGACGAGATCGCCGTCGAAGAGGCGGTGCGGCTGCGCGAGAAGGGCGTCGCCACCGAGGTGATCGCGGTGTCCTGCGGCGTCACGCAGTGCCAGGAAACGCTGCGCACGGCCATGGCCATTGGTGCGGACCGCGCCATCCTGGTCGAGACCAGTGAAGAGTTGCAGCCGCTGGCGGTGGCCAAGCTGCTCAAGGCGCTGGTGGACAAAGAACAGCCGGGCTTGATCATCCTGGGCAAGCAGGCCATCGACGATGACTGCAACCAGACCGGCCAGATGCTGGCCGCGCTGGGCGATCTGCCACAGGCGACTTTCGCCAGCAAGGTGGAGGTGGTCGACGGCAAGGCAAAGGTCACTCGCGAAGTCGATGGCGGCCTGGAGACGCTGAGCATCGGCCTGCCCGCGGTCATCACCACCGACCTGCGCCTGAACGAACCGCGCTACGTGACCTTGCCCAACATCATGAAGGCCAAGAAGAAGACCCTGGAAGTCTTCAAGCCCGTCGATTTGGGCGTCGATGTCACGCCGCGCATCAAGACGCTCAAGGTCAGCGAGCCGCCCAAGCGCAGCGCCGGCATCATGGTGCCCGATGTGGCCACGCTGGTCGCCAAACTCAAGAATGAAGCGAAGGTGATCTGACCATGGCCTGCCTTGTCATTGCCGAACACAACCACCACAGCGTCAAAGGCGCGACGCTGAACACCGTCACTGCCGCGGCGCAATGTGGTGGCGAGGTGCACGTGTTGATCGCCGGCGCGAATGCCGGCGCCGCTGCCGCGGCTGCCGCGCAAATTGCCGGTGTCGCCAAAGTGCTGCACGCGGACGGCGCACAGTTTGCGCACGGCTTGGCCGAGAACGTTGCCGCGCAGGTGCTGGCGCTGGCGTCGAACTACAGCCACATCGTCTTTCCCGCCACCGCATCGGGCAAGAACATCGCCCCGCGGGTGGCGGCCAAGCTCGACGTGGGCCAGATCTCCGACATCACCAAAGTCGTCGCGCCAGACACCTTCGAGCGGCCGATTTACGCCGGCAACGCCATCGCGTTGGTGCAGAGTCTCGACGCGACCAAGGTCGTCACCGTGCGGACCACGGGTTTCGATCCGGCGTCGGCATCGGGAGGGTCGGCAAGCATCGAAACGCTCGCGCCCGTGGCCGACGCCGGGAAGTCTTCCTTCCTCGGCAGCGAAATTGCCAAGAACGACCGGCCCGAGTTGACCGCAGCCAAGATCATCGTCTCCGGCGGCCGTGCGCTGGGCAGCGCGGAAAAATTCAACGCGGTGCTCACGCCGCTGGCCGACAAGCTGGGCGCCGCTTTGGGCGCGTCGCGCGCGGCGGTGGACGCGGGCTACGCACCCAACGATTGGCAGGTCGGTCAAACGGGCAAGATCGTCGCCCCGCAGTTGTACGTGGCTTGTGGCATCAGCGGCGCGATCCAGCATTTGGCGGGCATGAAGGACAGCAAGGTCATCGTGGCCATCAACAAAGACCCCGAAGCGCCGATCTTCAGCGTGGCCGACTTCGGCCTGCAGGCCGACCTGTTCGTGGCGATCCCGGAGCTGATCGCCGCACTCTGAGCGCTTGGAACGACGACACGACCGCCCGTTTGCCCGATGACATCGGCCGACGGGCTTTTTTCTGGCTGATTCATCGAAGGACTTGCCGTGACCTACCTGGCTCCCGTGAAGGACATGCTGTTTTGCATGAAGGAACTTGCCGGCCTCGACGCGGTGGCCAAGATGCCGGGCTTCGAAGAGGCTGGTATCGAGACCGCGCAGGCCGTGCTCGAAGAATGTGCAAAGTTCAATGAAGGCGTCCTTGCGCCGCTGAACTGGGAGGGCGACAAGAACCCGTCGACGTGGAAAGACGGCAAGGTCACGACCACACCCGGCTTTGCCCAGGCCTTCCGCCAGTTCGGCGAAGGCGGCTGGCAAGGCTTGCAGCACCCGGCAGAGTTCGGCGGGCAGGGCTTGCCCAAGACTATCGGCGCGGCGTGCATCGAAATGCTCAACAGCGCCAACATGAGCTTTGCGCTGTGCCCGCTGCTGACCGATGGCGCCATCGAGGCCCTGCTGACGGCGGGCTCGCCGGAACAGCAGGCGCTTTTCCTGCCGAAGATGATCGCGGGCGTTTGGACCGGCACGATGAACCTGACCGAACCGCAAGCTGGCTCGGACTTGGGCCTGGTGCGCACGCGCGCCGAACCGCAGCCCGACGGCAGTTTCAAACTCTTCGGCACCAAGATCTTCATCACCTACGGCGAGCACGACATGGCCGCCAACATCGTGCACCTGGTGCTGGCACGCGTGGTGGGTGCACCAGAAGGTGTGAAGGGCATCAGCCTGTTCATCGTGCCCAAATACCTGATCAACGCCGACGGTTCATTGGGTGCGCGCAACGACGCGCACTGTGTGAGCATCGAGCACAAGCTGGGCATCAAGGCCAGCCCCACGGCGGTGCTGCAGTTCGGCGACAACGGCGGCGAAGGACTGACCAGCCCGGGAGCCGTAGGCCACCTGATCGGCGCCGAAAACCGCGGCCTGGAATACATGTTCATCATGATGAACGCGGCCCGCTACGCCGTGGGCATTCAGGGCATTGCGATTGCCGAGCGGGCCTATCAAAAGGCGGCGCAGTTTGCGCGCGAGCGCATCCAGTCGCGGCCCGTGGACGGCTCACTGCCCGGCAGCGGGCCGATCATCCACCACCCCGACGTGAAGCGCATGCTGATGACGATGCGCGCTTGCACCGAAGGCTGCCGCGCCATGGCCATGGTGGCTGCTGCGGCATTCGATGCCGCGCATCACCACCCCGACGCCGAGACAAGAAAGCAAAACCAGGCCTTCTACGAATTCATGGTGCCGCTGGTCAAGGGCTACAGCACCGAGATGAGCATCGAGGTCGCGAGCCTGGGCGTGCAGGTGCATGGCGGCATGGGCTTCATCGAAGAGACCGGCGCCGCGCAATACTTGCGTGACGCGCGCATCCTGACCATCTACGAAGGCACCACGGCCATCCAGGCCAACGACCTGGTGGGCCGCAAGACCGCGCGCGACGGCGGCCGCACGGCCAAGGCCATCGCTTCTCAAATCGCGGGCACCGAAACGCAACTGGCCCGACGCGACAGTGTGGCCGCGCGCGCGATGCACAAGCGTTTGAAGGCGGGGCGCGAAGCGTTCGAGCATGTGGTGGATTTTGTGGCCGGCGGCACCAAGGCCAGCCCGAACGCGGTGTTTGCCGGTTCGGTGCCCTACCTCATGCTGGCGGGCAAGCTGGCGGCGGGCTGGCAGCTGGCGCACGCGCTGATGGTTGCGGAAGACCAGTTGGCCAAGGGCGAAGGCGACGCCTCCTTCCTGCGGGCCAAGATCGCCACCGCGCATTTTTACGCCGACCACCTGCTCAGCAAGCTGCCAGGTATGCGTGACGCCATCGTCGAAGGCGCCGACAGCGTGACCGCGCTGGCGCTCGAATCATTCTGAGATCATTCTGCGAAAGACAGACCCATGCCGCTTCCAGCCGTCCTGCGCAATCTGCCCTTGCCGATCATCGGCGCGCCGCTGTTCATCATCAGCAATCCCAAACTGGTCATCGAACAATGCAAGGCGGGCGTGATCGGTTCCATGCCATCGCTGAACGCCCGTCCCGCCGAGCAGCTGGACGAGTGGCTGGCCGAGATCACCGAAGCGCTGGCCGCGCATGACAAGGCCCACCCACACCAGCCCGCCGCGCCGTTCGCCATCAACCAGATCGTGCACAAGAGCAACGACCGCCTGGAGCACGACATGCAGGTGTGCGCCAAGTACCGTGTTCCGATCGTCATCACCTCGCTGGGGGCGCGCACCGATGTGAACGACGCGGTGCACGGCTGGGGGGGCGTGGTCCTGCACGACATCATCAACAACAGCTTTGCGAAAAAAGCCATCGAGAAGGGCGCCGACGGGCTGATCGCCGTGGCCGCGGGCGCGGGCGGCCACGCCGGTGTGAAGAGCCCGTTTGCGCTGGTGCAGGAAATCCGCCAGTGGTTCGATGGCCCGGTGGCGCTGAGCGGCTCCATTGCCAGTGGCGGTGCGGTGCTGGCAGCCCGGGCCATGGGAGCCGACTTCGGCTACATCGGTTCGGCCTTCATCGCAACCGAGGAAGCGCGCGCGTCGGACGGCTACAAGCAGATGATCGTCGATGGCAGCAGCGACGACATCGTCTACAGCAATCTGTTCACCGGCATTCACGGCAACTACCTGAAGGGTTCGATCCGCAACGCTGGGCTGGACCCGGACCAGCTGGCCGTGAGCGACGCCAGCAAGATGAACTTCGGCGGCGCTGCGACCAAGGCCTGGAAAGACATCTGGGGTTGCGGGCAGGGCATCGGCGCAGTGAACCGCGTGCTGCCGGCGCGCGAGCTGATCGCGCGCCTGCGGTGTGAGTACGAGACGGCCCGTCAGCGCTTGATCCCGGCCTGAGCTTGGCACCGCTGCCGCAAACCCCGGGGAGACGCCATGAGTGAGCGGCACGTCATCCGCAACGCCAACGTGTTCGACAGCGCCACGGGCCGGTTGTGCCCGAACAGCCAGATCGTCATCGAAGCCGATCGCGTCAAGGCCGTGACCTCCGAGCCGATTCAGGTGGACGACGCCGTGGTGATCGACGCGGGCGGCCGCGTGGTGTTGCCCGGACTCATCGACGCCCATGTGCATGTGGTGGCGGCCTCGCATGATCTGATCGGCCTGGCGCTGCAGCCGGCATCGCTGGTGTCCGCGCAGAGCAGCCGAATCATGCGCGGCATGTTGATGCGCGGTTTCACCACGGTGCGCGACGCGGCCGGTGCCGACTTTGGTTTGCAGGAGGCCGTTGAACGCGGTCTGTTCGAAGGCCCAAGGCTGTTCATCGCTGGCTTTCCGATCTCGCAAACCGGTGGTCATGCCGACATGCGGCCCAAGGGCGTGCGATCGCGCGAGATGTTCTGCGCTTGTGCCGGATTGGGGCTGATCGGCGCCATTGCCGACGGAGTCGGCGAGGTGCGCCGTGCCGTGCGCGAGCAGGTGCGCAACGGCGCCAACCAGATCAAGATCATGGCCGGCGGCGGCGTCTCCAGCCCGACCGATCCGATCGACGGAACGCAATTCTCGCTGGAGGAATTGCGCGCCGCCTGCGAAGAAGCAGAAGCCGCCAATCTGTACGCGATGGCGCATGCCTATTCACCCCGTGCGGTGACGCGCGCGGTGCAAGCGGGGGTGCGCTCCATCGAGCACGGCAACCTGATCGACGAGGCCACGGCCCGGGTGATGAAGTCGCATGGCGCCTACCTCGTCCCCACGCTGTCGACCTATGTCGCGCTGGCCGAAGAAGGGCTGCGGCTGGGCTGGTCGGCGGCGATGCTGGACAAGCTCAAGACGGTGCGTGAACGTGGCATCGAGGCGGTCAAAATCGCCCGCGCCGAAGGTGTGCCGGTGGTGTTTGGCACCGATCTTCTGGGCCACATGCACGATCGGCAGTCCGGCGAATTCGATCTGCGCCTGGCCGCGATGACGCCGGTGGAAGCGCTGCAAAGCGCGACCTTGGTGGCCGCGCAGCTGATGCGGCAGGAAGGTCAGATCGGCCAGCTCGTTCCGGGCGCCTGGGCCGATCTGCTCGTGGTCGAGGGCGACCCGACCCGCAGCCTGGCCATGCTGACCGCACCAGACACCGGGATTCGCATGGTCATGAAGGGCGGCCGCGTGGTGCGCAGCACGCTGCCGGCCTGAGCATGAAGAATCGCCCGCGTCGCGGGCGATTCGGGCTCATTGCAGCGATCACTTCACGGATGTAAAGCGCGCCTCCGGCCGGTCGTCCGAGCGGTGCACCGTGTCGACGCCCTTTTTCATGGCCCAGGGCCGCAGTTGGTGGTGCAGTGGGATGTACAAGTACTCGTCGCGGGTTTGCAGCAGCGCTTCGCGAATCATCGCGTTGCGTTTGGTGATGTCGGTCTCGGACTTCATCGCATCGACCAGCTGGTCCACCTTCGGGTCGCTGACGCGGCCGAAGTTGAAGTTGCCGTCGGCGCCCGTGGTGCGGGTGCGCACCAGCGACTGCAGCGAATACTGCGCGTCATAGGTCGCCACGCCCCAGCCCAGCAGGTAGGCCGAGGTCTCGAAGTTCTGCACCTTGGCAATGAAGGTGGACATGTTTTCCGCCGCCAACCGGGCCTTGATGCCCACCCGCGCCCACATCGCCAGCACGTTCTGGCAGATCTCTTCGTCGTTGACGTAACGGTTGTTCGGGCAATTGAGCGTGAACTCGAAGCCGTTCGGGTAACCCGCATCGGCCAGCAGCTTGCGCGCCTTGTCGGGGTCGGCCTTGAGCGGCGCGTCGATGTCCGGCGCGTGGCCGTTGACGCCGGGTGCCACCATGATCGCGGCCGGAATCGACAGCCCGCGCATGGTGGTGCGCTTGATGGTCTCGCGGTCGATGGCGACGTTGAGCGCTTCGCGCACGCGCTTGTCCTTGAAGGGGTTCTTGCCCAACACGCTCGAGTTCTTCAGCTCGGGGCTGAACTGGTCCATCGCGATGAAGATGGTGCGCACCTCATGGCCATCGATCAGCTTGAGTTTTTCTTCGCTGCGCAGGCGCGCCACGTCCTGGGTTGGCAAGTCGGTGAGCATGTCCACATCGCCCGACAGCAGCGCCGCCACGCGTGTCGAATCCTGCTTGATCGGGGTGTAGATCACTTCGGTGACATTGCCTGTGGGCTTGTCCCACCAGTCCTTGTTGACCGCCATGTTGATGCGCTGGTCGGGCTGCCAGCCGGTGATGCGGTACGGCCCGGTGCCGTTGGCATTGCGCGAGGCGTGGTTGTCTTCCTTGGCCTTGAAGTCCTGCGTGTTCGTGGTCTTGTTCTTTTCGGCCCAGCCCTTGCTCATCATGCGGAAGTCGATGATGTTGCGCAGCAGGATGGGGTTGGGCGAGCTGAGGATGACATCGACCGTGTGGTCGTCGATTTTCTTGATGTCGCTGATGCCGGTCACGTAGATCGACATCGTGCCTTGCGGCTGCTTGATGCGGCCGAACGAGAAGACCACATCGTCGGCCGTGAACGGCGTGCCGTCATGAAACTTGACACCCTTGCGCAACTCGAAACGCACCTGGGTCGGGCTGGTGTAGGTCCACTGGGTGGCCAGGGCCGGTTCGACTTCGTACTTGGCGCTGTAGCGCGTCAGGCCCTCGTAGGCGTGCATCAGAATGGCGTTGGTCGTCGCATGATTCTGCGAATGCGGATCCAGCGTCAAGATGTCGTTTTGGGCCGCCCATCGCAGCGTGTTGGAGTGGGCGGGGGCGGCGAACAGACTGGCTGTCAGGGCCGCGCCGGCCAGCAAGGCGTTGAGTTTCATGAAGAGCTCCGTGTCAATGGTGTGAGCGCACATGCTACGAGCGCGCACTGTGCACGCGGAACCGGGAAAGCCCGCGCCCCGCGGAGCGCGGCCGGCCCAGGTGCTAAAGTCCGCTCTCGATTTATTTGGTCCTTCCCGTCGCCCGTTGCTGGCAAAGCATCGGCGGGTCGCTAGTCCGCCAATCGGTCAAACCGTGCCGCGGAAGGTTGTTCAACCCATCGGAGTGCCGGGCGCCGGCGCGAAAGGTGAGCGCAAGATGATGCAGCAAATCAGGGCGAATTCGTACCTGTTCGGGGGCAACGCTCCCTACGTCGAGGAGATGTACGAGGCCTACCTCGACAACCCCGGCTCGGTGGCTGACAACTGGCGTTCGTATTTCGACGCCTTGCAAAATGTCCCCGCCTCCGACGGCTCGAACGCCCGCGACGTGGCCCATGCGCCGGTCGTTGAATCCTTCGCGCAGCGTGCCAAGGCGAATGCGTTTGGCAACAAGGCGTCAAGCGCCGATCTGGCGGTGGCGCGCAAGCAGGTTCATGTCCAGTCGCTGATCGCGGCTTACCGATTTTTGGGCTCGCGCTGGGCCGACCTGGACCCGCTGAAGCGCCAGGAGCGGCCGAAGATTCCGGAGCTGGAACCGGCGTTCTACGATCTCAGCGAGTCCGACATGGACATCGTGTTCAGCGCGACGAACACCTACTTCACGTCGGCCGACAACATGACCTTGCGCGAGATCGTGCGGGCGCTGCGCGAAACCTACTGCGGCTCCATTGGCGCCGAGTACATGCACGTCACCGAACCGGCTGAAAAGCGCTGGTGGCAGCAGCGGCTGGAGAGCATTCGCTCCAAGCCCAACTTCAGCGTCGAGGAGAAGCGCCACATCCTCGACCGCTTGACCGCGGCCGAAGGGCTGGAGCGCTATCTGCACACCAAGTACGTGGGGCAAAAGCGCTTCTCGCTGGAAGGCGGCGAAAGTTTCATCGCGTCGATGGACGAGATCGTGCAGCGCGCGGGAGCCAAGGGCGTGCAGGAAATCGTCATCGGCATGGCGCACCGGGGCCGGCTGAACGTGTTGGTGAACACGCTGCGCAAGATGCCGATGGACCTGTTTGCCGAGTTCGACCACACCGCGCCCGAGAGCCTGCCTTCGGGCGACGTGAAGTACCACCAGGGATTCTCCAGCGACGTGACCACGCCGGGCGGCCCGGTGCACCTGAGCCTGGCGTTCAACCCGTCGCACCTGGAGATCGTCAACCCTGTGGTCGAGGGCTCGGTCAAGGCGCGCCAGGACCGGCGTGGCGACTTGCACGGCGAATCGGTGCTGCCCATCATCGTGCATGGCGACGCGGCATTCGCCGGCCAGGGCGTGGTGATGGAAACGCTGGCGCTGGCGCAGACGCGCGGCTACTTCACCGGCGGCACGGTGCATTTGGTGATCAACAACCAGATCGGCTTCACCACCTCCGACCCGCGCGACACCCGCTCCACGCTGTATTGCACCGACGTGGTCAAGATGATCGAGGCCCCGGTGCTGCACGTCAACGGCGACGACCCCGAGGCCGTGGTGCTGGCCTCGCAGATCGCGCTCGACTACCGCCAGGAATTTCACAAGGACGTGGTGGTCGACATCGTGTGCTTTCGCAAGCTGGGCCACAACGAGCAGGACACACCGGCACTGACCCAACCGTTGATGTACAAGAAGATTGCCCAGCACCCGGGCACGCGCAGGCTGTACGGCGACAAGCTCGTGGCGCAGGGCGCGGTTCCCGCGGATGGCCCCGACACCATGGTCAAGAGCCTGCGCGCGGCGATGGACGCCGGCAAGCACACGGTCGATCCGGTGTTGACCAACTTCAAGAGCAAGTACGCGGTCGACTGGTCGCCCTTCCTCGGCAAGAAATGGACCGACGCGGCGGACACCGCCTTGCCGCTGGCCGAGGTCAAACGGCTGGCCGAACGCGTGACCACGCTGCCGCCCAACTTCAAGGCCCATCCGCTGGTGGAAAAGGTGCTTGCCGACCGGGGGGCGATGGGCCGCGGCGAGATCAATGTCGATTGGGGCATGGGCGAGCACCTCGCCTACGCGTCGCTGGTGGCGAGCGGTTATGCCGTGCGTTTGTCCGGCGAAGACTGCGGGCGCGGCACGTTCACGCACCGCCACTCGGTGCTGCACGACCAAAACCGCGAAAAATGGGACGAAGGCACCTACACGCCGCTGCAACACGTGGCAGCCGGCCAGGCGCCTTTCGTCGTGATCGACTCACTGCTGTCGGAAGAAGCGGTGCTGGGCTTCGAGTACGGCTACGCATCCGCCGAGCCCAACACGCTGGTGATCTGGGAGGCGCAGTTCGGCGACTTCGCCAACGGCGCGCAGGTGGTGATCGACCAGTTCATCGCCTCCGGCGAAGTGAAGTGGGGCCGGGCCAATGGCATCACGCTGATGCTGCCGCACGGCTACGAAGGGCAGGGGCCCGAACACTCCTCGGCCCGGCTCGAGCGTTTCATGCAGCTCGCGGCCGACAACAACATGCAGATCGTGCAGCCCACGTCGTCCAGCCAGATCTTCCATGTGCTGCGCCGGCAGATGGTGCGCATGTTCCGCAAGCCGCTGGTGCTGATGACGCCCAAGTCGCTGCTGCGCGCCAAGGATGCGGGCTCGCCGTTGTCCGATTTCACCAAGGGTGAATTCAAGACGGTGATCGGCGAGGTCAACCCCGAGGTGAACGTCGACAAGGTCAAGCGCATCATCGCCTGCTCGGGCAAGGTGTACTACGACTTGGTGAGGGCGCGCACCGAAAACAAGAAGGCCGATGTGGCGATCATCCGTGTGGAGCAGCTGTACCCGTTCCCGCACAAGGCCTTCGGCGCGGAAATGAAGAAATACCCCAACCTCACCGACGTGGTGTGGTGCCAGGACGAACCGCAGAACCAGGGTGCCTGGTTCTTTGTGCAGCACTACATCCACGAGAACATGGCCGAAGGGCAAAAGCTCGGGTATGCCGGCCGGCCTGCGTCGGCTTCCCCCGCGGTGGGATACGCCCACCTGCACCAGGAACAGCAACGGACCTTGCTGGAGCAGGCCTTCGCAAAACTCAAGGGCTTCATCCTGAGCAAGTAGACCCGCGCTGACGCAGTGCGGCGCGGGTGTGGTGCGCCGCCGAATCCAGAAGAAAGAAAGAAAATGGCAATCGTAGAAGTCAAGGTTCCGCAACTGTCTGAATCGGTGGCGGAAGCCACTCTGCTGCAGTGGCGCAAGAAACCGGGTGAAGCGGTTCTGATCGACGAGATCCTGGTCGAAATCGAGACCGACAAGGTGGTGCTCGAAGTGCCGGCTCCCGCTGCCGGTGTGATGGCCCAGCTCGTCAAGAACGACGGTGAGAGCTGTGTGGGCGAGGAGGTCATCGCCAAGATCGACACCGAGGGCACGGTTCAGGTGAGTCCGTTGGCGGTTCAAGCGGTGCCGCAGGCCGCTGCCGCACCGGCCGCCGCCGCTGCTGCAGGCACCGGCGTCGCCAGTGGCATGATGGCTGGTGTGGCCATGCCTGCCGCCGCGAAGTTGATGGCCGACAACCAACTCGCCGCGGGTTCGGTGCCTGGCACCGGCAAGGACGGCCGTGTGACCAAGGGCGACGTGCTCGGCGCGCTGGAGGGCGGCGCCAAGGCAGCCTCCGCACCGGCGACCGCAGCCGCCGCGCCGGCGCCGGTGGCGGCCAGGCCATTGCCGGCCGTCGCGGTGCCTGTGCCCGTGAAGCTCGGTGACCGCCCGGAACAACGTGTGCCCATGAGCCGCTTGCGCGCGCGGGTGGCCGAACGGCTGCTGCAGTCGCAGGCCACCAACGCCATCCTGACCACGTTCAACGAAGTGAACATGGCGCCGGTGATGGAAATGCGCAAGCGCTTCCAGGAAAAGTTCGAGAAGGAGCACGGCGTCAAGATCGGCTTCATGAGCTTCTTCGTGAAGGCCGCCGTGGCCGCGCTGAAGAAGTACCCCGTCATCAACGCCAGCGTCGACGGGACCGACATCGTCTACCACGGCTACTTCGACATCGGCATCGCGGTGGGTTCGCCGCGCGGCCTGGTGGTGCCGATCCTGCGCAACGCCGACCAGATGAGCTTTGCCGACATCGAAAAGAAGATCGCCGACTACGGCAACAGGGCCAAGGAAGGCAAGCTCTCGCTCGATGACCTGACCGGCGGCACGTTCTCCATCTCCAACGGCGGCGTCTTCGGCTCCATGCTGTCCACGCCCATCATCAACCCGCCGCAGGCGGCCATCCTGGGCGTGCATGCCACCAAGGACCGTGCGGTGGTTGAAAACGGCGCGATCGTGATCCGCCCGATGAACTACCTTGCGATGTCGTACGACCACCGCATCATCGACGGCCGCGAGGCGGTGCTGGGCCTGGTGGCGATGAAAGAAGCGCTCGAAGACCCGGCGCGCCTTCTCTTTGACATCTGATGTTCGGCGCCCGATCATGAGCCAATCGTTCGACGTCATCGTCATCGGCGGCGGCCCCGGTGGTTACATCGCGGCGATTCGCGCTGCGCAACTCGGCTTCAACGCAGCCTGCATCGACGAATGGAAGAACAGCGCGGGAGGCCCCGCACCCGGTGGCACCTGCACGAACGTGGGTTGCATTCCGTCCAAGGCATTGCTGCAGTCGAGCGAATACTTCGACCATGCGGGCCACCACTTCGCCGATCATGGCATCGGCTTGTCCAACCTGAGCCTGGACCTGGCCAAGATGCTGGGCCGCAAGGACAGCGTCGTGAAGCAGAACAACGACGGCATCCTGTATCTGTTCAAGAAGAACAGAATTGCGTTTTTTCATGGGCGAGGTTCGTTCTTGAAAGCCGTCGACGGTGGCTACGAGATTGCGGTGGCGGGTGACAAGCCGGAGGTCCTGAAGGGCAAGCACATCATCGTGGCCACCGGGTCCAATCCACGCGAGTTACCCGGCGCTGCTTTCGATGAAGTCAGCATCCTGTCCAACGACGGGGCGCTGCGCATTCCGGCGCTGCCCAAAACGCTGGGCGTCATCGGCTCCGGCGTCATCGGTCTGGAAATGGGTTCGGTCTGGCGCCGCCTGGGCGCGGATGTGACCGTGCTCGAAGCGCTGCCGACGTTCCTGGGTGCCGTCGACGAGCAGATCGCCAAAGAGGCGCACAAGGCGTTCACCAAGCAGGGTTTGAAGATCAAGCTCGGCGTCAAGATCACCGAAGTCAAGTCGGGCAAGAAGGGCGTGGCGGTCGCCTACACCGACGCGGCGGGCGCCGCGCAAACACTGGACTGCGAGAAGCTCATCGTCTCGATCGGCCGGATTCCGAACACCACCGGGCTGAATGCCCTGGGGATGGGGCTGCGGCTCGACGAGCGCGGCTTTGTCGAAGTCGACGACGACTGCAAGACCAGCCTGGCCAATGTCTGGGCGGTCGGCGACGTGGTGCGCGGCCCGATGCTTGCGCACAAAGCCGAGGAAGAGGGCGTGGCGGTGGCCGAGCGCATTGCCGGCCAGCACGGCCATGTCAACTTCAACACCATTCCCTGGGTCATCTACACCAGCCCCGAGATCGCCTGGGTGGGCCAGACCGAGCAGCAACTCAAGGCGGAGGGCCGCGCCTACAAGGCCGGCACGTTCCCCTTCATGGCCAACGGCCGCGCACGCGCGTTGGGCGACACCACCGGCATGGTGAAGTTTTTGGCCGACGCCAAGACGGACGAGATTCTCGGCGTTCACATCGTCGGGCCGCAGGCCTCGGAGCTGATTTCCGAAGCGGTGGTGGCGATGGAGTTCAAGGCATCGGCCGAAGACATCGCGCGCATTTGCCACGCCCATCCTTCGTTGAGCGAAGCCACCAAGGAAGCCGCGCTGGCCGTGGCCAAACGCACGCTGAACTTCTGATGGGCGTGTGCCACGTCCCCGGACGCGGCCGCATGTCGGCCGCCGGAGTTGGAACCCATCGGCCTCTTGCCTTGCGTTGAACAGCGTTTTCCATGCCGGTTCGCTCACTCTACGAACAGACGCTGGCGGACCGTGGCTACCAATCCGACCCGGCGCAAGTTCGTGCAATCGCCGCGTTGGAGCGCTGTGAAAACGAGTGGGCGGATTACAAGGCGCGTCGAAGCAACGCGCTGACCAAGCTGATCTCGCGCCCGCCGATCCCGCGCGGTGTGTACATGCACGGGGGCGTGGGCCGGGGAAAGAGCTTTCTGATGGATTGCTTTTTTCAGGCGGTGCCGCTCAAGCGCAAGACGCGGCTGCATTTTCACGAGTTCATGCGCGAGGTGCACCGCGAACTGGCCGACCTGCACGGCACGGTGAACCCTTTGCAGGAGCTGGCCCGGCGCATGGCCTTGCGGTTTCGGTTGATCTGCCTGGACGAGTTTCATGTCGCCGACGTGACCGACGCGATGATCCTTCACCGCTTGCTGGAGGCATTGTTCGAGAACCGCGTCAGCATGATCACGACCTCCAACTTTCACCCGGACGCGCTGTATCCGAACGGCTTGCACCGCGACCGCATCCTGCCCGCGATCGCGCTGCTGAAGGCCAAACTGGAGATCATCAGCGTCGACAACGGCCAGGACTACCGGCAGCGCACGCTGGAGAAACTCGACCTGTACCACACGCCGGCGGGAGAAGCGGCCGACGCGTCGATGAGCCGGGCCTTCGACCGTCTCGCCGAAGCCAAGGACGAGAGCCCGCTGTTGCGCATTGAGCACCGTGAGTTCCCGGCCAGGCGGCGCGCCGGCGGTGTGGTCTGGTTCGACTTCAAGGTGTTGTGCGGCGGCCCGCGGTCGCAGAACGACTACCTCGAACTGGCATCGCAGTTCCACACGCTCTTTCTTTCGGATGTGCCGCAAATGTCGCCGCGGCTGGCTTCCGAGGCGCGCCGTTTCACCTGGCTGGTGGATGTGTTGTACGACCGGCGTGTCAAGCTCATCATGTCGGCTGACGTGGCGCCCGCCGCGCTTTACACGGAAGGTCCGATGGCCCACGAATTTCCGCGCACGGTGTCCAGACTGAACGAGATGCACTCGGCCGAGTTTCTTCGGCTGTCGCGCCGCGACGTCGACACGGCTTTGACATGATCCGCAGCTTGTTTTTCCGGCTTCTGTGCTGCCTGTGCCTGGATGCCGCCGTGGCCCAGGCGCAGGATTCCGTGGCCCCGGTTGGCGAGCGTGAACGCATTGCCCGCGAGCGTGCGGCGGTGGAGGCTTTGTTCACCGCGCGCCAGGCCGCCTGTCAGAGCCGCTTTGCCGTGACCGACTGCGTGAATGATGCGAAGACCGAAAGAAGAGAGGCGCTGGCGCCATTGCGGCGCCAGGCCATCGCGCTCGACGACGCAGAACGCAAACAGCGCGCGGCGCGGCGGCTGGAGGATGTGCGCAACAAGGTGGGCGGCGCCCAGGCGCGGGAGCCCGAGGTGGTGGTTCGCAAGATTCCCGCCGCGGCGCGCAAGGCTGCGGCTCCGCCTGACGAGCCTGCGCCCGCGGCAGCACGTGAAGCGAATCACGAGCCGGTTCCCAGGCCGGTGACCGCGCGCACGCCACGCAAGCTGCCATCGCAAACCGATCGACAAGCGCAAGAATCAGCCAACCGAGCCCGCATCGAGGCGAGGAAGCAGGCCGTTCAGGCCCATCGAGAGGCGGTGGAACGGCGCAACGCGCAACGCGCGCTCACGAGCAAGCGCGCCGATCCCTTGCCGGTGCCGGCGAGCGCCGCGCTTCCTTGACGAGGGGCCGGGCCTGGGCTACAGAGCGTCGACCCGAACCAGCGCCAGCGACAAGTTGTCGCCACCGCCGCGGGCGCGCTGGCGTGCCTTGTTCACCAGCATTTCGCTGGCCTCGCGCGGCGGCAGGGCATGCACGATCGCGCCGATTTCACGCGCGGTGAAGTAGTGCCACAGGCCATCGCTGCAGGCCAGGATGCTGTCGCCGACTTCCAGGCGGGCGATGTGGTGGTGGGTCAGAGGCGGGTCTTGATTGGTGCCCAGGCAACCGGTCAACAGATTGGACTGTGGGTGGTTGTTGGCTTCCTCTTCGAGGATCTGCCCTTCGTCGACCAGGCGCTGAACATAGGAGTGGTCGACCGTGCGCGAGATCAGGTTCGACGCGCGAAAGTGATAAATGCGCGAGTCGCCGGCATGCACGATGTCGCATTCGCGTGACGGGCTGATGATGAATGCCGCCAGCGTGCTGTGCGGCTCCTCCTCGGAGGTGATGGCCGTCAGCTTGATCATCAGGTGCGCTTCGAGCACCAGTTGCTTGAGCGCCTCGGCCGTGTTCTCGCGGCTTGGCGCGAAACGCTCGAAGAGCTGCTGGGCCGTCAGGATCACCTGATCGGCCGCCTTGCGGCCGCCGCTCTTGCCGCCCATGCCGTCGGCCAGTACGCCCAGCAGGCAACCCGGCACCCGGTCGTGCGCGACGATCTGCACCTGGTCTTGCTGGTAAGCGCGGTCACCGCGATGAAGACCCGTGGAAGCGCAGAGTCGGTAGGCCAGGGTCGAATTGCTCATGATCGAAAACTATAATCCCATTGGGCACTTGCGACCAATGCAATACACGGGACAAATTCGCGCCTCGATGAACAATGACAACCTGCATTCGCTGCCGCGCTATCTCATCGAGCTGCGCATGGCGCATGCGGACCTCGACAGCCTGATCGACCAGGCCACGGTCGAACACCCCGAAGACGAGTTGGTGCTGCGCCGGCTGAAGAAGCGGCGTCTGTTGCTGCGGGATCAGATCACCCGAATCGAAGCCGAACTCGATCCAAAGGAGCCGGCGTGAGGCCGGGCGCCGCGGGTTTGAAGTGTCGGTGACCCTCCTGGCCCAGGCGGTGGCCGATGCGTTTTCGCGCGGCGGTGCGTTGGCGAGGGCCGATGCGAACCATGTCGAGCGCGAGGTGCAACTGCGCATGGCGCTCGGTGTGGCCCGGGCCATCGAAGAACGCGGCACGCTGGTGGCCGAGGCCGGTACCGGCGTCGGCAAGACGTTTGCGTACCTGGTGCCCACCTTGCTGAGCGGCGCCCGCGCGCTGATCAGCACCGCCACCAAGAGCCTGCAGGACCAGTTGTTCCTGCGCGACCTGCCGCGGCTGCGCGATGCCTTGCAACTGCCGGTCAGCGTGGCGCTGCTCAAAGGCCGCGGCAGCTACCTGTGCCTGCACCGCATGAACCAGGCCCGCCAATCGGCGCAGTTGCCGGACCGCTGGGCCGTGCGCACGCTGGCCAAGGTGGAGCGCTGGTCGCATGTCACGGTCAGCGGTGATCTGGCCGAACTGGAAGGGCTGGATGAGCGCAGCAGCGTCATCCCGCTGGTCACCTCGTCGCGCGAGAACTGCCTGGGCCAGGAGTGCCCCGAATACCGCCGTTGCCATGTGATCAAGGCCCGCCGCGAGGCCATGGCGGCCGACCTGGTGGTGGTGAACCACCACCTGTTCTTTGCCGACATGGCGCTGCGCGACACCGGCGTGGCCGAGTTGCTGCCCAGCGTCGACGTGGCCGTTTTTGACGAAGCGCACCAACTCGCCGAAGCGGGGGTGCAGTTTCTCGGCACGCAGCTTGGAACCGGCCAGGTGCTCGACTTCGCCCGCGACATGCTGGGTCTCGGCCTCAGCCAGGCCCGCGGATTGCTGCCATGGCAGGAGCTGGCCGCGGCTTGCGACCGCGCGGCGCGTGAGTTGCGCCTGGCAGCGGCGGGCCCGCTGCGCGACCTGCGCGGCACGCTCAAGCTGCGCTGGGACGAGCGTGCCTCCGTGAGTGCCTTTGTGCAGGCGCTTGAAGGCGTTGGCGAGTCCTGTGACGCCGCATTGGAGGGCCTGGAGCAAGTCAGTGAGCTCGCCCCCGATTTCGTCAAACTGGCCGAACGAGCCGCGCGCCTGGCGCAGCTGTCCAAGCTGTTCAGCGACGCCGCGGCCACTGGCAACGTGCGTTGGATCGAAGTGTCGCCGCATCAAGCGCGCATGGTCGAGTCGCCGCTGGACATTCGCGACGCCCTGCGTGAGCAAATGAGCGCCGCACCCAAGGCTTGGGTTTTTACTTCGGCCACCTTGGGTGACGATGATCGGCTGTCGTGGTTCACCGAATCCGCCGGTCTGGAAGACGCTTGCGTCCTGCGCCTGGGCAGCCCGTTCGATTACGCGCACAACGCCCGGCTGTACGTTCCCGGCCGTTTCCCCAAACCCAACGAGGCCGGGCACGCTCCCGCGGTGGCGGCCCTCGCGGCGCGCTGCGCGCGCGCGTTGTCCGGCCGCACCTTCGTGCTCACCACCACCTTGCGCGCTTTGCAGTCCATTGGCGAGCAGCTGCGCGAAGAGTTCCAGGCGCAGGGGGACGACATCGCGGTGCTGCTTCAGGGGCAATTGCCCAAGCGGCAATTGATGCAGCAGTTCCTGGCCCAACCGCGTTCTGTGCTGGTGGGTTCGCAGAGTTTTTGGGAAGGCATCGACGTTCCCGGCGACGCGCTGCAGTGTGTGCTGATCGACAAGCTGCCTTTCCCGCCCCCCAACGACCCGTTGGTGGAAGCAAGAGTCAAGCGGCTGCAAGCGCAGGGCCGCAATCCGTTCTCAGACTATTTTGTCGCCGAAGCCGCGGTGTCGCTCAAACAAGGCGCCGGACGCCTGATTCGAAGCGAAACCGACCGCGGGCTGCTGGTGGTCTGCGATCCGCGTCTGGCCGGCATGAACTACGGCAAACGCCTGTGCCAGGCCATGCCCGCGATGACCCGTCTGGCGTCCGAGGCCGAGGCGCTAGCCTGGCTCAGCAGCCTGGCCAACGAGGCGCCGGCGTTCTGATCTGCGTTACCAGAACTGCCACCACGCGCGCTGTTTGCCGTTCAGGCTGATGGCACTGAAGGCGGTTTGCGGAAAGTTCTTGCGCAGCACGCGGTCGGCATCGTCGCGCAACTGCTCCAGGCCGAGCCGGTCGTAGGACTGCACCATGATGAACAGCGCTTCTTCGGCGGCCGGCGATTGCTGGAATTCCTTCACCGTCTGCTGGGCGCGGTTCACCGCCGCCACATAAGCGCCACGCCGAAAATAGTAGCGCGCCACGTGGACTTCATAGGCGGCCAGGGAGTTGACGATGTAGTTCATCCGCACCCGGGCGTCTTCGGCATAGAGCGACTGCGGGAACTGTTCGACCAACTGCTTGAACGACTGGTACGAATCGCGCGAAGCCTGTTGGTCGCGTTCGGACAGGTCCTGCTTGGACAGGCTGCCCAAGATGCCCAGGTTGTCGTTGAAGTTGACCAGGCCTTGCAGATAGAGCGCGTAGTCCAGGGCCGGGCTGGTGGGGTGCAGCTTGATGAACCGTTCGAGGACAGTCAGCGCCTGCGCTTTTTCGTTGGTCTTGTACAGAACATGGGCGCGTTCGAGCTGCGCTTGCTGCGAGATGATGGTTCCCGCTGCCCGGCCTTCAAGCCGCTCGAACAATTTTGCGGCACGCTCGTAGTTGCCGGCGGCCGCCTCCTCGCGGGCCTCTGAATACAGTTTCTCGGGCGTCCAGGCCGAGGTCTCGTCCTTCGGCGTTGAACTGCAGCCGCCCACCCATGCGAGGATGGCGAACATGGCCGACACTGTGGCCAACGGCCTGCGCAACATTCGAATCAGATCCATGGGTCCAAGGCGCCGCCGGAGCAACACCATCCTGTCAAAAAATGAGTCGCAATTATAGGGTTGAGCCTTTGCCGAACCCTGAAGTCCTCACCCCGAACGAGCCCGAGCCCGAAGCGGCGGACGCGCCGTGGAACGACCTTCCGGAGAGCAGGATTTCCGAGGTGCCACCGGTACTTCACGGCCAGCGCCTGGACAAGGCCGTGGTGGCGATGGCCGGCGAATTTTCACGCAGCCACTTGCAGACGCTGATCGCTCAGGGGCATGTGCGCGTGGACGGCGTCGTGCAAAACAGCGCCTCGCGCAAGGTGCTGGCCGGCCAGCGCATCGAGGTCGAGTTGGTGCCCACGGCCGAGAGCCAGGCGTTCAGGCCCGAGACCTTGCCGCTGGATGTGGTTCACGAAGACACTCACCTGCTGGTGCTGAACAAGCGTGCCGGCATGGTGGTTCATCCAGCCGCGGGCAACTGGTCCGGCACGCTGCTGAACGCCTTGCTGGCCTACCACCGCGGCGCGGCGAGCCTGCCGCGCGCGGGCATCGTGCACCGGCTCGACAAAGACACCTCCGGGCTGATGCTGGTGGGCAAGACCTTGCCCGCCGTGACGGCGCTGTCGCGCGCCATCGCGGCGCGCGACGTGCACCGGCAGTACCTGGCGATCGTGCAGGGCCGGGTCGAGCCGGCCAGCTTCAGCATCGATGCGCCGTTGGGGCGGGACCCGCAATCGCGGGTGCGAATGGCCGTGCTCGCATCGGGCCGGCCGGCCCGCACCGATGTGCAGCGGGTCGCGCAGACCAGCGGTTTCAGCGCGCTGCGCTGCACGCTGCACACCGGGCGCACGCACCAGATCCGGGTTCATCTGGCGGCGCGCGGCCATCCGCTGGTCGCCGACGCCCTTTACGGCGGCGCGCCGGCACTTGGCATGGCCAGACAGGCCCTGCATGCCACTCGGCTGGCGCTTTCTCACCCGATCACCGGGCAGGCGCTGTGTTTCGAGGCGGATCCGCCGGGCGACTTCTTGTCGGCTTGGCAGACGCTGATCGCCCCAGCCTGAACGATGCCGGCCCGGGGGGTGCGGGTTGAGTACAATGCGCGCAAATCCTTGTTGGCGTGAAACGCCGAGGCCGCACCGATGAATGCGCCCGGCCGACGCTCAAGTCCAACAAGAGGCGTCCCGCACCCCAGGGTGTGACGACAGGGTTGGACGCGAGAAGCGTTGCCAACCCACCAGCACCGAAGCGTAATGCTCCGCACATGGAGCGGGTGCTGGCCCAGTCTGAAGACCCGATTGCTGCCCCCGAACTATCTGCCGGACGGTCCCGGCCGAGGATGTGAACAAAAGTCCATGAACACCCAGGATGCAAAGCGCGTCCTCGAGACGGCGCTCATCTGCGCGAACCAGCCGATGCCCTTGCGTGACATGGGTGCGCTGTTCGACGACGAACTCGGAGCGGACACGCTTCGCTCCATGCTCGACGACTTGAGGCGCGACTGGGAAGGTCGTGGGGTCGAGTTGGTCACGCTGGCCAGCGGCTGGCGCTTTCAGAGCCGGCCCGAGATGCGTGAGTACCTCGACCGCCTGAACCCGGAGAAGCCGAGCAAGTACTCGCGCGCGGTGATGGAGACCTTGGCGATCATTGCCTATCGCCAACCCGTGACCCGGGGCGACATCGAAGACATTCGCGGTGTCACCGTGGCCAGCCAGATCGTCAAACAGCTGGAGGACCGTGGCTGGATCGAAGCCATCGGTTATCGCGAGGCGCCGGGGCGTCCCGCGCTGTGGGCCACGACCCGGCAGTTCCTGGACGATCTCGGCCTGGCCAGCCTGGAGCAATTGCCTTTGCTTCAAGGTGCCAACGGTGCTGAGCCCGCGCCTGCGGATGCACCGCGGGCGCAGGCCTCGCTGCTCAATGCGCAGGCCACGCTGGCGCTGGATGAAGCCGCATCCACGGACGATTCTTCCGACCCCGACTCCCCGAACGAAGCCTTGATTGCAAGCCACGAACCGCAGAGCTTTCCAGCCACTGTGGTCAACCCCCACGAGACCGCGGCCGACGCCGCGCCCACGGAACCGCACGCATGAACGTCAATCCAGAAACCCCGCCTTTGCCAGACGCCGAAGACGCCGCCCCGGACGCCGCGGAGGGGGTGGCCAAGCCGGCGCGCCGGCCGCGCGCGCCCAAGGTCGCGGTCGAGACGGCGGCCGCGGGCCCGGCGGCGCTTGCCGCGTCGGACGGCCTCGCCGAGGCGGTTGGCGAGCCGCCGCCCAGGCCGAGGCGCCGCCGCGCGGTGCCGGTCGAGGCGGCGGGCGAACCGTCTGCCGCGGGGGGACCGGCGAGTTCCGAGCCGCACGCCGAGATGGTTCAGAACGCAGAAATGGCGCCGGCCCCTGCTCCCCGCGTGCCGGTGCAGCTCGGCGACGCTGAGGCGGTCGAGGATGGTTCGTCCGAAAGCACCGAGCCGCGGCATGAACCCCAAATTGACGGTGAAAACGCGGGACCAGGCGACGGACAGAACGAGACGCAAGGCGAAGGTCCGCGAGGACGCCGCCGCAACCGCCGGGATCGCAAGCGCGGCGAACGCGGCGACGTGAATGCGGATCAAGCCGACCGCCCGCTGGGCTCGCCGGACCAGCCGGTTGTTCCCGCCGCATCGGCGGTCGAGGCCGGGGCGGTGTTTGCCCAGGTCCTGTCCGGTGACTTCGATGTCGAGACAGAGGACGAGCCCGTCGACGAGGCAGCGGCGCCCAAGCGTATTCTGGCGCCCGAACCCGAGGCGCCGAAGCTGCACAAGGTGCTGGCGCAGGCCGGTATCGGCTCGCGCCGCGACATGGAAGAGCTGATCCTCGATGGCCGCATCACCGTCAACGGCGAGCCGGCGCACATTGGCCAACGCATCTCGTTTGGCGACCAGGTGAAGGTCGGCGGCAAGCCCGTCAAGCTGCGCATCATGCCGCTGCCGCCGCGCATCATTGCGTACCACAAGCCGGTCGGCGAGATCGTGACCCATGACGACCCGCAGAACCGGCCCACGGTGTTTCGCCGGCTGCCGCGCCTGCAGCAAGGCAAGTGGCAGTCGGTGGGGCGGCTCGACATCAACACCGAAGGCTTGCTGCTGTTCACCAACTCGGGCGAATTGGCCAACCAGTTGATGCACCCGCGCTTTGGCGTGGAGCGTGAATACGCGGTGCGCGTCCTGGGCGAACTGACGCCGCAGGCGCAGGCCCAGCTGATCGAAGGCGTGATGGTCGAGGGGCAGAAATGTGGCTTTCGTTCCATCGAAAACGGTGGCGGCGAAGGTGCCAATCACTGGTATCGGGTGGTGATCACCGAGGGGCGCAACCGCGAAGTGCGCAAACTGTTCGATGTGGTGGGGCTGACCGTCAGCCGCTTGATTCGCATCCGTTACGGCACCGTCGTCTTGCCGCATGGCTTGAAGCGCGGTGCGTGGGTCGATCTGGAAGAAGGCGATGTGCGCGCGATTCGGCGCCTGGCCGGCGGTGACCGCGGGCCACGCGACGTTCAGCCCGGTGGGCGCGGGAACGAGCGCTCGGGCGGGCAACAGCAGAAGCCCCGCGACGAACGCCAGGGCGGACGCCAGGGCGATCGAGGCCGCGGCAACAACCCGCAACCGGGCCGGTTCAACGAACCCCAGCCAAATGCCTTGGCGCAGAACAACGAGGCCGACAGAGACTTTGAACACGATCCGGATTCAGACATCGATTTCGACCCGAGGTCGATTCCCAATCCGCTCGAACAGACCTTCGACAAGCGCTTTGTGCAGAACCCGCGCAGTCCCGCCGGGGGCCGGGGATTCGGTCGCGGGGGTGGTGGGTTTGGCGCCGGTGGCAGTGCGCCGAGCCCGGGTCCCAAGAAGGGGCCAGGTCCAAGCCAGCCCGATCCGTTGCAAACCTCGCTGGGATTCATCGGCGCGGATGCTTTCCATCGCAAGGGCAGGAGCGGTGGCGGTGGCGGTGGAGGCCGCGGCGGCAACCGCGGCGGCGGTGGCAATTTCGGTGGTGGTGGTGGTGGTGGCGGGAGCGGGAGCGGGGGTGGATTCGGCGGCGGCGGCGGTGGCGGACGCAGAGGACGCTGAAACCCGGCCGCGGCAACGCGATGCGATGTCCGCACGAGTTCACACGCTAGAATTCAAGGCTTTGCCAAGCGCTTGATTCAGGAGAGAAAAACATGGCCATCGAACGCACGCTTTCGATCATCAAACCCGACGCGGTCGCCAAGAACGTGATCGGCCGGATCTACGCCCGCTTTGAAGGCGCCGGACTCAAGGTCATTGCCGCGAAGATGGCGCACCTGTCGCGCGGCGAGGCCGAGGCTTTTTATGCGGTCCACCAGGCCCGCCCCTTCTTCAAGGACCTGGTGTCGTTCATGATTTCGGGCCCGGTGATGATCCAGGTGCTGGAAGGCGAGAACGCGATTGCGAAGAACCGCGAGCTGATGGGAGCCACCGACCCGAAAAAGGCGGACAAGGGCAGCATTCGTGCCGACTTCGCCGACAGCATCGATGCCAATGCGGTGCACGGCTCCGACGCGCCCGAGACCGCAGCGGTCGAAATGGCGTTCTTCTTTCCCGGCATGAATATCTACAGCCGCTGAAGCGCGCAACGCGCCTCGGCGACAGAGGCACCACATGAACGTCGTCAACCTGCTGGAACTCGATCGGGAGGGGCTGGCTTCGTTTTGCGAGCAGCTGGACGAAAAGCGCTTCCGCGCGACGCAGTTGTTTCGCTGGATTCACCAGCGCGGCGCGGCCGGTTTCGATCAAATGTCGGACCTGGCCAAATCGCTGCGAGACAAACTCCAGGGCATCGCGGCCATCCAGCCGCTGGCCGTGGTCAGCGAGCAAGTTGCCGCGGACGGCACCATCAAGTGGCTGTTCGACGTGGGCGGCGGCGATGCGGTCGAGACCGTGTTCATTCCCGAGGACGCCCGGGGAACCCTTTGCGTGTCGTCGCAGGCCGGCTGCGCCGTCGGCTGCCGGTTTTGTTCCACCGGCCACCAAGGCTTCAGCCGCAACCTCAGCACCGGTGAAATCATCGCGCAGCTCTGGTACGCCGAGCATGAGTTGCGCAAGCGCCTGAACAGGCCGGAAGGCTCGCGCGTTGTCACCAACGTGGTGATGATGGGCATGGGCGAGCCACTGCAGAACTACGCTGCGTTGGTGCCGGCGCTGCGCATCATGTTGGACGACCATGGCTATGGCTTGTCGCGCCGCAGAGTCACCGTGTCGACCTCGGGTGTGGTGCCCATGATCGACCGGCTGCGAGACGACTGCCCGGTGGCCCTGGCCGTTTCGCTGCACGCGCCGAACGACGTTTTGCGCAGCGGCCTGGTGCCGCTCAACCGCAAGTACCCGATCGCCGAATTGCTGGCCGCGTGCAAGCGCTACCTCGACAAAGCGCCGCGCGACTTCATCACCTTTGAGTACTGCATGCTCGACGGCGTGAACGACACGGCCGAACACGCCCATGAACTGGTGGCCCTGGTTCATCCTCGGGGCGGCGCCCAGGAGCGTCGGCCGGCGGTGTCCTGCAAGTTCAACCTGATTCCGTTCAACCCGTTCCCTCAGTCGGGCCTGAAGCGTTCGTCCCCCGAGCGGGTGCTGGCTTTCGCGCGGGTGTTGCAGGACGCCGGCCTGGTGACCACGGTGCGCAAGACGCGCGGCGACGACATTGCCGCGGCCTGCGGGCAATTGGCCGGCGAGGTGCAGGACCGCACCCATGCCGAGCGGCGCATGACGCGTGCGCCGATCAAGCTTCACCGCCGCGCCGCCGCGAAGACCGAGTCCGCGCCGGTTGCCGCGCCGGCTTGGCAAAGGACGGCCACGTGATCACGCCGGGGCTTCGCGTGCCGCGGGCATTTGGCTTGCTGGTGGCCACGCTGTTTTCGGCCTGCGCCGGCGTGCCGGGCCCCGCGCCCATTCCGGTTGGCGAGAGCCGGGACCGCATCACCGCCTCGGATGAAAGTGAGGCCAGCAAGCGGGCGCGGGTTCGAATGGAACTCGCGGCCGCCTATTTCGGCCGCGGCCAGATGACCACCGCGCTGGACCAGGTCAAGCTGGCAATTCTTGCCGAGCCGAACCTGGGCGAGGCGTACAACCTGCGCGGCTTGATCTATGCCAGCCTGGGTGATGACCGCCTGGCCGAAGAGAGTTTCCGGCGCGCGTTGCAAATCAACGCCCGCGACGCGGACTCCATGCAGAATTTCGGCTGGTACTTGTGCCAGCAAAAACGCTACGCGGAGGCCAACCAGCAGTTCAACCAAGCCCTGACCGTGTCCCAGTACCGCGACGGCGCCCGGACCTTGCTGACGCAGGGGGTGTGCCATGCCTACGCAGGCAACTTGCCGGAAGCCGAACGCAGCCTCGTGCGCTCCTATGAGGCGGACCCCGCCAATCCGGCGACCGCAGTGAACCTGTCGGAAGTCCTGTACCGAATGGGCGAGCTCGAAAGAGCGCGCACCTTCATCCGCCGAGTCAACAACCTGAAAGACGTGGCGAGTGCGCAAACCCTGTGGTTGGCGGCCCGGATCGAAAAGCGCATCGGCAACGAGTCGGGGCTGGACGAGATCGGCAAGCAGTTGCGTGGCCGTTTTCCGCAGTCGCGCGAGACGGGTCTGTTCGACCGGGGTCAGTTCAATGAATGACGGCGGCCAGGGCGAGCCCACCGCAACGGCTGGCGCGTCCGCCGGCGCCTTGCTGCGCCAGGCACGCTTGGCGCAGGGGCTCGAGATCGAGGCCCTTGCATCCGCCATCAAGGTGACCCCGCGCAAGCTGGAGTTGCTCGAGTCCGACCGCTTCGACGAGTTGCACGATGCCACCTTTGCGCGGGCGCTGGCGCAAACCGTGTGCCGTAGCCTGCGGATCGACGCCGCGCCGGTGCTGGCCTTGCTGCCGCAGGCCCAGGCGCAAGCGCAGGGAATGCGCCTGGACCACATCCACCAGGGGCTCAACACGCCGTTTCGGGAGCGGCCCGCGGGCCTGTCCGATGACGGGTCTGGATGGGCGAAACCGGTGGTCTGGGGCCCCGCCTTGATCGTGGCTGCGGCTGCCGCGCTGTACCTGGTTCCCAACGATCTCATCGGCCCGTCCAAGACCGTCTCGCGCGCTGAGCCCGCCGCGGCGGCCAGCGCTTCGGCGGTGGCTGCCATCGCACCGCCGCCGCCACCGCCGGTGGTGGAAACCGTTTACTCGGCGCCGCCGCAACCCGAAAGCCCCGGCGCCTCCGAACCGGTGGTTGCCACCGTCAGCGGTTTGTTGCAGCTGCGCACCACGGCCCAGTCCTGGGTGGAGGTGCTGGACGCCCGCGGTCAGTTGCTGTTGTCCCGCATGATCCAGCCGGGAGAAACCGTCGGGCTCGGCGGTCCTTTGCCGCTGAAGGTGAAAATTGGCAACTCGGCGGGCACGCAACTGATGTTTCGAGGCGAGGTGGTGGAGCTGAGCGCCTTCACCCGCGACAACGTGGCCAGGCTTGAACTGAAGTGATTCACAAGGCAACACCATGACCGACCTACTCTGCGGCCTTGATGATTTTGTGCTTCCCGCCAAGCCGGCGCAGCGCCGCTCGCGCCAGGTGCCGGTGCGTTGGGGTTCGCGCGTGGTCACCGTCGGCGGCGATGCACCGGTGCGGGTGCAAGCCATGACCAACACCGACACCGTCGACGCGATCGGCACGGCCATTCAGGTCAAGGAGTTGGCCATCGCCGGCTCCGAGCTGGTGCGCATCACCGTCAACACGCCCGAAGCGGCGCGGGCCGTGCCCTACGTCCGCGAGCAGCTCGATCGCATGGGCATCGACGTGCCGCTGATCGGCGACTTCCACTACAACGGCCACCGCTTGCTGACCGACCACCCGGACTGCGCGCAGGCCTTGAGCAAGTACCGCATCAACCCCGGCAATGTCGGCAAGGGTGACAAGCACGATCGGCAATTTTCTCTGATGGTCGAGGCCGCTGCGAAGTACGACAAGGCCGTGCGCATCGGCGTCAACTGGGGCAGCCTGGACCAGGAGCTGCTGACGCAGATGATGGACGACAACGCCAAACTTGCAGAGCCGTTCGAGCCGCGGCAGGTGATGTACCGCGCCATCATCACGTCGGCGGTTCAATCGGCGCGGCGCGCCGAAGCCATCGGCCTGCGTGCCGACCAGATCATCCTGTCCTGCAAGATGTCGGGTGTGCAAGACCTGATCAGCGTCTACCGCGCGCTGGCGCGGCGCTGCGACTACGCCTTGCACCTGGGCTTGACCGAGGCGGGTATGGGGACCAAGGGCACGGTCGCATCGGCAGCGGCCTTGTCGGTGCTGCTGCAAGAAGGCATCGGCGACACGATCCGCGTGTCGCTGACGCCGCAGCCGGGCGAAGCGCGCACGCAGGAGGTGGTGGTCGCGCTGGAGATCTTGCAGTCGCTCGGCTTGCGCGCCTTCAACCCGAGCGTGACCGCCTGCCCCGGTTGCGGCCGGACCACCAGCACCACGTTCCAGGAACTGGCCAAGCAGATCGACGATTACCTGCGCGCTCAAATGCCGGTGTGGAAAGTGCGCTACCCCGGCGTCGAGGGCATGAAGGTCGCGGTGATGGGCTGCATCGTCAATGGCCCCGGCGAGAGCAAACATGCCGACATCGGCATCAGCCTGCCCGGCACGGGCGAGGCACCGGCCGCACCGGTGTTCATCGACGGCGAGAAGGCGCTGACCTTGCGTGGCGACAACATCGCCGCCGAGTTCCATGCGCTGGTCGAGCGCTACATCGACCAGCGCTTCGGCGCCGCGACGGCCGAGCATCCGGCCGCGCAGGTCTGAACCTGCGCGGGAACCGGTGCTGCCTCGCCGAGGGCAGCGATGGCCCTCATTCGACCCGACCTCTCATGACCGAATCCGCAAAAACCCAACGACCCGAGCCGCTGCAGGCGGTGAAGGGCATGAACGACATCCTGCCGCCCGAGTCGGCGCGCTGGGAGTGGTTCGAAGCCAAGGTGCGCGCGCTGATGGCGCGCTACGGCTATGCCAACCTGCGCACGCCGATCGTCGAGCCCACCGCGCTGTTCGTGCGCGGCATCGGCGAAGCGACCGACATCGTCGAGAAGGAGATGTACTCCTTCGAGGATGCGATGAACGGCGACCTGCTCACGCTGCGTCCGGAGCACACCGCCGGCATCGTGCGCGCGATGGTCGAGCACAACGCGCTGTACAACGGGCCGATGCGGATCTGGGCGACCGGCGCGGTGTTTCGCCACGAGCGGCCGCAGAAAGGGCGCTATCGCCAGTTCCACCAGATCGATGTCGAAGCGCTGGGTTTCGCCGGGCCGGATGTGGACGCCGAGCAGATTCTGATGTGCCGTGCGCTGTGCCGCGACCTGGGCCTGATCGAGGGCCGGGACGTGCGGCTGGAGATCAACAGCCTGGGCCAGCCGGCCGAACGCATGGCGCACCGCGCGGCGCTGGTCGCACACTTCGAGGCTCACGCCGACGGGCTCGACGAAGACGCCAAGCGCCGCCTGCACAGCAACCCGCTGCGCATCCTCGACAGCAAGAACCCTTTGATGCAGGCGATCGTCGAAGCCGCACCGAAGCTGATGGACTTCTTGGGCGACGCCTCGCTCGCCCACCTCAACGGCGTGCGCGCCGCGCTCGACTCGGTCGGCCTCGACTACCGCATCAACGCGAGCCTGGTGCGCGGCCTGGACTACTACAACCTGACCGTGTTCGAGTGGGTCACCGACAAGCTCGGTTCGCAGGGGACGGTCTGCGGTGGGGGTCGCTACGACGGTTTGTTCGAGCAGCTCGGCGGCAAACCCACCCCGGCGGTGGGCTGGGGCATGGGCATCGAGCGCATGCTGTTGCTGCTTGAAGAGGTGGGCATTGCGCCGCCCGCGGTGGCGCCGGATGTCTATGCCGTGGTGCCCACAGCCGGCGCTCTGAGCGTTGCGATGGCCACCTGCGAAGCGCTGCGCAGCGCCGGTGTGTCAGTGCAGATGCACGCGGCCGGCCGCGACGGCTGGGGCGGCATGAAGTCCCAGTTCAAGCGCGCCGACGCCAGCGGCGCGCGCTTTGCGCTGATCTTCGGCGATGCCGAACTGGCCCAAGGTGTCGTCGCCCTCAAGCCGCTGCGCGACACCGCGCTGCCACAGCGCGACCTGCCACTTGGCGAGGTGGGCCAGTGGGCCGCCGAGCTGCTCACCGCATAATCCTTGACTCACTCGATTCGCACCTTATGGCCACCCATCTCGACCTCGAAGAACAAGAACAGCTGGACCAACTGAAGGCATTCTGGAAGCAGTACGGCAACCTCATCACTTGGGCATTGATCGCCGCGCTGGCGGCGTTTGCGGCCTGGAACGGCTGGAACTGGTGGCAGCGTGAGCAATCCGGCAAAGCCAGTGCCATGTTCGATGAACTGGAGAAGGCCGCGCAGGCCGGTGATGCGGCCAAGGCCGGCGGCGTGTTCGCCGACATGAAGGAGCGCTTTCCGCGCACCACCTTCACTCAGCAGGGGGCGTTGCTGGCGGCCAAAGTGCAATTCGACAAAGGCCAGGCCGACGCCGCCGGCGCGACGCTGACCTGGGTCAGCGACAACGCTGTCGAGGTGGAGTATCGGGCCGCGGCACGCCTTCGCCTGGCGGGCCTGCTGCTGGACCAGAAGAAGTACGACGAAGCGCTGAAGGTGCTGGCAGCCGCGGACACCAAGGAGTTCGAGGCCTTGGTCTCGGATCGCCGCGGCGATGTGCTGCTGGCGCTTGGCAAGACGGACGATGCCAAGGCGGCCTACACCAAAGCCTGGCAGGCCATGGATGGCAAGATCGACTACCGCCGCCTGATCGAAGCCAAGCTCACCGCGCTCGGGGCCGCGCCTGAGGCCGACAAGTCCAAGACTGGCGGAACCGCCAAATGACGCTGGGTCGGATGTGCCGGGTGGGGCTGTTGCTGTGCGCCGGCGCGATGCTGGCCGGCTGTGCCTTGGGCCCCGACAAACCCAAGCCGAAACCACTGATTGAATTCACTCCCCAGATTGCCGGCAAGGTGGTCTGGCAGCAGCGCATCGACGGCGTGGGTTTTCCGTTGGCGGTGGCCGTCAATGACGGCATCTTCATGTTGGCCGGCAACGACGGCACCGTGCTTGCGCTGCAGGCCGAAACCGGGCGCGAAGTCTGGCGCGCATCGGTGGGCGGCAAGCTCAGTGCCGGCGTCGGCAGCGATGGGCGGTTCGCCGCGGTCGTCACCCGCGATGGCGAACTGGTCACGCTCGAGGCGGGGCAGGTGAAGTGGCGCAAACCCCTGGGGTCGCGGGTCACCACCGCGCCCTTGGTCGCCGGCGAGCGCGTGTTCATCCTGGGGGTGGACCGCAGCGTGAACGCCTTCGACGCTCTCGACGGCCGCAAGCTGTGGACCCTGCAGCGCCCCGGCGACCCGTTGACCTTGTCGCAATCGGGCGTGTTGGCGGCCTTCAAGGACACGCTGGTGGCGGGGCAGGGGCCGCGCCTGGCCGGGCTCGACCCGTTGCGTGGCACGGTGCTCTGGGAAGTGCCGTTGGCCACCCCGCGCGGCACGAATGAAGTTGAACGCCTTGCCGACCTGGTGGGCCCGGCGGTGCGCTTGGGCAATGTGCTGTGCGCCCGCGCCTTCCAATCCGCCGTCGGTTGTGTGGATGCCGAGCGCGGCGCGCTCGCATGGACCAAGAACATTGGTGGCACCGACGCGCTGGCCGGTGACGACCAGTACGTGTTCGGCGCCGATGCTTCCGACCGCCTGACGGCCTGGCGCACGCTGAACGGCGAAGTCGCATGGACGACGGACAGCCTTCTTTATCGGGCCTTGAGCGCCCCGCTGAGCGTGGGCAAGACGCTGGTGTTCGGCGACGCCGAAGGCAGGGTGCATTGGCTGGCCCGTGACAAGGGCGACCCGTTGCTGCGGCTGACCACCGATGGCAGTCCGGTCGTCACCGCGCCCGTCGTGTCGGGCTCGACGATGTTGGTTGTCACGCGCTCGGGTGGCGTGTTCGCCTTCCGGCCCGAATGAGCCCGACGGCACCGCGATGACTTCCCGATAACGCTGGCGCCATGAAACCCGTTTTGGCCATTGTGGGCCGGCCCAACGTTGGCAAGTCCACCCTGTTCAACCGCATGACCAAGAGCCGCGACGCCATCGTCGCGGACTTCTCGGGGCTCACGCGCGACCGCCATTACGGCGACGGCCGCAGCGGCGAGCACCAGTTCATCGTGGTCGACACCGGCGGTTTCGAGCCCGACAGCACCACCGGCATCGTGAAGGAAATGGCCAAGCAGACGCGCCAGGCGGTGGCCGAGGCCGATGCGGTGATCTTCGTGGTCGACGTGCGCGCCGGTGTGGCGGGCCAGGACCATGACATCGCACGCTACCTGCGCGCCACCGGCAAGAAGGTGGTGCTGGCCGCCAACAAGGCCGAGGGCATGTCCGAATCGCCGCTGCTGGCCGAATTTTTTGAGTTGGGCCTGGGCGCGCCGCACCCCGTGTCGTCGGCGCATGGCGAGGGCGTGCGCAGTCTCACCGATGCCGCCCTGGCCGACTTTGAGTTCGACGCGGACGAACCCGAACCCCAGGAGGGCGCGCCGATCCGGCTGGCGGTGGCGGGCCGCCCGAATGTCGGCAAGTCGACCCTGATCAACACCTGGCTCGGCGAAGAGCGGCTGGTCGCCTTCGACCAGCCCGGCACCACGCGCGACGCGATCACGGTGCCGTTCGAGCGCAACGGGCAGAAGTTCGAGCTGATCGATACCGCGGGCCTGCGCCGCAAAGGCAAGGTGTTCGAAGCGATCGAGAAATTCTCGGTGATCAAGACCCTGCAAGCCATTGCCGGCGCCAACGTGGTGCTGCTGCTGCTCGATGCAACCCAGGGCGTGACCGACCAGGACGCCCACATTGCCGGCTACATCCTCGAAAGCGGTCGCGCCGTGGCGTTGGCGGTGAACAAGTGGGACGCGGTGGACGATTACCAGAAGCAGACGTTGCAACGCTCGATCGAGATGCGGCTGGCGTTTCTGAAGTTCGCCCCGGTGCTGCACATCTCGGCCATCAAGCGGCAGGGCTTGGGGCCGGTGTGGAAAGCCATCGCCGACGCCCACGCATCGGCGATCCGGAAAATGTCCACGCCGGTGCTGACGCGGCTGTTGCAGGACGCTGTTGAGCACCAGGCGCCCAAGCGTGCCGGCGCCTTCCGTCCCAAGCTGCGCTACGCCCACCAGGGGGGCATGAACCCGCCGATCATCATCATTCACGGCAATTCGCTGGACCACGTGACCGACGCCTACAAGCGTTTCCTGGAGGGGCGCTTTCGCGCGCACTTCAAGTTGACGGGCACGCCGTTGCGAATCGAGATGCGCTCTTCGCGCAACCCGTTCGACGACAAAGGGGCTTGATCGGGGGCTTTGGCGCCCACCGGCCCGACCCGCCAGAGGCTGTGTTAAGGTGCCGCACTTCTGAACTTTCATCACGGAGAATATCGTGAGCAACAAAGGGCAACTCCTACAAGACCCGTTTCTAAACCTGCTGCGCAAGGAGCATGTTCCGGTGTCGATCTACCTGGTCAACGGCATCAAGCTGCAGGGGCACATCGAGTCGTTCGACCAATACGTCGTTTTGCTGCGCAACACTGTGACGCAGATGGTTTACAAACACGCCATTTCCACCGTGGTTCCTGGGCGCGCCGTAAATTTCCAGGCTGCCGACACCCCAGAGCAGCCCTGATGCCTGTGGCAACGTCTTGCCCCGGGTGGCTTGCACCTTGAGTTCAGCGGATTCGACCTTTTCAACGCTGCCAGAAGGCCCGGCGCGCGCCATTCTGGTGGGTGTCGACTTTGGCCGCGCGCGCGGGTTCGATGCCACGCTGGACGAGCTGGCCTTGCTGGCCGAATCGGCGGGAGACATTGCCGTGGCGCGGCTGGTGGCGCGGCGCAAGGCACCCGACCCGGCACTCTTCGTGGGATCGGGCAAGGCCGATGAAATCAAGGCCCTGGTGTTGGCGCACCAGGCCGAGGCAGTGCTGTTCGATCAGGCTTTGTCGCCGGCCCAGCAGCGCAACCTGGAGCGCCACCTCGGCGTGGCCGTTGCCGACCGCACCATGTTGATCCTGGAAATCTTCGGCGAGCGTGCCCAGAGTCATGAGGGCAAGCTGCAGGTCGAGCTGGCGCGGCTGCAGTATTTGTCGACCCGGCTGGTGCGGCGCTGGAGCCACCTGGAGCGCCAGCGCGGCGGCATCGGCAACCGCGGCGGCCCGGGCGAGGCCCAGCTGGAACTCGACAAACGCATCATCGGCGAGCGCATCAAGGGTATCAAAGGCCGGCTCGACCGCGTCAAGCGCCAGCGCAGCACCCAACGGCGCTCGCGTGAACGCAACCAGACCTTTCGTGTTTCGCTGGTCGGCTACACCAACGCCGGCAAGTCGACGCTCTTCAATGCCCTGGTGAATGCGCGCGCCTATGCGGCGGATCAGCTGTTCGCCACGCTGGACACCACCACGCGGCAGCTGTACCTCGAAGATGCGGGCCATTCGGTGTCGCTGTCCGACACGGTGGGTTTTATCCGCGATCTGCCGCACAAGCTCGTCGAGGCCTTCGAGGCCACCTTGCAAGAGGCGGCCGACGCCGACCTGCTGCTGCACGTGGTCGACTGCGCCAGTCCGGTGCTGGGCGAGCAGATGGCCGAGGTTCAGCGGGTGCTGGCGGAAATCGGCGCCCATGACATCCCGCAGGTGCTGGTGTTCAACAAGCTCGACCGCCTGGAGGCCGATCAGTCCCCTCGTACCCTGCGCGACACGGTGAAGGTCGACGCCGGCATCCAGATGCCCCGGGTGTTTGTCAGTGCGCGGGATGGTACCGGGCTCGAGGTGTTGCGCAGCCTGCTGTCCGAGGCGCTTGCCGCGGCCCGGGCGGGCACCTTGAACCCCGGTGATTCGACCTCAATTGGCGAGCATTCGTTGGTTCAACCGACCAAGCTCCCCGACCCCGCGCTGCTTGAAGGGCAGCCCGATCCCATGTCCTATTCACTCACATCCCCATGAGCCAGCCGACCTTTGCAATCCGGGAGGGCAGCGCGCGCGTGATGGCGCTGGCCCGCGCCCTTCGGTGCCTGCTTGTCGGCCTGGTCGGCACAGCCTGGACTCGACTGACGCGACGCCAGCTTCGAGGCCCGCGTTCGGCCGACCTGCATCTGGCCAGCGGCGGCCGTGGCGATGGGCCGCCCGATCTCGACGAACTCTGGCGCGATCTCAACAAGAAGCTGGGCGGCCTGTTCGGGGGCAAGGGCGGCAAGCCCCGCAGCAACGGATCCGGCGGCGACAACTCGGGCGGGCCGAACTTCCAGCCCGACATGAAGAGCGCCGGCATCGGCGCGGTGCTGATCGCCGGCGTGGTGGCGCTGATCTGGTTGGGCAGCGGCTTCTTCATCGTGCAAGAAGGCGAACAGGCGGTCGTCACCTCGTTCGGCAAGTTCAGCCGCACCGAAGACGCCGGGTTCAAATGGCGTTTGCCGTACCCGTTCCAGGCGCACGAAACCGTCCGGGTGACCCAGCTCCGTTCGCGCGAGGTCGGCAAGAACGTCGTCAACCAGGCCACCGGCCTGCGCGATTCGTCGATGTTGACGCAGGACGAGAACATCGTCGACATTCGCTTCACGGTGCAGTACCGGTTGAAGGATGCGCGCGCATTCCTGTTCGAGAACCGTGACCCGGAAGAAGCGGTGTCGCTGGCGGCCGAGTCCGCGGTGCGCGAGATCGTCGGCAAGAGCTTCATCGATTCGGTGCTTTACGAGCAGCGCGATGCCATTGCCGCCGAACTTGTGAAGTCCATCCAGGCGCAGCTCGACCGGCTGCAAGCGGGCCTCGTGGTCGTCAACGTCAACGTGCAAAGCGTGCAACCGCCCGAGCAGGTTCTGGCGTCGTTTGAAGACACGTTGAAGGCGGGCCAGGACGGCGACCGCTTGAAGAAGGAAGGACTGGCCTACGCCAGTGATGTGATCCCCAAGGCGCAGGGCTCCGCGGCACGGCTGCGGGAACAGGCTGAAGGCTACAAAGCCCGCGTGATTGCAGAGGCCGAAGGCGACGCGCAGCGCTTCAATCGGGTGCTGGCCGAATACCAGAAGGCGCCGGCCGTCACGCGCGACCGTCTCTACATTGAAACCATGCAGCAGGTGTACTCCAACGTCAGCAAGGTGATGATCGAAAACCGCAACAACTCCAACTTGCTGTACCTGCCGCTGGACAAGCTGATGCAGCAGGCCGGCGCCGCGGCCGCGCCGCCCGCCGCTGCGTTGGCGCCGGCGGCCATCGAACCCTCGACCCCGGCCGGCACCGTCGACGTGCGTTCGCGCGACGGCCAGCGTGGTCGCGACCGCGACGGTCGTTGAGCGGCGCAGGAGCATACCCAAATGAACCGCATTGGTCTGATTGTTGCCGGCGCCTTGCTGGCGCTGATGTTGCTTGCGTCGACGCTGTTCGTGGTCGATCAGCGGCAAGTCGGCGTGATCTACGCGCTGGGGGAAATCAAGGAAGTCGTGCAGGAGCCCGGGCTCAAGTGGAAGCTGCCGCCGCCGTTCCAGAACGTTGTGTTCCTGGATCGCCGGATTCAAACGCTGGACAGCCCCGAGACGCGGCCGATCTTCACGGCCGAAAAGAAAAGCCTGGTGATCGACTGGCTGGTCAAATGGCGCGTTGCCGAGCCGCGCCAGTTCATCCGCAACAACGGCGTCGACATGCGCAATCTCGAATCCCGGCTCAGCCCGGTGGTGCATGCGGCGTTCAATGAAGAAGTCACCAAGCGCACGGTCGGCGGCGTGCTCTCCACCGAGCGCGACAAGGTCGTGCAGGACGTGCGCAGCCGCTTGACCGATGACGCCAAGGCGTTCGGCATCGAGATCCTCGACGTGCGAATCAAGCGCGTGGACTTCGTCGCCAACATCACCGAATCGATCTACAGCCGGATGAAATCCGAACGCCTTCAGGTGGCCAACCAGTTGCGCTCGACGGGCACCGCGGAAGGCGAAAAGATTCGTGCCGATGCCGACCGCCAGCGCGAGGTGATCGTTGCCGAAGCCTATCGCGATGCACAGAAGGTCAAGGGCGAAGGCGATGCCAAGGCCTCGGCCCTGTTTGCGGATGCCTTCGGTCGTGATCCCCAGTTCGCCCAGTTTTATCGCAGCCTGGAAGCCTACCGGGCCAGCTTTCGCAACCGCTCCGACGTGATCGTGGTCGACCCCAGCGGCGACTTTTTCAAGGCGATGCGCGGTACCAGCGCGGGCGCCGTTGCGCCGCCCAGTGCGCCTGCGCCGGCGCGAAAGTAGGCGTTGGCCGCTGGCGGTGGATGGGAGTTGTTGTTCGGCGCTTTTGCGCTGATGCTGGTGGCCGAAGGCCTGTTGCCCTTCTTCAGCCCGCCGACCTGGCGCCGTGTGTTTGAACGGGCCGTGCGGATGAGTGATGGCCAGATTCGGTTCCTGGGCCTGGCCAGCATGCTGGGTGGCTTGGGGACGCTGCTGATCTTCTGGCACTGATCTCTTGGGCCCGGGCCGCGGGGCCGCTCAGGCCATCCCGGCCGGTACAATTCTGTTTTCAATCCCCGGGCGTTTTCCCATGTCCTCTGCTTGGCTGCTGCCCGAGCACATTGCCGATGTCCTGCCCGCGCAGGCCAGGCACATCGAAGAACTGCGTCGAGGGCTGCTCGATGTCGCTCGCGGCTATGGTTGCGAATTGGTGATGCCGCCGCTTCTCGAGCACATCGAATCCTTGCTCTCCGGCACCGGCCGCGAGTTGGATCTCAGAACCTTCAAGCTGGTGGACCAGCTCAGTGGCCGCACCTTGGGTGTGCGCGCGGACAGCACGCCGCAGGTCGCGCGAATCGACGCGCACCTGCTCAACCGGGTCGGCGTGACACGCCTTTGTTACTGCGGTCCGGTGCTGCACACCCGGCCATCGGGCGGGCGTTCGACGCGCGAGCCCTTGCAGTTCGGCGCCGAGATCTTCGGCCATGCCGGGCTGGAGGCAGACCTGGAGGTGCAGGATCTCGCGCTCGATTGTCTGCGTGAGGTGGGCCTCGCTAAAACGACGCTGGACCTGGGCGATGCCCGCATCGCGCGAGGCGTTCTCTCCGGAGTGGCGCTGGCGCCCGAAGCGCTGGGCGAGGTCTGTGCCGCCCTGGCGGCGAAAGACAGCGCGGCGCTGCGCAGTCTTTCGGTTGCTTTGCCGGCCTCGGTCAAGCGCGGTCTTCAGGCCGTGGTGTCGATGTACGGCGATCGCGAAGTATTGGCCGCCGCCAAGCGTGAACTGCCCGCGCACCCGTTGATCGATGCGGCACTCGCCGACCTGCAGTGGCTCGCCAGCCACGCGCAGCAAGCCCACCCCGAGGTGCGGATCGGCTTCGATCTGGCCGACTTGGGCGGCTATGCGTATTACAGCGGTGCGCGCTTTGCGTTGTTCGCCGCGGGGTCCAGTGATGCGGTGGCGCGCGGCGGCCGGTATGACGAGGTTGGGGCGGTGTTCGGCCGCAAGCGGCCAGCGGTCGGCTTCAGCATGGTGGATCTGAAGGAGCTGGCTGTTCTCGTTCCCGGCAAGGGCCTTCGCGCCGCGATCCGAGCCCCGTGGGCCGAAGACGCTGGGCTGCGCGCGGCGGTGCGTCAGCTGCGCGAACAGGGCGAAACCGTGGTGTGCATCCTGCCGGGTCACGAACACGAAGGCCAGGAGTTTGCGTGCGACCGCGAACTGCTGGCCCTGAATGGGCAATGGATCGTCAGCGCGCTTTGATTGACGCGCAACGACAGGCCAGGCAGCAAAGAGAAATGGCAGACATGCAGCAGATGAATCCGAAAGCAGCCGGGCACAACGTGGTTGTGGTCGGCACCCAATGGGGCGACGAAGGCAAAGGCAAGGTGGTTGATTGGCTGACCGACCATGCCCAGGCGGTGGTGCGTTTCCAGGGCGGGCACAACGCTGGCCACACCCTGGTCATCAAGGGCGTCAAGACGGCCTTGCAGCTCATTCCCTCGGGCATCATGCGCGACGGCGTGGCCTGCTACATCGGCAACGGCGTCGTGGTCGACCCGACTCATTTGCTGGGCGAGATCGAGCGCTTGGAGGCGATTGGCGTGGATGTGCGCTCGCGCCTGTTCATCAGCGAGTCCTGCCCGCTGATCCTGCCCTTCCA
>JANNDW010000177.1:0-16681 GCA_031378125.1 Methylibium sp. | reverse complement strand
GCGTCGTTGATCGGAATCACGCGGCTGCGTTCGGGTTGGGCGTCTTTCTGCTGCGCGCGGATCGAGTCGTAGCGGTCCAGGGACAGATCCGTGGCTTCTTTCTGCGTGCGAATGACGACAGGTTTCAGGAAGACCATCAGGTTACTCTTGAGACGCTTGCGGTTGTCGCTTCGGAACAGTGCGCCGATCACCGGGATGTCGCCCAGCAGCGGCACCTTGCCGGCGGTACCAGTGAATTCGTCCTTCAGCAGGCCGCCCAGCACCATGATCTGGCCGTCGTCGATGACGACCGTGGTTTCGATCGAACTCTTGTCGGTGGTCGGGCCGGCAGTGCTGCCGGCGTCCACCACGCTGGAGTTCTCTTGAAATACCGTCATTCGCACGGTGCCGCCTTCGCCGATCTGCGGCTTGACGCGCAGCGTGAGGCCCACGTCCTTGCGTTCGATGGTCTGAAACGGGTTGGTCGCGCCGCCGGTGGTGCCGGTGTTGGTGAAGGTGCCGGTGATGAAGGGCACGTTCTGGCCGATCACGATCTTGGCCTCTTCGTTGTCCAGCGACACCAGGTTTGGAGTGGACAGCACGTTGCCATCGGCATTGCTTTCCAGGAACTTCGCCAGTGCACCCAGCGTGTAGATCGAGCCGATCTTGTTGAGGATGCCGATGTTGAAGCCGTTGGTGGGAATGCCGGCATCACCGGCGGCCTTGAAGCCGGTCGAATTCGCGCCCTGCGCCGTGGCCGCCGAGAGGGAAATGATGTTCCCGCTGGTACCAAAGTTCGTGCCCGCGCCGACGATCGTGCGGTCGCCCTTGTTGCCCGACAGCGCCTGCCACTGAAAACCGATCTCCGCGGCCTTGGTCGCATCGACCTTGACGATCATGGTTTCGATGTAGACCTGCGCGCGGCGCGAATCGAGCTGGTCGATGACGGCGCGCAACTGCCGGTACATCGGCTCCGGCGCGGTGATGATCAGCGAATTGGTCGACGGGTCGGCCTGCACGAAACCGCCGGTCGACGGCCCGGCCGACGCGGCCACCGGCGCGGTGGCGGGCGTTGCGCCGCCCGGCGCGGCGGGATTGACGGCCAGCACTGCCGGCGCAGGCGCCGCGCTTTGCCCGCCGCCTGAGCTGCCCGCGCCGCTGGAGCTGTAGGCCGCGCGCAGCACGCCGGCCAGCTTCACCGCGTCGGCGTTCTTCAGGTACACAACCCAGATGTTGCCCAGCGCGTTGCCGCCCTTCATCGGCTGGTCGAGCTTGGCCACCAGCGAGCGGATGCTGGCCATGCGCGACGGGTTGGGCGCGCGCACGATCAGCGAGTTGCTGCGCGCGTCCACCAGGATCGACGCGGCGGCGCCGCCCGCGGCACCCGGAGCGCCCGGTGTCTGCGCCGTGTCGGCCAGGCGTTGCACCATGGCGGCAATGTCGGACGCGACCGCATGCTGCATGGGAATCACCTCCACATCGCCGGCCGCGGGCGTGTCCATCGCCGCGATGATCTTGGCAATGCGCTGCAGGTTGTCGGCGTAGTCGGTGATGACCAGCGAGTTGTTGCCGGGGTTGGCGTTGATGGTGTTGTTGGGGCTGATCAGCGGGCGCAGCACCGGCACCAGGTTGTTGGCGTTTTCGTGGTTGATCTTGAAGATCTGCGTGATGACCTGGTCGCCGCGCCGCGACACCGAGTCGCCCGACGACACCGTGCCGGCCTGCAGCTTGGCGTCGGCCTCGGGCACCACCTTGAACAGGCCGCCCACTTCCACCACCGTGAAGCCCAGGCCGCGCAACGCCGCCAGGAAGTTCAGATAGGCCTCGCGCGGCGGCAGCGGTTCTTCGTTGTACAGCGTGATGTTGCCCTTGACGCGCGGGTCGACGATGAACTGCTGCTTGAGGATGGCGGCCATGGCGCGCGTCACGCCTTCGATGTCGGCGTTGACGAAATTCAGCGTCACCGGCTCGCCGCGAAAACGGCTGCTTGCGGCGTTGGCACTGGCAGCGGCACTGGCGTTGCCGGGCGCCTTCTGCGCGAATGCCAGCGGGCCCGGCAGCAAGGCCGAGCAGAGCAACGCGCACACCACGGCGTTGGCGCTGGAACGCGGCGTGTTTCGCCCCGAGGGGAAGCAAGCAAACTCGGGGCGGCCCGGCGTTTCCCTGTGAGCTGAGCGTGGCTTCATGCTTATCCGATCGAAATGACGGAGCGTGCGCCGTCGCGCCGCCCGATGATGTTCAGCAAGTTGGTCAGCGCCGTTTCGTCGGCGGCGCCGGCCCGCGCCTCGCCTCGAAAACGCACACCGCCCGGTCCCACGGTGCCGTCGCCGGAGAGTTGCAGGGCGCCGTCCGTGGTGGAGAGCTTGAGTTGCGCCACCCCGGCCTGGGCGGCGTTGCCCGACAACGTGAGCCGGTAGTTGCCCAGCGGGTCCAGCGTGGTCAGGCGCGACGATACGCCCAGCAGTTCGACCTCGGCGCGCCCGTCCACGCGCCAGCGGCCCTGCACCGATTCGATGCTCAGGCCGGGAGAGACCAGCCGCAACGCACCGCCCAGTTGCAAGGTGTTCCATGGCGTGCCCAGCCCGCCCAACCACGCGCTGGGCCACTGGCCGGTCCAGCCGGGGGACGGCATGAGGGTGAAGGACATGCGGCCCAGGCCTGGGCGCAGCCGCACCGCCGCCAGCCCGTTCAGGCAGCAGTCATGGCGCGCGCGCAATTCGAGCGACAGCGCAGCCAGGCCCAGCGTCCACTCCAGCCGGCCGGGCAGCGCGCTGGCGTCCCGGCTCTCTGGCCCGCCCGTCAGCACCAGCACGGCGCTGCCCGCCCACACGCTGCCGCGCGCATCGGCCAGCAGCAAACGCTGGTCGGTGGCCGCGGCCACCGCGCGCGCGAGCCAGGCCGCCGGCGCAAAGGCCACCACGCCCACCAGCGCACCGACCGCCAAGCCGAAGATCGCCCAGCGCAGCGCCGCACTGCGCGATTTGTCCCACGAGATCTCGGCAAAGGTCGACTCGCCCCAGCCGGTGCCGGCCAGGGTCGGCGACCACAGACTCTTCTTGCCGCGTTTGCGGCCGATCACGGCGCACCTGCCAGGTTGACGATCATGCTGCCGCTGTAGCCTTTGGGTCCGCGCATCAGTTGGGCTTCCACGGGGCGGGCGCGGGCCGCGTTGCGCGCTTCGTTCAACCAAGCGCGCAGCGCCTCGGGGTTGGCGCCGTTCAGCGTGAGCGTGGCCCGGTCGCCTTGCAAGCTGATCTTGCCGGCGTCACCGAGCCGATCGGTGGCCGCCTTCAGAGCCGCCGCGGCCTGCGCCGGTGACACTGGCGTGGTGCCACGCAACTCACGGCTTTCGGCGGCCAGGCGTTGCATTTGCTGCAATTGCGCGTCGAGCCGATCCAGCTGGGCCGGTGCCTCGCCAAGGCTGCGCCAGGCGGGCTGCACGAACAGAATCCACACCAGGAACAAGACCAGCACCAACCCGACCACCGACAGTGCCTGGCGTTCGCGCCGCGTGCGCGTGTTCCAGGCTTGCGTGGCCTGCTGGCGCAGGCTGCCAAGGGCCGGCGGCAAGAGCGGAGTGCGGCTCATGGCTGCGCCCCCGTGGCGCTGCGCTCCGTCCCCTCAACGGGAAGCGAGCGCTTTGGGAACGGCCAGTGAGCGCTCATGATCTCCTGGCCCGGCTGAGGGTCAGTCGGCCTTCGGTCGCTTCGACCTGCCAGCCCGCCGGCAGCAACAAGCTGCGGAACTGCTCGATCTGCGCAGGGCTCCAGCCCCCGGCCGAGAGCGTCAACTTGCCAGGCTCGTAACGCAGGTTTTCCACTGGCGGGCGATCGGCGGGCCAGGCCGAGGCCGCGGCCTGCAACATGGGCTCGAGATCGGCATCGCCCGGTTTGCCGGCCAGCGTGCGCAAGGCTTGTGACTCGCGTTGCATCACCGCCGCGGCGTCGCGCTGAATGTCGTTTTCGCTGACCCCAGGGTAGGCGACCTTGACCAGACTTTGGATCGCGGCGCGCTTGGTCTCGATCGCACCGCGCTGGTGCCAGGCCCACAGGTTCAGGCCGGCAATGTTGGCCAGCACCAGCGCGGCCAAGCCGTAACGCGCGGTGCGCCAGGCCGGGCTGAAGAACTGGCGCACGAAATCGCGAAAAGCGCGCGCGCCGCGGTTGCGCCGCGCCAGATCGAACTGGCGCAGGTTCCACAGGCTGCGGGCGGCCTGAAGCGCGCGCTGATCTTGCGTCATGACCATGACCCGCGCGCCCAGCCATTGCTCGGCAGCCGCCGCGGCGCCGGCGGTGGCGCTCCAGCGCGTCGCGGGCGGCGCCGGCGCGGGCACCACGGCCCGTGCCAAGCCGCCTTGCAAGCGAATGCTGACCACGCCATCGGCATGAGCCCAGTGCAGCGCCACCGCCGGCGCGGGGCCGCCCGGGTCGTCGTGGGTTTCGGCGAAGTGGCCGATCGGCGGGTCGTCGGGCCAGGCCATCGGAACCACGCGGTCGATGAACACTTCGGCCTTTTCCAGCGCGTCGAGTTCGGCGCGCAACCAGCGGCGGTCCACCGCCGCCACCCAGCTGGGCTGGCCAGGAGCGGCCCGGGGTGCGAGGGCGAGGTGGACGGCCTCGGGCTCGTCCAGCAGCGCTTCTTCGAGCACGCCGTCCAGGGCCGCGCGCAGCTTGGCGGCCGGGGCCTTGGGCAAGATGATGCGATGCCAGCTTACGTCGGTGTCGGCCAGCACGGCGACGATGGTGGTCGCCTTGGGCAGCAGCGACGCGGCGCAGCGGCCTTGCGACTCCAGCGCCAGCCCGTCCGGGCTGGTGACGAACGGGTATTCCTGTCCTTGTCGCGGCGCGCTTTGCTCAGCACTGCCAGGGCCGAGCGCACTGAGGCGCTGCCGCTGGGGAATCTGGACGACGAGGATCGACATGGGTGATGTGGGCCTGAGCTGCGATCATTGTAGACACGCGAAAACTACAAGCCTTAACAAATCAAAGACTTACGCGGCGTTTGTCCGGTGTGGCGCCGCACGCTCTTTGTATTTGTGGCCAGGCAGACCTCAGGACCCGGGTTGTTCGCGGCTGGAAACCTGCTCGCGCTGCAATGCGATCACCTCGATGCCGCGGCGTTCAACCAGCGAACGCTGTTCAAGCACGCGGTCACCCAGGCGCAGGCGCCCGCTGACCTCGAAGAAATCCGATCTCACGCCCAGTTGCTGGGCGGGCAGGGGTTTCAGGCCGGGGATCTGCGCCTCGACCTCTTGCAGTGACTTGAAGGGCGTGCGCTGGCGCACCTGCACCAGCCGCTCGGCCGTGGCAAGATCAAGGCCCTTGATCGCCGCCACCAGCACCTCCCGCGCGGCGGTGTTGACGTTGACCGGCGTGGGCTTGGGCAGCAGCGTGACATACGGCTCGATGCGCCGCACCGTTTCGGGCTCGACGCCCAACCAGGCCAGTTGCGCGGCCGATCGGGGCAACAACGGCGCCGTCGCGCTAGCACTCGTTGCCAAGGCATCGCGAAGCCCGTCGGCGATGCGCGTGGCCACGTCGCTGGCCACGCCGATGGTCTGGCACAAGCGCTCCAGTGCCGCCAGCTCGTCGGGCAGCACCTTGCTCTCCGTGCCGATCAGGTTGCGCAGGTTGTAGCGCGCCTGCGCGTCGGTGATGGCGCCGGACAGAAAGGCGTCGGGTGCGTCGTCGGTGTTGTCTTTGTCGGCGGCCAAAAACGTTGACAGCCGGGCTTCGGCCAAGGGCACGGCCCACGGCTCGCTCAACGCGGTGGGCCGGCCGGAGCGCGCGTCCTCGCGCAGGATCAGCCGGGCCCAGTCCAGCGCGCCGCCCAGAATCCAGGCCGACTGGGTGCGCGCGCGTTCGGCCGCTTCCACCTGCACAGCGCGCCATTGCTGCCATACCATGCCGGCGGCGAGTGTGACGACCAAGGTGACGATGATCATCGCCATCAGGATCGCGGCACCGCGCTGTCGGCGGCGTGGTGATTGTGGGTTGCGCAACGTCATTATGCTGGCGTCACGGCAACAGCAGCGTGTCGCGGATCAGGCTGCCGCTGTGGCCGCTGCCGGGCGCAAAGCTCAGCACCAGGCGCACGCCGGACGGCAGCGCCTGGCGCGGCGCGGCGCTGACGCCGGAGGCCGGTGCCGCCACATTGCCCGTCGATTGAGCGTTGCTCCACGCGTTGCCGACGAAGAAGTAGACCTGCCACTGCTCCACGCCGCTCAGCGTGCGCAACTGTCCCGGCTCGTTGCCCTGAAACTGCTGGCTGCGCAGCCAGCTGTCTTGCAGCGCGCCGCTGGTGGTCGCCGGCGGCCCGGCCCAGCGCCGCCATGTGTTGCCGCCGTCTTCGGGCCGCAGGGACCAGACCACCAGCTGCAGGCCGCCCGCGGTGCGGCGGATCAGCCGCACGGCTGCGCCATCAAAGCTCAAGGCAGACGGCACGGCGCTGGTTTCCTGTAGTCCCGCGAGGTCTTGATCCCACTGCGCGATCACGGTGTTCAGGCGCAGCGAACGTTCCAGCCGATCCTGGTTCGAGTCGCGCGCCCGCACGATGCCATCGACGCCTTGCCAGGCCATCACCGCCATGATGGACATCACCATCAGCGCCACCAGCACTTCGACCAGCGTGAAGCCCGCCGCCGCGGCGCGCTTCATCAGAAGCGCCCCAGGATGGTGGACAGGATGAGAATGCTCTGGCCGTCTTCGTCGCTGACACGCGCATCGACACGCCGGAAGTTGGGGTTGGGCGTCGGGCGGATCGCCAGCTTGCCGCGGTAGGTCTTGCCGAGCTGTTCGCAAACGAATTCGGAGTCGCCGATGCCGGGGTATTGGCGCGCCAGCTTGAGCCCGGTGAGGTGGTTGTCAGCGCACCATTGCGCGGCGACGACATCGGCCAGGCGCTGGGTGTTGCCGGTCAACGCCCCGGCGGCCTTGATGCCCGCGCCGAGCGTGATCGCCACGATCGTCAGCGCCACCAGCACCTCGATCAAGGTGAACCCGCGCGATGTCCGGTTCATCAGCGCACCGCCTGGGCCTCGTCGGGGGCAACCACAAAGGGGCCGAGCCCGTCGGTGCCCAGTGTCAGGCGCTGGTCGCCCAGCTTCAGCACGATGCGCTGCGCGCCGATCAGAGGCTCGGGCCCGAGCAGCACGGCACGGGCGCCGATCACCTCGGCCGTCACACCCTCCGCCAGCCAGCGCGCCGGCAGTTCGCTGGAGGCCGGCAGGCCGACAAAGCGGAAGCCTTCGTCCTCCGCTTGCGCCGCTTTGGGTTCCCAGTAGGCGGCCAGGCCGGAAGCGCGTGCCTCGGAGCGCGCGCCTTCGAGCAGCGCGGCCAGGCGCGCCGCTTCATGTTCGAGCCGCGTGGCGGCCGGGTCCCGCAGCGCCAAGGTGGCGACCGAGCTGGCGATGGCGATGATGACCACCACCACCAGCAATTCGATCAGCGTGAAGCCCGACTGGTTTGTAGACTTCACACCGGTCTTTCGCGTCACTGCCAGGAACCCACTTCGGCATTCTTGCCGTCGCCGCCGATGACGCCATCGGCGCCGAGACTGTAGATGTCGATCTCGCCCTTCAGCCCGGGGCTGGCGTACTGGTAAGGGCGGCCCCAGGGGTCGTTGGGCAGCTTGTCGAGATAGGGTTTCCAGTTTGGCGGCACCGCGCCGGCAGTCGGCTTGGCGACCAAGGCCTGCAAGCCTTGCTCGCCGCTCGGGTAGCGCTGGTTGTCGAGCTTGTAGAGCTTGAGCGCCTGCATCAGGTTGTTCACGTCGGTGCGCGCGGCGGTCACGCGCGCGTCATCGGCGCGGTCCAGCACGTTCGGCACGATCAATGCGGCCAGCACGCCGATGATGACCAGCACCACCATCAGTTCGATCAGCGTGAAGCCGCCGATGCCACCTGAGCGGTGCGATTTCAGATTCATCTGCAACATCATGAAGGGTTCCCGCCAGCGCAGTGGCTGGAGTTGTGAGGCGCTTGAATCATAATCAAAGCATGTTCGTTCGATTGTGCGCGTTTGTGATCTGGGCGCTGCTGGCCGCCACACTGGTGTTCTGGGGCCTGCGCCTGGCTGTGCGCGCTCCCGATGCGCCCGCGCATGCGGTGTCGGTGGGTGCCGCGGTGGCGGTGCGAGGCGATCTGTCGCGCCTGCTCGGCGCTGCGCCTGTGGCGACGGCCGCCGCTGCAACGGTGAATCCGGAAGCCAGTTCTCGTTTTCGCCTGCTGGGCGTGATGGCGCCCAAGGCCGCCCCGAAGCGCAACCCCGACACCGAACCGTCGGGCCAGGGTGTGGCGCTGATTGCCGTTGACGGCAAACCGGCCAGGGCTTACGCGGTCGGCGCCCGGCTCGACAACGATCTTGTGTTGCAAGCGGTAAGTCTGCGCACGGCTTCGATCGGCCCGCCGCAGGGCGCCGCTTCGGTGAAACTGGAGATCCCTCCGCTGCCGCCGCCGGCCACCGGCACCTTGCCGACGGGCGCCGCGGCCCCCGCGATCAGCCCGCCGCCCCCGGTCGCGGCCCTGGCAATCCCGGCTGCCGCAGCGCCGCTGATGGTGGCGCCGCCGCAGCCTCCGCAGCCGCAGCCACCTCAGCCGCAGCCACCTCAGCCGCAGACAGCGGCGCCGCTTCCCGCGCCCAACGCGTCCGCGCCGAAGCGCGACTTCGGCTCTGCCAACCGGTAGTGCGCCGGCGCGAAGACGCGCCTTCGTGTTTCGATGTCTCTGGGGTGGCGATGTGGTCCCGCGTCCAACCATCGAGCGCACCGGGCCGCGGCTTTCGCCTCCGGCCTAACTCTCGCTCAACGGCGCGTTGTCGGTGCTCAGCGGTGTTGGCCGAGAGGGGCCGGGGTCTTCGCCATCGGCCACTTCGCTCAGCAGGGCCGCGGCGCTGCGCATCAAGGGCCATGCCAGCGTGGCACCGGTTCCGTCGGTGCTTTCCATGCCCAGTTCGAGCAACGGCACCGCGTCAAAAATGCTCAGCGCGTGGTCCAGCCCTTTGTGACAGTGGCTGCGGGTGAAGACGCTGTAGTCGCCGACCGCGGGCGCGATGCGCGAGGCGATCAGCAAGGCCGCGCAAGCGGGCAGGCCGTCGATGATCAGCAGGTGCCGCTTGCTGCCGGCCACCAGCATCAGCCCGACCATCATCGCGATTTCGAAGCCGCCAAAAGCCGCCAACACTTCAACCGGGTCGGACAGATCCTTGTGGCGGGTCTGGGCGCTTTGCAACAAGCCCAGCAGCCGTTCCAGATCGTCTTGCACAGCCTCTTGTCCCGACGTGAGCAGGTCCCGCAGCTTGACCGTCGACAACCGCGACAGCACCAGCGCGGCGCTCTCATGCGAACCCACGCCGATGCCGGCACAGGCGACCACGTTGCCGGGCAAGGCATCGGCGATTTCCATCCCCGCGCGGATCGCCGCATGGGCCAGTTCGAGCGACATCGCCGCGGTCACGCGCGCATTGCGGGTGCCGTGCGCAATTTTTCGCGCCAGCAGCCTGGGGTGCGGCGCCACGGGTTCGGACACGCCCGCGTCGACCACCGACAGTTCCAGTCCCTGAATGTGCGCAAACACCGACACCGGCAACTGCGAGCCCAGCAAGCTGCTCACCACCTTGGCGGTGGAGATCCAGGCGTGGTCCCCGATGCCGTCCACCGCCAGCCCGTGATCCGACGCGAACACCGCCAGCTGGGGTGCACGAAAGCGCGGTTTCAGGGAGTTCTGGATCAACCCCAGCCGCACCGCCAGTGGCTCCAATTCCCCCAGGCCGCCCACTTTCTCGGCTCGCCGCCTGAGCTTGTCGCGCAGAGCGGTTTCCAATGTCGCGTTGGAGGTTGGAGAGATCAAGGAACGATTGACCGACATGGAAATCCGTTGCAATTCAAAACAGGCCAGCGCGCAGAACGAGAAGCAGATTCTGGGCCCGTGTCAGCGCCGGGCGCAAATGGCGCCTTTGCGTCAGCGCAAGAACAGATGGTAGACCGGGTTGTCGGTCTCGTCCTGGCAAGGGTAGGCCAGGCCTTCCAAGAATTCACGAAAGGCATTCCCGTCGGCCCGCGGCACCTGAATCCCCACCAGGATGCGGCCGTAGTCGGCGCCCTGGTTGCGGTAGTGGAACAGGCTGATGTTCCAGCTTGGGTGCATGCTGGACAGGAAGCGCATCAGCGCGCCTGGCCGTTCCGGAAAGATGAATCGGTACAGCCGCTCGTCCTTTGCCAACGCAGTGTGGCCGCCCACCAGGTGACGCAGATGCTGCTTGGCCAGCTCGTCATCGGTAAGGTCCAGGGTGGCGAATCCGTGGCGGGTGAAGTTGCGCGCCAGCTTTTCGGATTCTTCGCGCTTGGCGGTGGCAACCCCCACGAACACGTGCGCCACCTTGGCGTCGGAGATCCGGTAGTTGAATTCGGTGACCGCGCGCGGGCCGATCAGCTCGCAAAACCGCTTGAAGCTGCCGCGTTCCTCGGGGATCGTGACGGCAAACAGGGCCTCCCGTTCCTCGCCCACTTCGGCCCGCTCCGCGACGAAGCGCAGCCGGTCGAAGTTCATGTTCGCACCGCAGGTGATCGCCACGAACGTCTGCCCCTTGGCGTGGGTGGCTTGGGCGTATTGTTTGATCCCGGCCACGCCCAACGCGCCGGCCGGCTCCAGAATGCTGCGCGTGTCCTGAAAGACGTCCTTGATGGCGGCACACACGGCGTCGGTGTCCACGATGCAGAAGTCGTCCACCAGTTCGCGGGTCAGGCGAAAGGTCTCTTCGCCGACCAGCTTCACCGCCGTGCCGTCGGAGAACAGGCCGACATCGGCAAGTTGGACTCTTCTGCCGGCCCGCACCGATTGAACCATCGCGTCGGAATCGTTCATCTGCACACCGATGACCTTGATCTCCGGCCGCACCGACTTGATGTAAGCGGCAATCCCCGCAATCAAACCGCCGCCGCCGATGGCGACAAACACCGCGTCGATGGCGCCCTGGTGCTGGCGCAGGATTTCCATGGCGATGGTGCCCTGCCCGGCGATCACGTCGGGGTCGTCGAAGGGGTGAACGAAGGTCAGGCCGTGTTCGACCTCCAGCGCTTTGGCATGCAGGTAGGCGTCCGAATAGCTGTCGCCGTGCAACACCGCTTCGCCGCCGAGCGTCTTGACCGCGTCGACCTTCAGCTTCGGCGTGGTCACGGGCATCACGATCATCGCCCTGCAGCCCAGGCGCTTGGCCGCCAGCGCAACGCCTTGCGCATGGTTGCCGGCGGAGGCGCAAATCACACCGCGCCGCAGCTGCTCGGCACTGAGACGGGCCATCTTGTTGTAGGCGCCGCGCAGCTTGAAGCTGAACACCGGCTGTTGATCCTCGCGCTTGAGCAGCACCTGGTTGCCGAGCCGCCGCGACAGGCTCTTGGCCGTGTCCAGCGGCGTTTCGATGGCCACGTCGTAGACCCGGGCCGTGAGAATTTTCTGCAGGTAGTCGGACAGCGAAAGGTGACTGCCGTGCCGCACTGGCTCCTTCAGGGTGTTGCGTCGTTGGCCGGCCATCGGGTCAGTCTCCTGCGGATTCGAATTCTTGCGGCGCCGCATCTTACGTTGGCAGCCCGGCCCAAGAAAAAAGCCCAAGACATTGCTGTCTTGGGCTGAATCCACCAATGGAGGAGGTGGAGGAGACAAAGGGCAGGAGGTTCAACACCGGGTGGAAATCGACTCCTATACACAACAGTCTAGTCGGTTGAATGTTGCGCCGCAATATCGAGGCCGCATTTCCTTGCCTGTGACCCTGGATACTGCGTGACGTGTTGCACGATCGGGCGCAATTCGACGAGACTTTGCGCCTCTTCCAAAGGCGATGCCCCGCGAAAGCCACCGTGAACTGCACGATCAACTGGATGCCGGCCACGGGCATGGGTTTCAGCGCTGAAACGGGCAGCGGCCACTTGTTGATGATGGACGGCGCTCCCGACGGTGGGGGCCGCAACCTGGCTCCACGGCCGATGGAGACGGTGCTCGCCGGCACCGGGGGTTGCGCGGCCTATGACGTGGTGTTGATACTCAAGCGCGGCCGTTTCGATGTGCGGGGATGCCAGGTGGTGGTCACATCGGAGCGTGCGCCCGCCGATCCCAAGGTGTTCACCAAGATTCACATGCACTTCGTCGTCAGCGGTCCCGCGTTGACGGATTCCGCGGTCGAGCGCGCCGTCCGCATGTCGCACGAGAAGTACTGTTCGGCCAGCATCATGCTCGCCAAGAGCGCCGAAATCACCACCAGCTTCGAGCGGGCGGCGAGCTGAGTTCGGCGCCGGGCAGCCCCAAGCCGGACAAGCCCCGTGGGGGCAGGAGCGTAGCGACTGGGGGGCACTGTTTCAAACGTAGTGCGCGGTGGCGGTCATCACGCGCGCCGCCGCCCGCATGATCCAGCGCACGGGTGACGGCAATTCCGCGGCGCCGGCATTTTGTGCGGCGGCCGCATGGCGCACCTCATCGTCTTTCATCTGGCGCACGATTGCCCGCGAGGCCTGGTCATTGGCTGGCAGGCGTTCCAGATGAGCTTCGAGGTGCTGCTCCACCTGGCGCTCGGTTTCGACCACAAAGCCCAGGCTGGTCGAGTCACCTGCCCGGCCCGCCAGCAAGCCGATGCCGAACGCGCCGGCGTACCAAAGCGGGTTCAGAAAGCTTGGGCGGGCGTCCAGTTCGCTTAAGCGTTCCTGGGTCCACGCAAGATGGTCGGTCTCGTCCCTGGCAGCGGTTTCGAAATGCTTTTTCAGCACCGGATCTCGCGTGGTCAGTGCTTGCGCCTGGTACAGCGCCTGCGCACAGACTTCGCCCACATGGTTCACCCGCATCAGCGAACCCGACAAACGCCTCTCGGCCGGCGTCAGCGGGCTGGCAGACCGCATGGCCCCAGGGCAGGGGCGTGACGCATGGCTGGCACCGGACAAGGTGCGCAGGGTGTTGTCCGCGGCCGCCAAAAAAGAGTCCAAAGCCATGATCCGCCTTGCCGATGCAGTTGAAGAGCAACCCAGAATAGCGCAAGCTGGGGCTTCCGCGGGTGACGCTGGCAAGCGGCTTTGCATGGCGTCGCAGCGCTGTGGGCCGTTGCAGTCTGTCAGCACTCGTTGTGCTCAGGCAACACAATGGCCCTTTTTGTCCGGCGGACCTTGGCAATCAAGGTGCCCCTCTGGTGCAATACGGGCAACTTCCGCTGAGGGGGTTGGCCTGATCTGCCCGAACGGGTGCCTCTTGATCGGGACCTCTTATTCAACCTAGGAGATCGTTGTAATGAAAAAATCCCTTCTCGCACTTGCAGTGCTGGGCGCGTTTGCAGGTGTGGCCTCGGCCCAGTCGTCGGTGACGATCTATGGTTTGCTTGACCAAAGCGTTGCGAAGTCCAACGGCGGAACGGCGAACAATCCTGGCTCGCCGGGCGCGACCTCAGCCTACCAAGTCCAACAATCGGCCGGCTCGCGCCTGGGCTTCCGCGGCTCCGAGGACATGGGCGGTGGTTTGTCGGCTCAATTCCAGATTGAACACCGTTTCAGCCCGGACACCGGCGCGGCTGGCAATGCTGCTTCGTTCTGGCAGGGCCGTTCGTATGTCCAGGTGACGGCAGCGGCCGCTGGCTCTTTGTACATGGGTCGCGACTACACGCCTTCCTTCTGGCCTGCGGTCAAGTCTGACCCGTTTGGCTGGGACGGCGTGGGCCAGATTGGTGCCGAGGCTTGGGCCGGTTACCTGACGCCGAATGCGGGCCAGGGTTCGGGCGTTCGCACCTCCAACACCGTCGGCTTCAAGTCGGCGAGTTTCGGTGGTTTGACCGTGCAAGGTGCAGTCGGACTCTCCGAGAATTCGACGACCGGTCGCACCAACGGCTTCAACGTTGAATACGGCGGCGGCCCAATCTATGCGGCCCTCGGATATGAGTCCGTGACCAATGGCACCCAAAACAAACAGGGCGTGATCAACGGGGCCTTTCACTACGACTTGGGCGTGGTCAAGCTGATGGCCTATGGCGTGCAAGCCAAGCTCGGAACCAATGGCAGCACCAAGGCCAAAATGTTCAGCCTGGGTCTGCGCGCCCCGATCGGCCCTGGCGTGTTGAAGGCTCAGGCCTACCGCGTCGATCCGGATGGAGCTGCCAACAACCGGACCAAGTTCGGCATCGGCTACGACTACTCGTTGAGCAAGCGTACCAACCTGTATGTTGACTTCGGTCAAGCAAAGTCTGACGTTGTTGGCACGACCAGCAACCGGGCCGCGGCAGTTGGCATGAAGCACACCTTCTGATTCTTCGCCCGCTTCATGCGGGCCTGGATCGATTGGTTTGAAAGGCCGCCTTCGGGCGGCCTTTTTCACGACAACGATTGCTCAGGGAGTTTCAGGTGACGATGTTTCGCTTCGGAGCCATCGGTTTGACGGGTTTGCTGCTGGCCAGCTGCGCGGCGGTGCCGTCCGCGCCCTCCGCATCGCCGCCGCTCCAGCAGGAAATGCTCTCCGACTGGCTGGAATCCAGCCTGCCCGGAAAGCGCAGCACGCGCTACACGCCCCTTGTGATGGACGGCCGGCAGGTCTTCCACGCCAGCGCCGATTCAGCCGCCAGCTTGCTCCGGCGGAAGGTTCACCTTGAACCCACCGAGCTGGGCACGGTGCGGTTCTCATGGCGCGTGCAAGAACTCATCGCGACGGCCGATCTCAGCGATCGGGACACCGCCGATTCGCCGGTTCGCCTCATTCTGGCGTTTGACGGGGATCACAAGCGTTTGTCGCTGCGCAATCGCCTGAGCTTCGATCTGGCGCAGGCGGTCTCCGGCGAGCTGCCGCCTTTCGCCACGCTGATGTACGTGTGGGACAACAAGGCGCCGCTGGAAACTGTGATCCACAGCAGCCGCACCGACCGCATCCGCAAGATCGTGCTGGAGTCGGGTGCCGCCCAGCTGGGACGGTGGCGCCACCATGAGCGCGACATTGCCGCCGATTTCCGCAAGACCTTCGGCGAAGAACCCGGAGCGCTGATATCGGTCGGCTTGATGACCGACTCGGACAATACCCGGTCCAACGCCGAAGCCTGGTACGGTGAGGTGTTGCTGGCGGCTCCGGACAAGCCGGTTCGCTGAGTCGCAGCGTCGCGGCCGCTCGGCTGGCACAGCGGTTGGTGTGGTCTCTTTCTCGCTGCGTCTAACAGGTTCCGTCGCTCCCCTGCCGGGTGCCGGGATCAGGACAATCCCCTTTGACCTCGGACTGGAACCGTCCGAACATCGAAACCCATGCTTGCCTTCATCTTGCGTCGCCTTGCCCAAGCCGTGATCGTGATGCTGGCGGTGGCGTTCATTGCCTTCATGCTGTTCCAGTACGTTGGGGACCCGGTCACTAACCTGCTGGGTCAGGACGCCACGCCCGAGCAACGCCTGCAATTGCGCGCCGACCTGGGCCTGGACCAGCCGTTCCCGGTGCAGTTCGCGCGCTTCGTCGGGAATGCCGTTCAAGGCGAATTCGGCCTCAGCCTGCGCCAGGGCCGCAAGGTGTCGGCACTGGTGGTCGAACGCTTTCCCGCCACGCTGGAGTTGTCGTTGACGGCGGCCGCGATCGCTTTGTTGCTGGGCATCCCGATGGGGGTGTACGCGGCGCTGCGGCGCGGCACGTTCTTGTCGCAGGCAATGATGACGCTGTCGCTGCTGGGGGTGTCGCTGCCATCGTTCCTGATCGGCATCTTGCTGATCTTGCTGTTCGCGGTGACCTTGAAGTGGCTGCCGAGCTTTGGCCGTGGCGACGTGGTGAGCCTGGGAAGCTGGACCACCGGGTTTCTCACCGCCGACGGCTGGAAGCACTTGATCCTGCCGGCGATCACCCTGGCCATCTTCCAGCTCACCTTGATCATGCGGCTGGTGCGATCGGAAATGCTGGAAGTGCTGCGCACCGACTACATCCGGTTTGCCCGCGCGCGCGGCTTGACCAATCACGCGGTCTACTTCGGCCATGCGCTGAAGAACACGCTGGTGCCGGTGATCACCATCACCGGCCTGCAACTCGGGGCGCTGATCGCATTTGCCATCATCACCGAGACCGTGTTCCAGTGGCCGGGCATGGGCGCGTTGTTCATCCAGGCGGTGACGTTTGCCGACATCCCGGTGATGGCGGCCTACCTGTGCCTGATCGCGCTGATCTTCGTGGTGATCAACCTGGTCGTTGACCTGCTGTATTTCGCCGTCGACCCGCGCCTGCGCGTGGAAACGCCGGCCGGGGGCCATTGATGCTGCAAACCTTGAGAGCGCCCGCGGGCAGCTTGTTCGAGCGGCTGCGCTCGCTGCACCCGGAGCTCACCGCCTTCCGGCGCGACCTGCACGCCCACCCCGAGCTGGGCTTCGAAGAGGTGCGCACCGCCGCCCGGGTGGCCGAGGCGCTGCGGGTCTGCGGCGTCGATGAGGTTCACACCGGCATTGGCAAGACCGGTGTGGTCGGAATCATTCGAGGCAAGCATTCAGGCTCCGGCTGCGGCATCGGCTTGCGGGCCGACATGGACGCGCTGCCGATGCGCGAGGAGAACGACTTTTCCTGGCGCTCCACCACCGGCGGCATGATGCACGGCTGCGGCCACGACGGCCACACCACCATGCTGATCGGCGCCGCCAAGGCGCTGGCCGCAACCCGGCAGTTCGATGGCACGGCGGTATTGATCTTCCAGCCCGGCGAAGAAGGCTTTGCCGGCGCCAAGGCGATGATCGACGACGG
>JANNDW010000088.1:0-2046 GCA_031378125.1 Methylibium sp. | reverse complement strand
CGAACTCGGCCGCAGCACCAAGCAGCTCGATGCCGACGACCAGGGCGTAGTGCAGGTGGTCGACTGGTTGTGGCAATACGCTTTCGATCAGCGCGCCAGCGACATCCACCTCGAACCGCGCCGCGACCTGAGCGCGATCCGCTTTCGCATCGACGGCGTCATGCACACCGTCTACCAACTGCCGCCCGGCGTGATGAACGCGATGATCGCGCGCATCAAGGTGCTGGGCCGCATGGACGTGGTGGAGCGCCGACGCCCGCTGGACGGCCGCATCAAGACGCGCAACCCCGAAGGCGACGAGGTCGAGATGCGCCTGTCGACCCTGCCCACCGCGTTTGGCGAAAAGATGGTGATGCGCATCTTCGACCCCGACACCGCCGTCAAGCCGCTCGAAGCGCTGGGCTTCGGCAGCCACGACGGCAAGCGCTGGGAAGAACTGGTCACGCGGCCGCACGGCATCGTCCTCGTCACCGGCCCCACCGGCTCCGGCAAGACCACCACGCTGTACTCGACCTTGCGGCGCCTGGCCACCGACGAGGTCAACGTCTGCACCATCGAAGACCCGATCGAGATGATCCAGCCGGCCTTCAACCAGACCCAGGTGCAGGGCGCGGTGGACCTGGGCTTCGCCGAAGGCCTGCGCGCGCTGATGCGGCAGGACCCGGACATCATCATGGTCGGCGAGATCCGCGACCTGGAGACCGCCGAGATGGCGATCCAGGCCGCGCTCACCGGCCACCTGGTGTTCAGCACGCTGCACACCAACGACTCGGCCTCGGCCATCACGCGCTTGATCGACCTGGGCCTGCCACCGTACCTGATCGGCGCCACCGTGATCGGCGTGCTCGCGCAGCGGCTGGTGCGCACGCTTTGCATCAGCTGCAAGCAGCCCGATGAAGGCACCACGCGCGAGTCGCTGCAAGAGGTCGTCACACCCTGGCGTTTGAACGGCAGCGTGAGTGCGTACAAACCGGTGGGCTGCCTGGAATGCCGCATGACCGGCTACCGCGGCCGTGCCGGCCTGTACGAGTTGTTGACCGTGACCGAACCGGCACTCAGCTGCATTCACCCGGTGCCCGACACGGCCAAGCTGCGCGCCCAGTCCTTGAAGGACGGGCTGCGCCCGCTGCGCCTGGCCGGTGCGATGAAAGTGGCCGAAGGTGTGACCACCGTCGACGAAGTGCTTCGCTGCACGCCGCAATGGGACTGAGCCCGCGCGTGGGTCGCCGGAAGGCGACTCACGGCTGGCGAAGGCCCTGCCGCGATACAAGCGGCAGGGCTGAGGCCCCAGTCGCCGACACTGCTGCCCCAGGTTCGCGTGCGGCCATGCTACGTGTAAACCACACAAGGCCGCGCGAGCTGCCTGCCTAGAATCCAACCGACCGCAAAACAAGCGAGGAGCAACGCTGTGAGGATCAAGAACGAAAAGGACTTCTGGTCCGGAGTGATGTTCATCGTCGTTGGCCTGGGCTTTGCCATCGGCGCGGTGGACTACAGCCTGGGCCCGGCCTGCCCGGCGCAAGACCCGTGTGCCGCGAATCTGTGGGCGCGCTTCATGCAGCTCTCCGCCAAACCCGGCGCGGGCTTCTTCCCGCTGGGGCTGGGGCTCATTCAGGCCGTGCTGGGTGTGGTTGTGTTGTTCAAGGCGCTGACCATCGAAACCGAAGGCGGCGACCCGATCGGCGCCATTGGCTGGAAGCCGCTGGGCCTCATCATCGCGTCGGTCGTGATGTTCGGCTTCGCGTTGCCGAAGCTGGGCATGTTCATTTCGCTGCCGCTCCTGATCGTGGTCGCGAGCTATGCCGGCGATGAGTTCCACTGGAAGGGCGTGCTGGTGAGTTGCATCGTGCTCACCGTGGGTTCCTGGCTCATCTTCATCAAGGGCCTGAACCTGATCATCCCGTTGTGGCCGGCCTTCATGGCCCCGGCTTGAAGGAGCCGCACGATGGACCTACTCAACAACCTGATGCTCGGTTTCGGCGTGGCCTTCACGCTGCAGAACCTGTTCTATGCGTTTTTCGGTTCGCTGCTGGGCACCTTGATCGG
>JANNDW010000057.1:0-4411 GCA_031378125.1 Methylibium sp. | reverse complement strand
TGCTGCGGGCCCATCACCGCGGTCTGTGCGTTGGGCCAGCTGAACACAAAGCGCGGGTGAAAGCCGCGGCCGCACATGCCGTAGTTGCCGGCCCCGAACGACGCGCCGCATTGCACGGTGATTTGCGGCACGGTGGCGTTGGACAGCGCCTGGATCTGCTTGGAGCCGTGCTTGATCATGCCGGCACGCTCGGCCTCCACGCCGACGATGAAGCCGGTGGTGTTCTGCAGGTAGATCAGCGGCGTGCCCGTCTGGCAGCAGGCCTGGATGAAGTGCGTGATCTTGTTGCTGCCGGCCGGGTCGATGGGGCCGTTGTTGGTGACGATGCCAACGCGAAAGCCGGTGATCGCGGCGTAGCCGCACACGCTGGCCGGTCCGAAGTCGGGCTTGAATTCCAGAAAGTCCGAGCCGTCGACTACCCGCGCGATCACGTGGCGCATCTCGACCGGTTTCTTGAAGTCGGGCGCAAACAAGCCCAGCAAGTCCTGCGCGTCGTGGCGCGGCGCAGGCCCGTCGGGCCACAGCGGCGCGGGTTGCCAGCCCCAGGCGCCGATCAACTCGCGTGCCAGCGCCAGAGCGTGCGCATCGTCATCGGCCACCGATTCGGCCATGCCCGACACGCTGGCGTGCATGTCGGCGCCGCCGAGCGCTTCGTCGGCGGCGATCTCGCCGGTGGCGGCCTTCAGCAAGGGCGGGCCGGCCAGGAACGCACGCGCCCGGCCGCGCACCATGATCACGTGGTCGGCCAGGCCGGTCATGTACGCACCTCCCGCGGTCGACGAGCCGTGCACCACCACCAGCACCGGCAGACCCGCGGCCGACAGGCGGGCCAGCATGTAGAACAAGCTGCCGCCGTGAATGAACTGCTCGACGCGGTACTTCAACAAATTGGCACCGGCCGACTCGACCATGTGCACGAAGGGCAGTTTGTTTTCGAGCGCAATCGACTGGGCTCGCTGCAGCTTTTCAAGCCCCTTGGGTTGCAGCGCGCCCGCGTCGATGCCGGCGTCGTCGGCGACCACCATGACCCGCGTGCCGTTGACCACGCCGATGCCCACCACCACACCGCCACCGGGCACCGAGGTTTGCGGATCGGGCACGTCTTGCAGCCATCCCGCGAGCGACGAGAGTTCGAGAAACGGCACGCCGGGGTCGAGCAAGCGGGCCACGCGCTCGCGCGGCAGCAACTGGCCGCGTTTGTCGAACAGCGCTTGCGCGCGCCCACTGGCGCTGCGGGTGCGGGCTTCAATGTCGCGCAGCTGTTCGATGAGCCCCAGCAGGTGCGTGCGGTTGTCGGCGAACGCCGCGCCGGCCGTGTCGAGACGAAGGTCGAGCGTGGGCATGTTCAGTCGCCTTGCAAGACCTTGGGCGTGGTCGCCAGGTGAAACCCGTCGAACGGCACGGTGCTGCCGCCGGTCCCCACCTCGGGCCAGATTCGCTTGGCGTTGGGGGCTGCGCCGTCCACTCGCAGGCAGGCGCCGGAGATGAACGCGGCGGCTGGCGACAGCAGGAAAGCAATCGCGGCGGAAACCTCGCTTTCGGTGCCCAGCCTTCGCAGCGGCACCAGGGTGTGCATGTTGCGAATCGTCTCAGTCATCATCGGCGGGTACTGGTCCATGCCGCTGGAGGCGATCCAGCCGGGCGCCACCGCATTCACACGCACGGGCGCCCATTCCAGCGCCGCGGTTTCGGTGAGGTTGAGCATGCCCGCCCGCGCCGCGCCGGAGTGCGCCATGCCGGGCATGCCGCCCCAGATGTCGGCAATGATGTTGACGATGGCGCCGCCGTGTTTCGCCATCCATTGCGTCACGCATTCGCGGGCCACCAAAAAGCCGCCGGTGAGGTTGTTACGCACGACAGCGTCCCAGCCCTTGGCGCTGATCATCGACAACGGCGACGGGAACTGCCCGCCGGCGTTGTTCACCAGGCCATCAATGCGGCCGTGCTGCTGGAGTACCGACTCCACGGTGGCGCGGACGACCGCTTCTTCGCGGATGTCGCACACGTGGGTGGAGCAGGTTCCTGCGGCGGCTTCGATCTCGGCACGCACCGCGTCGAGTTTCTCCACTCTGCGGCCGACGATTGCCACGCTTGCGCCCAGCGCCGCCAACTCATGTGCCGTGCAGCGGCCAATGCCCGATCCGCCACCCGTGACCACCACCACCTGCCCGCCAAAGAGCCCTGTTTGAAAGACCGAACCGTAGCGTGTCATGAATCCGACCTCCCATTCAACCAAGCACTTGCTTGGTAAATTGACGGCCAGTGTGCACGGTGCTTCAAAGGCTTGTCAATCGGGGAGAGTGGGGTGGCCGGGCCGGAATTGCGGGCGAAAAAAAGCCCCGCGAGCGGGGCTTGTCCAGCGCGGGGCCGGTGTCACTTTTGCGCCAATATCCAGTCAACGAGTGTCTTGGCCTCGGCTTCGGACACCGGCGCGTTGGCGGGCATGGGCACCGGGCCCCACACGCCTGCGCCACCCTTGATGACCTTCTGGGCGAGCTTGTCCGTGGCGTCCTTCTGGCCGGCGTACTTGGCGGCAATTTCCTTGAACGACGGACCCACCAGTTTCTTGTCCACCGAGTGGCAGGTGGTGCAGAGTCTCTTTTGCGCCAGGTCGGCGTTGGCAAAAGCGGGGCCGACGACACCGGCGGCCAGGCAAATTGTTAGAACTGGGAGCAGTTTCATGGTTTCCTTTCGGGGAGTCTTGAACAGACGGTGCGATACATTCACCACAACGGATTGTAGAAGTCGCGGTTGACTGGCGACTGACGGGCGGTTTGAAGCCCGGCGCTGTTTCTGGAAGGAGTCAGGCCATGTGGTTCGTCATCTTGGGTGTGTTGCTGGTCATTCTGAACCTGGTCGGGGTCGGGCCGCCGGCCAACTGGACCTGGACCCTGCTCGGCGACTTGTGGAAGTTTGTGCTGCCGTTTTTGCTGGCCATCGCCTGGTGGGCGTGGGCCGATGCGAGCGGCTACAACAAGCGGCGCGAGATCGAAAAGATGGACGAGAAAAAGCAGAACCGCCGCAAGCAAAACCTCGAAGCCCTGGGCCTGGACCATCGGTCTCGCCGCAAGGGCAAATCCTAGTACGCGGCGACGCGGTTACGGGGCTCAGGCGCCGGATTCATCCTCACTCAAACCGGTCCAGCACCGCTCCCGTGCTGGCGCTGGATGCGTTGTTTGCAAACTTGGCCAACACGCCGCGTGTGTAGCGCGGTGCCGGCGGTTTCCAGCCGGCGCGGCGTTTGGCAAGTTCGTTGTCCGCGACATTGAGTTGCAGCGTCAGGGTGTGGGCGTCGATGGTGATCGAGTCACCCTCGTGCACCAGCGCGATGTTGCCGCCGGCAAAAGCCTCGGGCGCCACATGGCCCACCACCATGCCCCAGGTGCCGCCTGAAAAGCGCCCGTCGGTGACCAGCCCCACCGTTTCACCCAAGCCCTGGCCGATGAGCGCGCTGGTCGGCGCCAGCATCTCCGGCATGCCGGGCGCCCCCTTGGGGCCGAGGTAGCGCAGCACCAGCACATCGCCGGGGACAATTTTTCGCGCCATGATGGCAGCGAGCGCCGATTGCTCGTCGTCGAACACCCGCGCCGGCCCGGTGATGACCGGGTTCTTCAAGCCGGTGATCTTGGCCACGCAGCCCTCCGGCGACAGGTTACCCCTCAGAATGGCCAGGTGGCCTTGTGCGTACATCGGGTTGTTGATGGTGCGAATGACGTTTTGGTCAGCGCGAGGTGCATCGGGCACCGCAACAAGATTCTCGGCAACGGTCTTGCCGGTGATGGTGATGCAATCGCCGTGCAACAGGCCGGCCTTCAGCAAAACCTTCATCACCTGGGGAATGCCACCGGCGCGGTGCAGATCGACCGCCAGGTACTGGCCCGAGGGCTTCAGGTCGCACAGCACCGGCACGCGTTTGCGCATGCGCTCGAAGTCGTCGATGGTCCATTCAACCTGCGCCGCATGGGCGATGGCCAGGAAATGCAGCACCGCGTTGGTCGAGCCACCGGTGGCCATGACGACGGCGACGGCGTTCTCGATCGACTTGCGGTTGACGATGTCGCGCGGCTTCAGGTCGGCCTTGACGGCGTCGACCAGCACGCGGGCCGCTTGTTTCGCTGAGCTGACAATCTCATCGTGCGGGTTGGCCATGGTGCTCGAATACGGCAGGCTCAGGCCCAGCGCCTCGAACGCCGAACTCATGGTGTTGGCGGTGTACATGCCGCCGCACGAACCGCTGCCCGGAATAGCGCGCCGTTCGATCTGGCCAAAATCTTCTTCGCTCAGCTTGCCGGCGCTGAACTGGCCCACCGCTTCAAAGACGCTGATGATGTTCAGGTCCTTGTCTTTGTAGCGGCCGGGGAGAATGGTGCCACCGTAAACGTAGATGGCCGGCACGTTGGCGCGCAGCATG
>JANNDW010000001.1:0-14561 GCA_031378125.1 Methylibium sp. | reverse complement strand
CCGGCCAGGCGCATTGGGAGTTGCTGCTGCGCGCCCGCGCGGTCGAGAACCAGTGTTACGTGCTCGCCGCGGCGCAAGGCGGCCGGCATCAGAACGGCCGGCGCACCTACGGCCACAGCATGGTGGTCGACCCCTGGGGCGTGGTGGTGGCGGTGCTGGCAGAAGGCGAGGGCATCGTGCTCGCCGATCTGGACAAGTCGCGCATCGCTTCGGTGCGGGCGCAACTGCCGGCGCTGGAGCACCGGCGCATCGGGGTTTGAGCGGCGAGGGGCGTGGACCCGGGGTGTCCAGTCAACGCTGTTCGGGTGGCAGCCCCTGGATGGCAGCCGAGAACAGCGCATGGGCCGCGGGATCGACAGGCCGGTATTTGATCTGGGTGCCTGCGGGGTCCTTGCCGAGGAAGTTGTCACCCTTCCAGTTCCAGGCCGGCCTGACGGGCCTGGAGACAAAACCTCCGCCGCAGTTGGGGCAGACATTGCCCAGCACATCATCGACACACGCAGCGCAAAAAGTGCACTCGTAGGAGCAGATGCGCGCCGCGAGCGATTCGGGCGGCAGGGCCTGGTTGCAGTGTTCGCAAGTGGGTCTGAGTTCGAGCATGAAGCTGCTTTCCTTGACGGCAACGAATCAATACTGCCTCAGCGGGCGCATGCGCGCGTTGGGATTGACCTTCACTTGAAGGGTCCTGGGCGGACGGTTGTCTGGACTCAAAACCTTGTCCACCGCGCAGTGCGGTTGCGCAACCGGCTCAGAACATGCCGTTGCCGTTGGCCGATTCGTTGGGCACCACCTGCAAAACGTCCCAATGCTCAACCACCTTGCCATCGGCGTCGAGGCGAAAGATATCGATGCCGGCCCAATCTTTTTGCGCTTCGGTGGGCCACTCCTGGTGGCAATGCAGCACCACCAGGTTGCCCTCGGCAATGGCGCGTTTGAAGTGCACCCGCTTGCCCGGGTACTGCGCGGCCATGTGTTCGAAGTAGGCAATGAAGGCCTGCTTGCCGTCCGCCACATGCGGGTTGTGTTGCATGTAGACCTCGCCGGTGTAGCGTTCGATCGCCTCGGCCGGCTTGCACTGGTTGAACATCAGGTCGTAGAAAGCCATCACGGTCTGCTTGTTGCGTTCGAGCATGTCGTTCATGGCGGATCAGCTCAAGAACACGAGCGCCAACCCGACGGCCGCCGGCACAGCCTGGACAAAGAGAATCTTTCGACTCGCGGTCGCGGCGCCGTACAGGCCGGCAACCAGCACGCAGCCCAAGAAGAACACCTTCACTCCCGTGCCCGCCGCGCCCAGGCTGAGCCCCCAGAACAGGCCGGCCGCCAGGAAGCCGTTGTACAAGCCCTGGTTGGCCGCCAACACCTTGGTGGCGGTGGCGGCAGCCTGGGTTTGCCCGAACGCCCGCATCCCCGCCGGCTTGTCCCACAAGAACATTTCAAGCACCAGGATGTAGACATGCAGCAGGCCGATGACGGCAACGACGATGTTTGCGGCTGTGGACACTGAAAGCTCCTTGGAGTGAGGGCGGCAGGCACGATCGGGTTGAACCGGCTCACAGGCGGCATTGTCTCTTCGTGGTGGGCCATTGGCCAGGAGAACCAGGTTCGGGTGGAAGGCCCGGGTTGCCCACCGTCTTGCAGGCCGGTTGATTCCGGCTTCAAAGCGCCGCATGGAGCGTCCGAACGCGTCGCGTGGCGATACTGCCGCCGCCGGCCGCGGCGCAAGCTTTGCCACTGCTAGAGTCGCACGATCAAAAGCCCTCGGGAGGGGTGGCACATGCTCATCATCGCAGTCATCGTGGGCGCCGTTCTGGGCGCTGCCTGGGGAGATGCTTTCGGGGCTGCGGCCGGGGCCTTGCTGGCCTGGCTGATGGTGCGTTCGTATCGGCAGGAGCAGCAGCTCGGTGCGCTGCAACAGGCCTTGAAGCTGCTGCAGGCGCCGCACGGTGCGTTGCCGGCGGCGGCCGACAGCCTTGGCCCTCGGCCCGCGGGCGACGCTTCACCGCCGAGCGCCGATGCGGTGGCTGCGACGCGGGCGACGCCGGCCATGCAAGCCCCCGCGGCGGCCACGGCCTCCGATGCGCCGCGGCCCGACGCGACGGACGAGGCTTTGTGGAACACGCAGCCCGGTGTCTCCTGGGATCAGCCCAGCAAGGGGGTCGACAAGCCGGCAGCCCGGCAAGGCGGATTCGCCGCCCTCAAGGGCTGGCTGTTCGGCGGCAACACCATCGTCAAAGCGGGTGTGGGCATTCTGTTCATCGGGCTGGCGTTCCTGGCCAAGTACGCCAGCGAGCATGTGCAGGTGCCGGTGGAATTGCGCCTGGCCGGCATCGCCACGGTGGCGCTGGTGTTGCTGGCCCTGGGCTGGCGGCTGCGTCAGCGGCGCCCCGGGTATGCGCAGGTGCTGCAAGGCGGCGCGGTGGCGGTGTTGTACCTGACGCTGTTCGTCGCGTTCCGCTTCTACGGCGTGCTGGCGGTCGGGCCGGTGTTTGCGTTGATGGTGCTGGTGGCCGCTCTTGCCGCTGCATTGGCCGTGCTGCAAGACGCGCGGGCGCTGGCGGTCATCGGCGCGCTGGGTGGTTTTGCCACGCCGCTTCTGGTGTCCAGCGGCAGCGGCAACCAGGTGGCGCTGTTCGCCTACTACCTGGTGTTGGACCTGGGCATCGCCGCGGTGGCCTGGCACAAGACCTGGCGTTCGCTCAACCTGATTGGATTCGTTGGTACGTTTGTGGTGGGCACGGCCTGGGGTGTGACGCGCTACCAGCCCGAGCACTACCTCAGCAGCCAGGGTTTTCTGGTCGCCTACTTCTTGTTGTTCAACGCCATCCTGTTGATGCCGGCGCGCCGGCTGCAGGCCAGCGACGCCGGTGGCTCGCCGCGGGCCGACACGTGGGTCAACGCAACGCTGCTGTTCGGCCTGCCGGCCATCACCTTTGCGCTGCAGCACGGGCTGGTGCGCCACACCGACTACGGCACCGCGCTCTCGGCGCTGGCGCTGGCCGGCTTTTATGTGCTGCTGGCCAGTGTGATGCGCTCGCGCCCGCGCCTGGCCGTGACCTTCGATGCCAGCCTGGCGATGGCCATCGTGTTCCTCACGCTGGTGATTCCGTTTGCGCTCGACGCGCGCGGCACCACCGGTGCGTGGGCGCTGGAAGGCGCCGGGCTGGTGTGGCTGGGCTTTCGCCAGGCGCGCGGGCTGCCGCGGGCCTTCGGCTATGGGCTGTTGGTGCTGGCCGGGCTGGCGATGGGGGTGGCGCACGAGCGCTACGGCACACCGACGGCGGTGCTCAACGCCACCCTGTTCAATGCCTTGATGGCATCGGTTGCGTCGCTGGCTGCGGCGTACTTCGTGCGGCGTTCCGCTGCACCGTCGAAGGCCGCGCCGGGCTCGCTGGCCCGCAACGAAGCGCTGGCCGAGCCGCTGCTGATTGCCTGGGGCACCTTGTGGGCGGTGCTGGCGGCCGGTGTGCAGATCGATGCTTTCGTCGTCGAGCCCTTTGCGCTGGCGGCCTGGCTGGTGGCCATCAGCGCCATCGCGTTGGCCTGCAGCGCGTTGTCGGTGCGCCTTGATTGGCCCAAGGTGGCATTCCCGGTGCTGGCGCACGCGCCGCTGCTGGCCTTCGGTGTGCTCGCCAGCGCAGCGCTGTTGCACAGCCCGGCGTCCGGCGGCGGCTGGTGGGCCTGGCCGGTTGCGCTGGCCACCCATCTGCTGGTGCTGTGGCGCGCCGCAGCGCGCTGGCCCGCGCTTGCGCAGCAGGCGGTGCATGCGCTGGGCGTGTTGGTGCTGGCCGCACTCGGCGCTTTGCAGGGCCGTGCCATCACGGCCGGCTGGGGCGATGCACGCAGCGCCTGGGCCTGGCTGGGCTGGCTGGTGGTGCCGGCCTTGCTGCTGATGCTGCTGCCGCGGCCGGCCACCGCGCGCCGCTGGCCGGTCAGCGCCGCGCCAATGGCCTACCAATCCGCGGCCGCGGCGGTATTGACCGTGGGCTTGCTGGTGTGGACGCTGCTGGCCAACATCGCCTCCAACGGTTCGGCTCGGCCGCTGCCCTACCTGCCGCTGCTCAACCCGCTCGATCTGGGGATTGGCGTGGCGCTGCTGGGTGCAGGGCTGTGGCTGCGCAGTGACGCGGCGCGCAACGCGTTGCGCGAGCGCCCGCAAGTGCCCGCGGCGGGGCTGGGACTGGCCGGCTTCGTGTGGCTCAACGCGATGTTGATCCGCGCCTTCCACCACTTCAGCGGAGTGCCGTTTCGCGTCGACGCGTGGCTGCACTCGCTGGCGGTGCAAACCGGCATCACGCTGCTGTGGACGGCCACCGCGCTGGTGTTGATGTGGCTGTCGGCGCGCCGCGCGCTGCGGCTGCCGTGGATGGTGGGCGCGGCCTTGCTGGCGGCGGTGGTGCTCAAGCTGCTGCTGGTGGACTTGTCGGGCACCGGCACGGTCACGCGCATCGTGTCGTTCATCGGCGTGGGGGTGTTGATGTTGGTGATTGGTTATGTGGCGCCCTTGCCATCGAAGTTGGCATCGGAGGAGCAAAGCCATGCGGCGGCTTGACGGGTTTGTCGCGTGCGTTGTGCTGTGCCTGGCATGGCCGGCCGGTGCGGCCGAGCCGGCGTTTCGCTACAGCGCGCCGATCAACGTGCAGCAAGCCGCCGCCTTTGTGCAATTGCCGTTGCCCGCCAGCGCCTATGGGCGCAGCCAGCAGGCCGGCTTGCAGGACCTGCGCATCGTCGACGCGCGCGGCGAGCGTGTGCCGTTTGCGCTGCTCGCCGCGCGCGCCAGCGAGGCGCAAAACATCGAGCGGCAGCGCGGTGCGGTGCTGTACCCGTTGCCGCGCAAGCCGGCTGCCGGAAAGGCCTGGCCGTCGCCGGTCGAGGTGGTCGTGCAGGGCGATCGCATCAGCGTCAAGCGGCTCGGCAACAACACAGCGGCCCGCGTGCCTGCCGACTCGCCGGGTTGGTTGATCGACCTGGGCGAACGTCGCCGCGATGACCCGCCGCCGACGTCGCTGCGGATGGCGTGGTCGGCCCCGGCCGAGTTCAGCGCCGGATTCGATTTCGAGATGAGCGACGACCTGCGCGGCTGGCGTGCCGGTGGCAGTGGCCAGCTGATGGCGCTGGCCTCGGCGACCGGGCCGCTCACGCAGCCCAGCGTGGTGTTGCCCGCCAGCGCCGCGCGCTTCATCCGCCTGGTGTGGCTGGACCCGTCGACGGCGCCCGTGCTCAGCGGCGTTAGCGTCGTCGCGGCGCAGCAGCGCAGCCTGGCGCTGGACGCGCCCAGCGAACTGCGGTTCTCCACCAGCCCCGAGCCGGCCGGCAAGGCGGCGCCGGACGAGCAGGCCAAGCGCGCCTTGCACTTCGACCTGGGCGGCGCATTGCCGCTGGTTCAAATCGATCTCCTGCTGGCTGCGGGCACCCGCGTCGCGCCGGTGCGTGTGCAAGGCCGCAGCCACATCGACGAGCCTTGGCGCGAATTGACACAAAGCGTGTTCTACCGGCTCGAACGCGGTGCCGTCGTCAGCCATTCGCCGCCGGTGGCGCTGCAAGCAACGCTGCGCTATTTGCGCGTGCTGCCGGACGAACGTTCGGCCCCGCTGGACGCTGGGCAGACCGGCCTGGCCGTGCAGGCCCAGCTCGCCAGCCTGGTGTTTGCCGCCCAAGGCCAGGCGCCGTTCACGCTGCTCGCGGGTGCCGGCGACGCCAAGCCCAGCGCGCTGCCCCCGAGTACGCTGGTGGCGGCGCTGGAGGAGGAGCGTCCTCGTTTCGGCCGGGCTTCTTTGGGCGAATGGAGCGAGGTCGCCGCGGTGGCGCGCCAGGCCCAGGCCGAACAACGCGAGGCCGCGCTGCGGCCTTGGCTGCTGTGGTCCGTGCTGCTGGCCGGGGTGGCCGGGTTGGGGTTCATGGTGTGGCGGCTGGTGCAGGGCCGTGCAAGCGCCTGAGGGTATGGAAGAGTGATTCCCGCGTCGCGCGCTTTGCGCAGCGGTGCCTGTCGAACCACGGCCGCGCGACCCTCGGGCCGACCCTAGCTGGGGCCCATCCCAGCTTTCGCCGGCGCCTGCCTTGGTCTTGAATACGGGTAAGCACCGCCACAGGCAGGAGATGTCGATGATCGACTCCGCGAGATCCACCGCTTCCACATCGCAAACCCACCACACTGCAGGGCATTCGCCGCCGCCGGCCGCACCGGAAACGCGCGCTTTCGTCGACGCCGGCAAGCAAGCGGGCGTGCTCAACCCTCACGAGTTGGCCAAGGACCTGGCCCGGGTGCATGCGCACGACCCGCAGCGTGCCGCCGCCTTGCATGCCGAGATCGCGCCGGCATTGTCAGCGCGCGATCGGCAAAGCCTCGACGATCACCTGGCCGCCGAGCTGGGCGCGGTGGCCGCGGAAAACGCGGCAGCAGCGGCTGCAGCGGCTGCGCGGCCCGGCGCAACGCCGCGCGCCACCGATCCGACCGATCCCAACAGCCCAGCGCCCTCCGGCGCGGCCGCGAACAGCACGCAGCGCTCCGCCCCCGTGAGCCCGGTGGCGGGCAGCACCACACCACAGTTCCCCAGCGCCGATGCCGCCGCGCACAACGCCTTGTCGAATGCCAACCCGGCCTCGGTGCGCGACAACCTTGAATACGGCGGCCTGATCTTCAAGGACAAGGCCACCGGTCAGTACTCGGCGTCCGCCCCGCTGAAGGGCACCGACCAGGGGTTCAACCCCGGCGACGTGCCGGTGCCCAAGGGCGTGGACGTGGTGGGCGACTACCACACCCATGGCGACTACTCGTCGGCCGATGCGAAAGGCAACGCGGTTCGCACGAGCAACCCGAAGACCGATGCGTTCAACAGCGACAACTTCTCGCGCACCGACTACCGCGGCATCACGACCGACGCGGCGGGCAAGGCCGAGTACACCGGTTACCTCGGCACGCCCCGCGGCGACTTCAAGCGTTTCGATCCGGCCACCAAGGCTGAGAGCCTTCTCAAGGCGCCCACCATCGAGTCCACGAAACCCGCCGCCAAGCCGGTGCCGCAGGAGCCCGGCGCCCCTGAAGCGGGTAAACCAGTCGAGCCGCCCGCCGAGCCGCCGGGCAAGCAACGGGTGGCGGGCACTGTCGAAACCGGCCTGCGCTCGACGGCGGGCACCGCCGCCGGTGGCGCCATCGTCGGCTCCGGTGCGGCTGCCGTGCTCAGCACGGCGAAGGCGCTGGCCGATGGCCGCGTGACCTCGGCCGAAGCCGGCGACATCCTTGCCAACTCGGCGCATGGCGCCGTGGTGGGGTCAACCTATGCCGTGACCGAACAAGGCTTTGTCAAGCTGGCCGACCGTGCCTTGGGCAATGCGGTTGGAAACGCCGGCGCCGTCGAAGCCGGGGCGCTGGGCGCGGCCGGGCGCACCGTGGCCGCGCGGCTCGGCGGAGCCGGTGCCGCGGGGGCTGTCATCAGCGCCGGGATCTCGGCCTACGAGAACCGTGATGGGCTGATCAAGGGCGACTCGCAGGCCATCGGCAACGTGGCAGGCGACGTCGCCGTGGGCGCGACCGCCGCGTTGTCTGGTGCGGCCGCGGGCGCTGCCATCGGCAGTGTGGTGCCTGTGTTGGGCACGGCTGTGGGTGCGGTGGTGGGCCTGGGCGTGGGCGTTGCCGCCGACTACGTCATGCGCGCCGGGGGCGTGGACAAAGCCGTTGGCAACGCTGTGACGGGGGGTGTGGATACCCTCAAGAGCGCCGGCAAGACAGTTGCGGGCTGGTTCGGTTGGTAGCGGCGAATGGCCCCGGCGCGAATCGCTCGGCGTGGTTGTCAAGCGGGCGCGGCGCGGATGATAATTTGGGCATGTTCAAGCGCCATGCGCCGTCGTGGCCGAGCGCGTGGCGCGCGGCCGTTGCGCTGAACCCAAGGTCGGCTGCGCTCATGTTCGCGCTGTCGCTCAACCCTGTTTATGCCGGCACTGCACAAACCATGAAGCCTCAAGAAACCACCCTCGCTGGTCCTCAAGCCCGCGCCATTGCGGTGGGTTACGCCGAGTTCGAGAAGACCGGTTTTTTGATCGAGGGCTACGAGGTCATCGTGGCCGCGCATGCCGAAGCCTTTGAGATCATCTTCCTGCCCGCGGCACCCGAGGGCCGCAGCGTGCGCGGCGGCCAAACGCCAGCCGGCAAGGAGATCCACTACTGGATTTCACGCCAGGATTTCAGCTTGCAACGGACCACGTTCGCGCGCTGACGGCGGCCCGCTGTGCTCATCAGGCAACGCGACCCGCGGCACGGCCTGGGCATGGCCATCGTGGCGGCGATCGCGCGCGGCGCCACTTCAGTCCTGATCAGGACCGAGCTGCTCGCGCAAAAACGCCACCAAGGCCTGGTTGCGTGAGAAGCGCATGCGCTCGGGAGTGGCGACCGCGGTGATCCGGGTTCCGAACTTGGTTTCGGGTATCCACCCTGGCAGAACGCGCACCAGGCGACCGTCGGCCAGCGCGTCATCACACAGGTAGTGGGGCAGCAGTGCGATGCCCAGCCCGGCGAGCGCGGCGTCGGCCACTGCCTCCGGATTGTTCGCGTGGTAGCGGCCACGCACACGCACCAGCTCGCGGCGGCCGGGGGCGCCCAGCACCCAGGTGTCGTCCGAACTCTCGCGCCAGTAGCTCATGCAAGCGTGCATGGCCAGGTCTTGTGGCGCCTGCGGCAGGCCGGCGCCCGCAAGGTAGCCCGGTGTCGCGGTCACGACCCAGGCGACGCTGGCCACCGGCACCGCCATCAGGTCGGGCGCTGGTGCGCTGGTCCAGCGCAGCGCGATGTCGATGCGTTCGTAGGCGATGTCCATCAGTCGGTCGGCCAGCAGCAATTCGATCTCGATCGCCGGGTGCAGGCGCAGAAACTCAGGCAGGCGTTTGGCCAGCACCCGCTGGCCCCAGGACACCGATGCGGACAGCCGGATCTGCCCGGTCAGCTCGGCCCGCAGGTCGCGCAGGCGCTCCTCGGCGGTCGCCACCTCCACCAGTGCGCGGCGCGCGAAGTCCAGGTAGGTCTCGCCGGCGGGCGTGAGCGCCACCTTGCGCGTGCTGCGGCTGAACAGTGTGGCCTTGACTGCCGCTTCGAGCTGCGCGATGCGCTTGCTCACCACGCTCTTGACGACCCCGAGTTCGGCCGCCGCAGCGCTCACGCTCAGCCGCTCCGCCACCTTGACGAACGCTGCGAGCATGTCGGTTGAGATCGGCATTGTTTCCAGATCGAGGACAAACCGTTTGCATTTGAGCAGGTGCGTGAATCGAGGTCAATCCATAAACTCACCAGCAGCCGGCACCCGACCGCAGCTCAACACACCGGAGACACGCCATGAAGATTTATGCCGATCCCATCACGGTCAACTGCCGCAAGGTGCTCGCCGGGCTCGACCTGATCGGTGCACCGTACGAGTTGCAGTACGTGGACTATTTCAAGTCCGAGCAGAAGGACGCGGCCTACACGTCGGTCAACCCCAACGCGTCATTGCCGGCCATGGTGGATGGCGACTTTGTGCTGTGGGAATCGAACGCTATTTTGCAATACGCGGCCGACAAGGTCGGCAATGACGCCGCCTACCCGCGCGACCTGAAAACCCGTGCCGACATCAACCGCTGGATGCTGTGGGAGTCGTCGAGCTGGTTCCCGAGTTGCTACGTCTTCCTGGTCGAAAACTGCGTCAAACCACTGCTCGGATCGTCGCCCGACCCGGCAGTGCTTGACGCGCAGGCCGCGCAGTTCCACAAGCTCGCCGGCATCCTCGATGCACGTCTGGCCGGCCGCGCCTGGGTCGCCGGCAACGGCCCAACGATTGCCGACGTCGCGCTCGCCGCGCCGATGCACCTGCACGGCTGGCAGCGGCTGCCGATTGCCGACCACCCGAACCTGAAGCGCTGGCTGACCGAAAGCGTTGAGAGCCTGCCTTGCTGGCGAAAGACCTGGGTGGGTGAAGGCTTCGTGACCACCAAGGCCGCCGCCCAATAAATCTCCTCACCATGACGCCTCCAGCTTCCGTACGCGCTACGCTGAACTACAGCATCGACAACGGCATCGCGCCCGACTACTACTTCTACGAGCCCGATCCGTCGGTCACGCTCAACCCGCCGGGCACCGACCCACGCGAGGTTGAGATTCACGACGGTTGGCCGGTGGCCGAGCGCCTCTCGGCCGACCGCGAAGGCTTCGAGATTCATGAGTTCGGCGCGCGTTTCGACCAGTTCGATGACGATGCGTCGATCAAGTCGGCCTTCTATCGACAGATCGTCGACTTCGTGAAGCGCAGTACCGGCGCGCTCCGGGTCGAGGTGTTCGACCACACCATCCGCAAGCGCCTTGCGGCCGACCTGAAAGCGCAGACCACGGTGCAGCGCCCGGCGGTGCTGCTGGTGCACAGCGACTACACCGTCAACAGCGGCCCGCAGCGCGTGCGCGACATCGTGCCCGCCGACGCCGACGCCTTGCTGCAGCGCCGCGTGGCCTTGTACAACGTCTGGAAGCCGCTGTACCGGCGCGTCGACGAGTTGCCGCTGGCGATGTGCGACGCGACCACGCACGTGCCCGAGGACATGCTGCGCATGGACCTTAAGTACCTCGAGCGCACCGGTGAGATCTACGTCATGCGCTGGTCTCCCGCGCACCGCTGGGTCTACTTCCCGCAAATGGAAGCCGACCAGGCGCTGCTGCTGAAGACCTTTGATTCCGAAACCGATGGACGCGCCCGCTTCATGGGACACACCGCCTTCGAAGACCCGACCACGCCCAGCGGAGCGCCAAAGCGCGAAAGCATTGAAGTCAGGACGATGGCGTTCTTCTGACCCAGGGGTGGCGCATCACCCCAATGCATCGGCCCAGATCGTGCGTGCCCAGTTCCAGGCGTAGCTGCCTTCCAGCTCATTCGGCACCGACGAAACACCGCCCGAGCCGGCCACCGTCTTGAAGGTTTTCTCCGCCGCCACGTACTCGTGCACGCTGGCCACGTGGATCACATTCTTCGCGTCGACGAAGCTGTAGCACGTGTTGTTGAGCATCGGCGTGGCGTTGATTTCCCAGCCACTCAATTCGGCGACGATCGCCGCCGCGGCCACCTTGGCGTGGCTGTTGGCCATGTGGCCGCTCTTGGGCATGGCTGGCGCAATCTGGATCGAGTCGCCGAGCACGTGGATGTCTTTCGCGGCGGTGGACTCGAAGTTCAGGTAGTTCACCTGGCACCAGCGCGCGTTGGCGTTGGCCAGACCGGTCTGCACCGCGATGGCCCCGGCGCGCATCGAGGGCAGCACGTTGAGCACGTCGGCCTTCACGTCGTCTTGCACCTCGAACTTGACGGTGTTGGTCTTGGCGTCGACCGAGGTGGCCTTGTGCTGGCCACGAAACTCGACCATGCCCTTGTACTGCTCGGCCCAGACCTTTTTGAACAGCGGGCCCTTGGAGGTGACATCGGGGTTGGCGTCCAGGATCAGCACCTTGGACTTGGGCTTGGCCGCCGAAAAGTAGCTCGCCACCTGGCAGGCGCGTTCGTAGGGGCCGGGCGGGCAGCGGTAGGGCGCTTCGGGAACGGTGATGGCGTACACGCCGCCGTCGGGCATGGCCTCCAACTGCTTGCGCAATGCCACGGTTTCGCTGCCGGCCTTCCAGGCTTGCAGGATGCGGCCTTGGGCGTTGGCGTCCTTCAGGCCCGCCACGCTGTCCCACATCAGATCGACGCCCGGTGAGAGCACCAATTTGTCGTAGCGGATGCTGGCGCCCGAAGCGAGCATGGCGGTCTTCTTGCCAGTGTCGATGCTGGCGACCATGTCTTTCACCACAGTCACGCCATGCAGCTTGCTCAAGGCCGTGTAGGGCACGGTGATGTCGGCCAGCACCTTGCTGCCACCCAGCACCAGGTTGGAGATGGGGCACGACACAAAAGCGTCACTCGGCTCCACCATCACCACGTCGATTTTGTAGTCGGACAGCAGCCGCACGTACTTGGCCGCCGTGGCGCCGCCGTAGCCGCCGCCCACCACCAGCACGCGCGCCTTGTCGGGCAGGCCGGCCTTGTTCATCGCACAGCCGGCCAGGCCCAGCGCGCCAACGCTGCCGGCCAGTTTCAACAGTTCACGCCGTTGCATGCTCATGCTCGCATCCTCACTTCTTTTGCGCGGCGAAGTAGGCCGCGAGCCGGTCGATCTGCGTGTCGCTGTAGCCCTTGGAGATCTGGTGCATCACCGTGGCCGTGCGGGTGCCGCTCTTGAAGGCTTTCATCTGCTCGACCATGTAGGCGGCCGGCACTCCGGCGAGACCCGGGACGGCGGCCCCTTCAACCGCGCGCCCCGCGGTGCCATGGCAACTGGCGCACGTGGCGGCCAGGCTGCGAACCTGCAACGTGGAGGCGTCTTGCGCCTGGGCGTTCACTAGCGCAACAAGGCCCAGGCTCAGGCCCAGGCCAGCCAGCGTCCACGTACTGAACAATCGCTTCATCGGAAACTCTCCTTCACTGCGGGTGAGACTGAATGTAGTGTGCCGAGAGTTCAGGCGGCACCGGGGAATCCAGGAGCGTGCAACTCATTCGTCACAAGCCTGCCCGATCTCCCCACAACGAACCCTTGCCGGGTTCGTCTTTTCAAAAGACGCCCGCCGCGCGAAACCCGAACAGGCCGGCGAGCAGCCTCGTCGGGAACTGTTGCACCGCATGGTTGTACTCCATCACACCCTTGTTGAACCGGCCGCGCGCAAACAGCAGCGCCGTGTCCACCACGGCGAGCTGGGCAGCCAGTGCTGTCAGTTCGGCGCGGGTGTCGTCTGGTGCGGGCAAGCGCGCGCGCGTTTCCAGCAGAATGTCTTCGGTCAGGCGCAGGCTGTTGAGCGCACCCGCTGCGCCCGGGTGGGTGCTGGCGTGGGCCCGCGCAGCCTGCGCCTGGGTGCATGCGGCCCGCAGCGCGGAGAGGTTTTCAGCCTGCTCGGTCAGCACCGGCACAAGCAGGTCGATCTGGTGTTGCAGCAGCGTGTGGCGCAGGCCGAGCTGCTGGTCGACCGGCGCAAAGGCGCGCAGGATGGCGCTGCGCAGCCGCATCAACCGGTTGTAGGCACCCACGGCCCAGAACACCAGCACGGCGGCAACGGCCACGAGGGTGATCTGCAGGCTGCTCAAACCGAAGGTTCCGTGTCCAGAAAGGGTTTGTCGCCGTTGGCGCGCCAGGCCTTGTAGCCGCGGCCTCGAAGCGCGCAGGCCGGGCACTGCCCGCAGCCATAACCCCAGGCGTGTTTGTGCTTGCGCTCGCCCAGGTAGCAGGTGTGGGTGTGCTCGACGATCAACGCGTTGAGCGCTTCGCCGCCGAGTGCGGCGCTCAAGCCCCAGGTCTGCGCCTTGTCCAGCCACATCAGCGGGGTCTCCACCGTCATCGGCGTGTCCAGGCCCAGGCTCAACGCCACTTGCAGAGACTTGAGCGCGTTGTCGCGGCAATCGGGATAGCCGGAAAAGTCGGTCTCGCACATGCCGCCCACCAGCACATTCAGCCCGCGCCGATAGGCCACCGTGGCCGCGAAGGTGAAGAACAGCAAGTTGCGCCCCGGCACAAAGGTGTTGGGCAGGCCGTTGGCGTTCATCTCGATGGCGCGCTCGTCGGTCAGCGCCGTGTCGGAAATCTGACCCAGCAGCGACAGGTCCAGCACATGGTCTTCGCCCAGCCGCGGCGCCCATTGCGGGAACTGCGAACGCAGCTGCAGCATCACGAACTGGCGCGCTTCGAGTTCCACCAGATGGCGCTGCGCGTACGCGAAGCCGATGGTCTCGACATGCGCGTAGCGCTCCAGCGCCCAGGCCAGGCAGGCGGTGGAGTCTTGGCCACCGGAAAACAGAACCAGGGCGCGGCGCGAATCGGTCATGGCCGATTCTGCCCCGAGAACTTGCCCTGTGAACTGGCCTCCCGATCGGGGACCCAGACCGCGTCCCGGATCGCGCCTGAGACCGCTCCCCGACACCGCGCCCGAGTTCAGCCGCTCATCATCGCCGTCCAGCGCCGCTGCATTTCGGCCGGGCTCAGCGCCTCCTTGCGGGTAGCCAGGTTCCAGCGGTGGCCAAACGGGTCCAGCAGCACGCCGCAGCGGTCGCCATGGAACTCGTCCTTCGCGATGCGCAGCACGGTGGCGCCATGTTCCTCGGCCAGCGCCATCGTCGCGGCCAACCCGGACACCGAGGTTGCGAAAGCGTTTCGCCACCACTTTGTGCTGGCGCGGCGCAGCGAAGGCCGGGCCCTGCTGGAGCAGGCCGTGCAGTCCGGCGAGTTGCGTGCCGGCCTGAACGTGGAGGTGGCGCTGGACCAGATCTACGGCGCCTTGTTCTTTCGCGTGCTGATGGGCCACGCGGGCATTGACGCGGCGTTTGTGCGCGCGCTGGTCAAGCAGGTGGTGCGGGGTTTGGCCGTGGCCTGAACGGCCGGCCCTGCGGTGGATTCAGCCGCGTACTTCGCCGTGGCCCAGCACCACCCATTTCATCGACGTGAGGCCCTCCAGCCCGACCGGCCCGCGGGCATGGAGCTTGTCGGTGCTGATGCCGATCTCGGCGCCCAGGCCGTATTCAAAGCCGTCGGCGAAGCGGGTC
>JANNDW010000500.1:0-27690 GCA_031378125.1 Methylibium sp. | reverse complement strand
CCGATCAGCATGCCGTAGTTGCGGCGGATGTAGTTGATGATGGCTTCGTCGAACTTGTCGCCGCCGACGCGCACGCTGCCCTTGTAGACCATGCCGCCCAGGCTGATGACGCCGACCTCGGTGGTGCCGCCGCCGATGTCCACCACCATCGAGCCGCTGGCCTCGCTGACCGGCAGGCCGGCGCCGATGGCCGCGGCCATGGGCTCTTCGATCAGGTACACCTGCGACGCGCCGGCGCCGAGCGCCGATTCGCGAATCGCGCGCCGCTCCACCTGCGTCGAGCCGCAGGGCACGCAAATGATGATGCGCGGGCTGGGCCGGAAAATGGAGCGCGGATGCACCATCTTGATGAACTGCTTGAGCATCTGCTCGGTGACGGTGAAGTCGGCGATCACGCCGTCCTTCATCGGCCGGATGGCCTCGATGTTGCCGGGCACCTTGCCCAGCATGGCCTTGGCTTCGGTGCCGACGGCCTGGATGGTCTTCTTGCCGTGCGGGCCGCCTTCGTGGCGAATCGCCACGACCGACGGTTCGTCGAGCACGATGCCCTTGCCGCGCACATAGATCAGCGTGTTGGCGGTGCCCAGGTCAATGGCCAGGTCCGTCGAGAAGTGACGGCGAAAAGTTCCGAACATGGTGTGGACGTTGCGATGGCAGGATCAGACAACCTGCGTTGGGTGAGGTGACCGAACTCGTGTGACGCAAGCCCGGCTGGAGCCTCGCAGATTTGCCGTTTGCGCAGTCTGCCAAGGGCTGTGGATAACTGGGGATAATAACGCATGCCCCGCGGCGGCCGCCCTGCGGGAACCTCCCATCCGAACCGTCCTCCCATGGCCCTGACCCCTCAAGAAGTCAGCCGCATCGCTCATTTGGCCCGGCTCGAGCTCGGGGCCGCGGAGCAGGCTGCAATGCTGTCTCAGCTGAACGGCTTTTTCTCCATCGTCGAACGAATGAGTGCGGTGGACACCAGCGGCGTCGAGCCCTTGTACACGCCGCTGTCCGCGCTGCGGGAAGTGGCGTTGCGTCTGCGTGAGGACATCGTCACCGAGCTTGACGAGCGCGCGCTGAATCAACGCAGCGCACCGGCCGTGGAGGACGGGCTCTTCCTCGTGCCCAAGGTGATCGAATGAAGGCGTTGCACCACCTGGGCGTCGTCGAACTCGGCAAGGCGCTGGCGCAGGCCCGGGTCTCCAGCGTCGAGATCACTGAACATCTGCTCGGGCGACTGGCAGACCACGCCCGGCTCGGCACGCTGCTGTGCAGCGACACCGGCCTGGCAATGGCGCAGGCGAGGGCCGCCGACGCGCGCCGCGCCAAGGGCGAGCAGGGCGCGTTGCTGGGCATTCCGCTGGCGCACAAAGACATCTTCGTCACCCGCGATCTGCCCACCACCGCGGGCTCGAAGATGCTGCAGGGCTACCGCAGCCCGTTCGACGCGACGGTCGTGCACAGGCTGGGCCAGGCCGGGGCGGTGACTTTGGGCAAGCTCAACTGCGATGAGTTCGCGATGGGATCGAGCAACGAGAACTCGGCCTATGGTCCGGTGAAAAACCCGTGGGACCCGACCCGCGTGCCCGGCGGCTCGTCGGGCGCCTCCGCAGCGGCCGTGGCGGCACGCCTGCTGCCCGCGGCCACCGGCACCGACACGGGAGGCTCGATCCGCCAGCCGGCCAGCTTCACCGGCGTCACCGGCATCAAGCCGACCTACGGCGTGTGCTCCCGCTACGGCATGATCGCCTTCGCTTCCAGCCTGGACCAGGCCGGGCCGATGGCAAGGAGCGCCGAGGACTGCGCGCTGCTGCTGAGTGCGATGAGCGGCTTTGATGAGCGCGACGCCACCAGTGCGGTCCGGCCGCCGCAGGATTTCTCGGCGTCCTTGCACGCCAGGCGCGAAGGCGCCAGCGGCGCCCAGCCGCTGAAGGGCCTGCGCATCGGCCTGCCCCGAGAGTTCTTTCCCGCCGCGCTGGCCGCCGACGTGAATGGCGCCGTGCGCAGCGCGCTCAGCGAATTCGAGCGGCTCGGCGCCACGCTGGTGGACGTGAGCCTGCCACGCACCGAGCTGTCGATTCCGGTCTACTACATCATCGCGCCGGCCGAAGCCTCGTCGAACCTGAGCCGCTTCGACGGGGTGCGCTACGGCCACCGTGCGCCGCAGTACACCGACCTGCAAGACATGTATAAAAAGAGCCGCGCGCAGGGCTTGGGCGCCGAGGTCAAGCGCCGCATCATGATCGGCACCTATGTGCTGAGCCACGGCTATTACGACGCCTACTACCTGCAGGCGCAAAAGTTGCGCCGCATGATTGCCGACGACTTCCAGGCCTGCTTCAAGCAGTGCGATGTGATCGCCGGCCCGGTGGCGCCCAGCGTCGCCTGGAAGCTGGGCGCCAAGAGCGACGACCCGGTGGCCAGCTACCTGGCCGACATCTTCACCTTGCCCGCCAGCCTGGCTGGCCTTCCGGGCATGAGCCTGCCGGCGGGCTTTGGCGAAGGCTCCATGCCGGTTGGCCTGCAACTGATCGCCAACTATTTCGAGGAAGGCGCACTGTTGCACGCGGCGCATGCCTTCCAGCAAGCCACCGACTGGCACGCGCGTTTGCCGGCGGGGTACTGAACATGAGCAAGCCCACATTGATTCGCGGCTACGAGGTCGTCATCGGCATCGAGACACACGCGCAACTGTCCACACAATCGAAAATCTTCAGCGGCTCGTCCACGCGCTTTGGCGCCGCGCCGAACACGCAGGCCTCGGCGGTGGATCTGGCCTTGCCGGGCACGCTGCCGGTGATGAACCGGGGCGCGGTGGAACGGGCCATTCGCTTCGGCCTGGCCGTTGGGGCTTTGGTGTCGCCGCTGTCAATCTTCGCGCGCAAGAACTATTTCTACCCCGACCTGCCCAAGGGCTACCAGATCAGCCAGTACGAAACGCCGGTGGTGCAGGGCGGCTCGGTCGAGTTCTTCGTCGAAGGTACACACGCGGAGCGGGTCGCGCACAAGGTCAACCTGACCCGCGCGCACCTGGAAGAAGACGCGGGCAAGTCACTGCACGAGGACTACCAGGGCCAGACCGGCATCGACCTGAACCGGGCCGGCACACCGCTGCTGGAAATCGTGACCGAGCCCGACATGCGCTCAAGTGTTGAGGCGGTCGAATACGCCAAGGCGCTGCATGCCCTGGTGGTGTGGCTGGACATCTGCGACGGCAACATGCAGGAGGGCAGTTTTCGCTGCGACGCGAACGTGTCGGTGCGAAGGCCAGGTGCGACCTATGGCACACGGCGCGAGATCAAGAACCTGAACAGCTTCAAGTTCATGCAGCAGGCCATCGACTTCGAAGTGCAGTGGCAGATCGACCTGATCGAAGACGGCGGCAAGGTCCAGCAGGCCACCGTGCTGTTCAACGCCGAGACGGGCGAGACACGCGCGATGCGCACCAAGGAGGATGCGCATGACTACCGCTATTTCCCCGACCCGGACTTGCCGCCGCTGGTGATTGCGCCGGAGTGGATTGAGCGGGTGCGCTCGGAGATGCCCGAGCTGCCGCGCTTGATGGCCAAGCGCTTTCAAAGCAACTACGGGCTGCCGATTTACGACGCGGCGGCGATGACGCAAAGCAAGGCGTTCGCCACCTACTTTGAAGCTGCTGCGAAAGCCTGCGGCCAACCCAAGCTGGTGGCCAACTGGCTGATGGGGGAGTTGTCGCGCCGGCTCAATGCCGACGGCCTGGACATCTCAGACAGCCCGATCGATGCCCCGGTTCTGGCGCAGCTTGTCTCGCGCGTTGCCGATGGCACGATCTCCAACAACGGTGCCAGGCAGGTGTTCGATGCGCTGTGGACAGCCGCGGCCCGCGATGTCGATGCGGTCATCGAGTCCCAAGGCCTCAAGCAAATGAGCGACACCGCCGAACTCGACCGCCTTCTCGACGAGGTGCTCGCCGCGAACCCAAAGTCGGTCGAGGAATACCGCGCCGGCAAGGACAAGGCATTCAACGCGCTGGTCGGCCAGGCCATGAAGGCCAGCAAGGGCAAGGCCAACCCCAGCCTGGTGAACGAGCGCTTGAAGCAGAAGCTGGGCTGATCGGCGCCACGCTTGCCCATGGCCCAGCGTGGCAGACCGCGCCGGATTACTTCACGGCCGCTTTGCGCGTGGCCGAAGCGGCCGGTGCCGCAGGCAAGGCGCTGGGTGAAGCGCCCACCGAGCCCGGCTGCGCGCCGGCCCACAGCTGCCTGAGGCGCTCGAGCTCCGTGTCATACAGCGCGTTGATGCGCTCCCCCTCGGACCGCCGGTCCTGGATCAGCGCGCGCTGGGCATCGGTGGACGCGTCATTGGCATCCAGCAAACGCCTTAGCTTGGCCGGCATCGGCCTGGCGACGTAGAACTCGGTCTCGTCGATCAGCGGCTTGCGCTCCTCGGCCAGCAGGTCCAGGCGGGCCTCGGAGGTTTTCATGGCCTTGCGCACATCGTCCAGCGCGGCCTCGCGTGCCCTCTGATGCGCCGCCGCGTTGGGAAACCGAATCATCAGGTTGCGATCGCGCCGGACCGCGTCCTGCCGCGTCACGTGCTGGGAAGATGCCTCGCGTTCACGGGCTTCCTTTTCGGCGCGCTCTTCGGAGGTGAGCGTGCGGGTGATGGTGTGCTTCACCGAGCCATCGGCGTTCAGGACCCGCTGGTCGCGGTCGATGCAACCCGCGATCGGGCGGTCCGAGGTCAAGCGCTTGCCGTTGGCGTCGGTACAGGTGTAGATGCCGGGCGCCGCCCAGGACATCTGAAACGCGATCAGCAAGCCGAAAGCCCCGCCGACCCGAGAACCCCTGATACCGTTCATGCGCTCACACTCCGTAGCGTTGCCGATACGCTGCCACCGGGGCCAGCCTGTTGCCCAGGGCGGGATCGGCACTCGATTCCAGATATTGCAACAAGTCCGCCAAGGTCGCGATGGCCGCGACCGGCAAGCCCAGCCTTTGCGTGACGAACTGCACCGCTGACAGCACGGCGTCCGGGCCCTCGTCAGCCGCCCTCTCCTGGCGGTCCAGCGCAATCAGCACCCCGCACGGCACACCGCCGGCCGCCCGGATCATCGAGATCGATTCACGCACCGAGGTTCCCGCCGACATCACATCGTCGATGATAAGAACGCGGCCGGCGACCTTTGCGCCGACCAGCGTGCCGCCTTCGCCGTGGTCTTTGGCTTCTTTTCGGTTGTAGGCGAAGGGCACGTTGCGCCCCATCCGCGCCAGTTCGATCGCCACCGCCGCCGCCAGCGCGATGCCCTTGTAGGCCGGGCCGAACAACATGTCGAACGCCACCTTCGAAGCCAGCAGGCGGCGCGCATAGAATTCCGCAAGGCGGCCCAGCTTGGCCCCGTCGTCGAACCGGCCGGCGTTGAAAAAGTAGGGCGACAGCCTTCCGGCCTTGGTCTTGAACTCACCGAAACCCAGCACGCCGCAGCGCCGCGCGAATTCGACGAAGTCTTGCGCAAGAGCGTCGGCGGGGTCGGGGGTGGTCATCTTGAGGAGATCAGGTGTTTCGTCTAGTCACATTGAACCTGAACGGCATCAGGTCCGCCGCCAACAAGGGCGTTGAGGCCTGGATCGATGGCGTGGCCGCGGATTGTATGGGGGTGCAAGAAGTCAAGGCCCAGGCGGATGACGTGGCGGGCCGCTTTGAGACCCTCGGCGGGATGAAAGGCCATTTCCATTTTGCCGAGAAGAAGGGTTATTCCGGCGTTGGACTGTATTCGCGCAAGAAACCCAGCCAGATCATCGTCGGCCTGGGCAGCGAAGAGTTCGACGCCGAAGGGCGCTACGTCGAGGCGCGGTTCGACAACCCCAAGCGCCGCAGCTTCCGCAAGCTCAGCATCATCAGCTGCTATTTCCCCAGCGGTTCGAGCAGCGAAGACCGGCAGCGCGCCAAGTTCCGCTTTCTGGCGGCGATGACCCCCCACCTCCAGCAGCTCAAGGCCGAGCGCGAATTCATTTTGCTGGGCGACGTGAACATCGCGCACAAGGAAATCGACCTGAAGAACTGGAAGAGCAACCAGAAAAACAGCGGCTTCACGCCGGAAGAACGCGCCTGGATGACGCACACGCTCGACGAACTGGGTCTGGTGGACGTGTTTCGCACGCTCAACCCGCACTCGGAGCAATACACCTGGTGGAGCAATCGGGGCCAGGCCTGGGCCAAGAACGTGGGTTGGCGGCTGGACTATCAACTGGCCACGCCCGGCATCGCGGCCAAGGCGAAGGCCGAGCATATTTATCTGGAGCATCGCTACAGCGACCACGCGCCGTTGGTGATCGACTATGACTTCACGCTTTGACTGGCCCAATGCAAGGCCGGCGTTGCGCCACGAACAAGCACTCTTGGAGGATCGACGCGATGACACGTTCTGCCTTGGCCGCAACGGCCGCCTTGTTCCTTGCCGGCGCGGCGCAGGCCGCTGAGCTGTACGTCGGCACCGGGTTTCCGCGTTTGATCGTGGGCCTGGCGCAACCGGTCAGCGACCGCGTGGTGGTGCGCGCCGACATTGCCACCATCGGCAAGATTTCCGATACCTTCACCGAGAGCGGCATCAATTACAGCGGCCAGCTCAAGCACGAACGGGTGGGTCTTTTTGCCGACTGGTTTGTCGCGGGTGGTTTCAGGCTCACCGCAGGCTTGACCCTCAATGACAGCCGGCTGGACCTGAACGCCCAAGGCAACGGCGGCACGATCACGATCGGCACCACAAGCTACGTGACGACACCGGACGACCGCTGGAACGTGAACATCAAGTACCCGAGGGCCACTCCCTATCTCGGCCTGGGCTACGGGCGCCAGCCGGAGGGCGGCGCCGGGGTGGGTTTTGTGGCCGACTTCGGCGTCTCCATCGGCAAGGCCAAGGTCAGCGCCAGCGTCAGCGGGCCCAACTTGCCGAACACGGTGACGCAGGCGGACCTGGACCGCGAGCTGGCCGAGTTGCGCGACGGGGTGGGACAGGTTCGGGTCTTGCCCCAGCTCAGCGTTGCCATCAACTTCAGGTTCTAAAATTCCCTCGCGTTGCGGGCCCTGTGCATGCACGGGTATCTTCATAAGTAGTTCCCGTTACGGCGCTCTGCGTGCAAATTCAGACAATAGCGGCTTGTGCATCTGTCGTCACCGAAAGGACTCTCGCCATGAAACGCTTTCTGATCGCCACCGTGGCCACGCTCGTCGCCGCCGCGGCCTGGGCCGAATACCCTGAAAAGCCGGTCACCATCGTCGTGCCGTTCTCGGCCGGTGGCCCGACCGACAAGGTGGCGCGCGACCTCGCTGAAGCCATGCGCAAGCCGCTGGGCGGCCAGACCATCATCATCGAAAACGTCGGCGGTGCCGGCGGCACGCTGGGCGCCACCAAGGTGGCACGCGCCGCCAACGACGGCTACACCCTGCTGCTGCACCACATCGGCATGAGCACCTCGCCCGCGCTGTACCGCACCATGCAGTACAAGACGCTGGAAGACTTCGAGTACCTGGGCATGATCAATGAAGTGCCGATGACCCTGATCGGCAAGCCCGGCCTGCCGGCCAACAACTACGCCGAGCTGGCCAAGTGGATCGACGCCAACAAGGGCAAGATCAACCTGGCCAACGCCGGCCTGGGCGCGGCGTCGCACCTGTGCGGGCTGCTGTTCCAGAGCACCGTCAAGGTCGACATGCAAACCGTGCCGTACAAAGGCACGGCACCGGCCATGACCGACCTGCTGGGCGGCCAGGTCGACCTGATGTGCGACCAGACCACCAACACCACCAGCCAGATCGAGAGCGGCAAGGTTAAGGCATATGCAGTGACGACCAGCAAGCGCCTGACCACCCCGGCCTTGAAGAACCTGCCCACGCTCGACGAATCGGGCCTGAAGGGCTTCAACGTGAGCATCTGGCACGGCATGTACGCACCCAAGGGCACGCCCAAGGCTGTCACCGACAAGATCAACGCCGCGCTGAAGACGGCGCTGAAGGACCCCGACTTCATCAAGCGTCAAGAGGCGCTGGGCGCGGTGATCATCACCGACGCCAGGCTCGACGGCGCAGAGCACAAGAAGTTCGTCGAGGCCGAGATCAACAAATGGGGCCCGATCATCAAGGCCGCCGGGCAGTACGCCGACTGAGGATGCCGGACACCTGGGCCGGGTCGGGCCTGGATTCAGGCTCGACCCCGGCTTCTCAGGCCGGAACGAAGCGCCTGGACCGTTGTGCAGAGCAGGCCCGAGAATGAGTCGCCTACGCTGCGCAATTGCATAGGCGTCCATATGAGGCGTCCATGTAAGACGCCTCGCTTCAGCGACTCAGGCCAACAAGCGGATCGGAATCGTGACCGGCCCGTCGTTGACGAGGTGCACCTGCATGTCGGCGCCGAATTCACCGCAGGCCACGCCGGGGTGCGCCAAGCGGGCCGTGGCGACCATGCGTTCGTAGAGCCTGCGGCCCAGTTCGGCAGACGCAGCGCCACTGAAGCTGGGGCGGTTGCCGCCCGACGTGTCGGCGGCCAGCGTGAACTGGCTGACGATCAGCACGCCGCCCATCACGTCGACGACGCTTCGATTCATCTTGCCGGCGGCGTCGGAAAAGATGCGCAGCTTGAGCAGCTTGTGGGCCAGTTTGTCGGCAAGCGCATCGGTGTCGCCGGGCTCGGCACACACCAGCGCAACAAGCCCCCGGCCGATCGCGCCGACCGTTCGATCGCCGACAACGACATGGGCCCGCACGACGCGTTGCACCAGCGCAATCACAACGGGGCCCGGGCGTCGTCGAAATGGGCCTCCACGTCCATCGGGAGCAACTGGATCGACGCGCGCAGTCCCGGCACATCACTCATCAGGGCCTGCTCGACGCTGGCCCGCACTGCCGCCGCACGCCCCAGCGTCCAGGCCGACGGCATGTGCATGTGCACATCGAGAAAGAGGCGCTGGCCGGCCCGGCGGGTGACGATGTGGTCGAAGCGGATGGCCTGGTGTGAGAACTGCGCCAGCGTCTGGTCGATCCTGGCGCGGGTCTCGGGCTCGACCGCACTGTCCATCAGGCCTTCGATGGAGCGCCACACCAGGTGCCCGCCTTCGCGCAGGATGTTCAGCGCCACGCCAATGGCCAGCATCGGGTCGAGCCACAGCCACCCGGTGAAATGCACCAGCACCAGGCCCGCGACCACGCCGACGGAGGTCCACACATCGGTGTAGAGATGGCGCGCGTCGGCTTCGAGCGCGATGGAGCGGTGCTGTTTCGAGGCGGCCATCATTCGCCAGGCGAGCAGCCCGTTCAGCACGGAGCTGAACAGTGCCAGCGCCAGACCCCAGCCCAAAGCTTGCAGTGGCTGCGGGTTGGCAAAGCGGTGCACCGCCGCGATAACAATCCCCACGGCAGCGCCGGCAATCAACAAGCCCTCGAAGCCGCTGGAGAAGTACTCGGCCTTGGTGTGCCCGAACGGGTGGTCGTCATCGGCCGGGCGCTGCGCAATCGTGACCATGGCGATGGCGAACAGCGCTGATGCCAGGTTCACGAACGACTCCATGGCATCCGACAACAGACCCACCGAATCGGTGATCCACCAGGCCAGCGACTTCATCGCAATCGTGGCCACGGCAGCCACCACCGACAGCTTGAGCAGCGTCTTGACCTGCATGCTGGAGCCCATGTTCAGGGGGCCCGGCCGATGCGCTTGAGCTCACGCATCAGGGCGCCCGACGACCCGCGATCAGGCACGTCAGCTCAGGGTGACGCGCGCGAACTTGCGCTTGCCCACCTGCAATACATAGGTACCCGCGGGCAGCTTGAGCCCCTTGTCGGACACCGCCACCGAATCGACCCGCACGCCATGGCCGTCGATCAGGCGGTTGGCTTCGCTGGTGGACGGCGCCAGGCCCGCCTGTTTCAGCAGCGCCGCAATGCCCAGCGGCGCGCCCGTTAGCGAATGACCGGCAATTTCATCGGGCACGCCGCCTTGCGCGCGGTGGTTGAAGTCTTGCTCCGCGGCGTCCGCGGCGGCGGCGTTGTGGAAACGCGTGGTGATCTCGCGTGCCAGCATCAGCTTGGCATCCTTGGGGTTGCGGCCCGCACCGACTTCGGCCCTCAAGCTTGCGATTTGTGCTTCGGGCCGGAAGCTCAGCAGCGTGAAGTACCTCCACATCATGGTGTCGCTGATCGACAGCAGCTTGGCGAACATGTCATTGGGCGCTTCGCCGATGCCGATGCTGTTGCCCTTGCTCTTGGACATCTTCTCGACCCCGTCCAGCCCTTCGAGCAGCGGCATCGTCAGGATGCACTGCGGCTCCTGGCCGTATTCGGTCTGCAGCGCCCTGCCGACCAGCAGGTTGAACTTTTGGTCCGTTCCGCCCAGTTCGAGATCACTCCTGAGCGCCACCGAGTCGTAGCCCTGCATCAGCGGGTACAGCAGCTCGTGGACGGAAATCGGCACGCCCGTCTTGAAGCGCTTGGTGAAGTCATCACGCTCCAGCATGCGCGCCAGCGTGTACTTGGCGGCCAGCTGGATCATGCCGCGCGCACCCAGTGGATCGCTCCATTCGGAGTTGTAGCGGATCTCGGTTTTCTGCGGGTCCAGCACCAGGCTGGCCTGCCGGTAGTAGGTTTGCGCGTTGGCCTCGATCTGTTCGCGGGTGAGCGGCGGCCGGGTGGTGTTGCGGCCCGACGGGTCGCCGATCATCGACGTGAAGTCGCCGATCAGAAAGATCACGGTGTGGCCCAGATCCTGGAGTTGGCGCATCTTGTTGAGCACCACCGTGTGGCCGATGTGGATATCGGGGGCGGTCGGGTCCAGGCCGAGCTTGATGCGCAGGGGCACGCGGGTCGCCTCGGAGCGCGCCAGCTTGGCGAGCCAGTCCGCCTCGGGCAGGAGCTCGTCGCAACCGCGTTTCGAGATGGCCATGGCTTCGTGGACACGCTCGGTCAGCGGATAAGGGGTGGGTACTGCCGGGCGGGCCGGCCAGGCCGATTTCGAGGGGGGTTGAGGGTTTGCAGTCAATGACATGCGGAACATCCAAAAGGGAGCGAGCGAGGGGCTTTTCTCGCGTGCAACGGTCGCGGGGCAAATTTCACGGCCGGCCTCGAAATGATTCTAGTGGACCCATGCCTCGCGCACCCGGTGCGGGTGGGGTGCCTCGGAGCGCGGGATCGACGGCAAGGCCGGATCCAAGCGCTTCACTCGGCTCAAGCGACCCAGGCGACCCAGGCCGACCCACGGGACTGAAGGCTGCGAAACGTGCGGATTCGACTGAGCGCGCTTTTTCCTGTCCGCTGCAACGGGCGTCCTGCGTGATACTGAAATTGCAACAAGAGCTTCTTCTTATGGCCGGTATATCTACTGGAGCGATGGATCATGAGCAGCGTCATCGACAGCATCAATCTGCGCACCATGCGTTCGGCTGCCGTGGTGGCGCACTACGCCCGCCAGGACGAGCTTCTGCCGCATGAACGCGCTTCGCTCGACCATGTGGCACACGAGGTTCGCGGCGGTTCGGTCCTCGACATCGGGGTTGGAGCCGGCCGCACGGTCAAGGCTTTGCAGGAAGTGAGTTCAGACTATCTGGGAATCGACTACAGCCTGGAGATGATTGCAGCTTGCCGAGCTCGATTCCCGAGCGTCCGTTTTGAGCACGCCGACGCACGCAGGCTTTCCACCGTCCACGATGCTTCGATCTCGCTCGCCGTCTTCAGCTGCAACGGGATCAGCATGGTGGGTCACGAGGACCGCCTGTCGATCATGCGTGAGGTGCACCGCGTGCTCAAGCCGGGGGGCGTGTTCCTGTTCACCACCTACAACCGCAACAGCCCCGAGGCAAGCGCGGGCTTTCGCTATCCGGAACTTCAGCTTTCAAAGAACCCGGCGCGCATGCTGGTGCGTTTGGCTCGCATGGTCAAAGACACGGCCATCAGCAGCCACCGGCGTCGCCAAAACACTAAGCACGAGGTGCACACCTCGCGCTACGCCGTGCTCAACGACATGTGCCACAACTACAGCGTGATGCTGTACTACATCACCTTGGCCCATCAGCGCCGGCAACTTGAAGAGGCGGGCTTCCAACCCAATGCCCTGGCCTTTGACTGCACTGGGCGCCGGATTTCCGACGACACCACGTTGGACTCGATGGCGTTGATTGCGCGCAAGCGCTGATCGGTAGCTCAGGCGCCCAAGATCGACGCTGGCAGGCGTCAAGTAAGGCCTGCCCGCCCGCAGTGGTGGGGTCTTCTGAGTCGCGGTAAACTCCGCCGCTCGCTACAAGTTGAATGAAGGGCGACCGCGCCACAGAGCACGGGAACGCGCCTCTCTCTACGGGGACAAACACGAGCAAGCCTTCAGGTCTTCGCTCGAAAAGAGAGCTTTTTGCTCCGGACACCATGGAATCGTTGGGTTTGTTGAACCGCCTGTTGGCTGATGCGTGGGCGCGCACTGGAAAATTCGTCTCCAGAAATCCTCGAAGCCTTGCCTCCGTGGTGATTTTTGGGCTGGCCGGGTTTGGAGCGGCCGCGTTCGGGATTGCGCCCATGGCGCCCGATGCGGCGAACCTGCCACGCAGCGTCGTCAGCGAAGAAGTGGTGGCCGAGGGCATCGCCGCACAGCTTGACGGGTTGGCAGAACATGAGTTGTCGCTTTACCGCAGCGACCTCACCCGTCCCAGCGATACCGCCGACAGCTTGCTGCGCCGCCTCAACGTCAATGATGCGGCGGCTGCGGTTTTTCTGCGAACTGACGCAGTCGCGCGAAAGCTGCTCGAAGGCCGCGGCGCAAAGATGGTGCAAGTGCGCGCCAATGCCGCGGGTGAACTTGGTGAGTTGGTGGTGCGTTTTGCGGCGCCCGCCGGAGACCAGTCCAACTCCCACTTCACACGCTTGAGCGTTGTTCGGACGAATGGCAAATTGCGGGCGAACGTTGAAGTCGCCCCGCTGATTGCGCAACAACGATTGGGCAGTGGAACGATTCGGTCGTCGCTGTTCGCCGCCACCGACGAGGCACGGATCCCCGATGCGCTGGCGAGTCAGTTGGCCGAGATCTTCGCCACCGACATCGACTTCCATCGCGAGCTGCGCAAGGGCGACACCTTCAGCGTGATCTATGAAACCCTGACCGCCGATGGTGAGGCCATCTCCTGGAACGCCTCTGCCGGCCGGGTCGTTGCGGCGGAGTTTGTCAACAAGGGGCGCAAGTTCTCGGCCCTGTGGTTCAAGGACGAAAAGGGCAAAGGCGCTTACTACAGCTTTGACGGCAAGAGCAGATCACATTCCTACCTGGCCAGCCCGCTGGAATTTTCGCGAACGACCTCGGGCTTCGCGATGCGGATGCACCCGATCCTAAATCAATGGAAGCAGCACAACGGCGTCGACTATGCCGCGCCCACCGGCACGCTGGTTCGCAGCGTGGGAGACGGTGTCGTCGAATTCGCGGGCCAGCAAAATGGCTACGGAAACATCGTGCAAATCAAGCACCGCAATGACCGTGCGACGGTTTATGCGCACTTGAGTCGCATCGATGTCGGCGTCGGACAGCGAGTCGAGCAGGGCCAGCACATTGGTGCGGTGGGCGCCACGGGCTGGGCCACCGGCCCACACCTGCACTTTGAATTCAAGATCGCGGGGGCGCATCAGGATCCGCTGGCGATGTCACAGGCGGCGGAAGCGACGGTGATGGCTCCGGCTGCCAAGCTGCAGTTTGAGCAGTGGGCTCGCGGCGCCAGAGTACCGCTGGAAGTGGCGCAAACGATTGGGCGCTCCGATCTCTATTCGGAGTAAGAGGCAACCACGCTGCCCGGCCCGCATGGTGGGGCGTTGCGGTGACTGTGGCCGGCTCACAGTCACAATGCGCCATGGAGAAACTCTTCATCGGCCTGATGTCTGGCACATCACTCGACGGGGTAGACGGTGTGCTTGCCGGCTTTCGGTCGGGTACGGCGCCGGTGCTGCGTGTTCTGGCCAATTCTCACCAGGCATTCACGCGGGAGTTTTCGGAGGAGCTTCTTGCCCTCAACACGCCAGGGGATAATGAGCTTCATCGTGCGGAACTCGCGGCAAACAGCCTCGTTCGGGTGTATGCGCAGGCGGTCGAGGCGTTGTTGGCGGACAGTGGGGTGCGCCGCGATCAGGTGCTTGCCATTGGTGCCCACGGACAGACCGTGCGCCACCGGCCGGGCGAATTCGACGGCACCGGCTACACGATTCAACTCAATGCACCGGCGCTGCTGGCCGAGCTGACAGGCGTGGCTGTGGTTGCTGACTTTCGAAGCCGCGACATCGCTGCCGGAGGACAAGGCGCGCCGCTGGTCCCCGCATTCCATCGTGCGGTCTTTTGCCCCAAGGATGGGATGGTCGGCGTGCTCAACTTGGGCGGCATCAGCAATCTGACGGTGCTTGGGCCGGGCGATTCAACCTCCGGTTTTGATTGTGGCCCGGGCAACGCGCTGATGGACTATTGGTGCCGGTGGCACACGGGGTTGCCCTTCGACGACAAGGGCGCGTGGGCGGCATCGGGCAAGGTAAATGAGACCTTGCTCGCCGACATGCTCACCGAACCGTACTTTGGGCGCATTCCACCCAAGAGCACCGGGCGCGATCTCTTCAATCCCGCGTGGCTGGCTGCGCACCTGCAAAGGTTGACCGGAGCGCAACCCCTCCGAGCAGAAGATGTACAGGCGACACTGGCGGAATTGACGGCCCGAATCTGCGCGACGGCGTTGCTTCAGCACACGCGAGATCCGACCGAGCTGCTGATTTGCGGCGGCGGCTTTCTCAACACTCATCTGATGACGCGGCTTGCCGCATGCCTGCCCGGTGTTCGCGTGGCCGGAACCGATGCCCGTGGCTTGCCACCGATGCAAGTGGAGGCCTGCGCATTCGCTTGGCTCGCCCATGCCTGGATGGAGCGCGCGAGCGGCAATCTCAGCCAGGTCACCGGCGCCCGAGGGCCTCGAGTGTTGGGGGCGCTTTATCCCGCCGGCTGAACCCTTGTCCCAAAGAAAAGGCCGCCCGATGGGCGGCCTTTTCGCTTCAAAGTTACGAGCTCAGGCTGAGAAGCTGGACCCACATCCGCAGGTGGACGTTGCATTGGGGTTCTTGATCACAAACTGCGCTCCCTGCAAATCATCCTTGTAGTCGATTTCGGCGCCTGCCAGATACTGCAAGCTCATCGCGTCGATCAACAGGGTGACGCCGTTCTTGTTCATCTGAGTGTCGTCGTCATTGACGACTTCGTCGAAGGTGAAACCGTACTGGAATCCCGAGCACCCACCGCCTTGCACGAACACGCGCAGTTTCAGATCGGGGTTGCCCTCTTCTTCGACCAATTCCTTGACTTTGCCTGCTGCGCTGTCGGTAAAGACAAGCGGCACAGGCGGCTCATCAAGCTGGGCTTGACTCTGGATGTTTTCAGCAACTGCGCTCATTGGGGGCTCCTTCGGCGGTGCGCCGACACTTGGATTATCCGTGATTCGGTACGGCCAGCTTCAACGCGGGCCTGTCATCGGCCTTCAACGGCTTCAGCTCACCATCGATCGTGGCGCCCGGATGCATTTCAAGCACCTCGTATCTCACGTCACCGATGATCGTTGCCTTGGGCTGCAATTCAAGCAGATCGTCCGATTGAACCGGCCCCATCACAAGGCCATTGATGATCACATGCCCCGCTTTCACCTTGCCAGTGACGCGGGCTTTCTCGCTGATCACCAGGATGCTGGGTTGGTCTCCCGCCGCGACCACATCGCCGAAGATCTCACCGTCGATGCGCAGCCCAGCAGAGAAGCGCAATTCGCCGTGCACCACGGTGCCCTCACCGATCAGCGTGCCGATAGGGGGCTGCTTTCTCTTTCCAAACATCGTTTCTCTCCTGTGCGGGCCGCTGAATCCAGGCGCGCTAGACCCTGAGCGTCTGAGTCGCCTTGACTTCACCGCTCCTATTCGTCACCCTGACCGAAACTGCTTTTACCACGGCGAGTGACGGATGATCGATCATCCCTTCAATCCGAAGATACTGTTTCAATTGGAGCGGTTTGGCTCCGCCCGGCTGAACCAGGGTCCATGGTCTGCCGTCGAGAACCCCCGTCAACGTTACCTCATAGCGCCCATTGAATTCAGGCGGCGCCTTGCCTGCCTGCATGACCAACATCTGGAAGCGCAATTGACCGGGGCTTTTTTCTTCCGCTTGCAATCCTCGGATGACGAGGCCCTCGCTGGCGCTCGCGGGCAAAAGGCGTTCAAAGAAGCCCAAGTCGCTCTTCAAGGCCATGTTCTCGGCTTCGACCGTTTTCAGGCTCTGGGCCAGCTTGTCTTGCGCCGCCTTCTCGGTCTTGAGCAGGCTCTCGGCAATGTTGGCCACAGACAGGGTCTTCTGACGCTCCTCGCGCAACTGAGCGACTTCGACACGCAGACTTGCCAGTTCGGTCTTGGCGTTGCGGTCAAAGCCGGCGATATCCTTCCCAAACTCGAAAGCCCAAAGCGCCAAGGCCGCCGAAAAGCCGAATGTCAGGGCCACGATCACCCATCGCAACGGCCACGGAAGGTGGCTGCGGACGATCATGCGTGGAGCGCTGATCGACAATCGGCGGCGCAGCAGCTTCCAGCGCATCAGGGGTAAGGACGAACCTGAAGAGCGTGCCCCATGAACGCTCGGCCCCAAGCGTCGCGCCGGAAACCCCAGTCGATCTCGTTCATCGGCGATCCTGTGCGGTTGAAAAGTCGGGATTGTAGGAGTGCGCCGACCCGCCGACGTAACACAAAGGCCACTCGAAAGTGGCCTTTGGTGGAGGACAGTCTGGCGCGCGGATCAGCGTTTGCTGAACTGCTTTCTGCGACGAGCGCCGTGCAACCCGACCTTCTTCCGCTCTACTTCGCGCGCGTCCCGCGTGACGAAGCCGGCGCGGCTCAGCTCAGGCTTCAGCGCCGCGTCGTAGTCGATCAACGCGCGAGTGATACCGTGGCGAACGGCGCCCGCCTGGCCGGATTCGCCGCCGCCGTGAACGTTGACCTTCACGTCAAAGGCTGCGTCGTTGGCGGTGAGCACCAGCGGTTGCTTGACGACCATGATCGACGTCTGACGGCCAAAATACTGTTCGACAGACTTGCCATTCACAAGAATCTGGCCGGTGCCCTTTTTCATGAACACGCGCGCCACCGAAGACTTGCGGCGGCCGGTTCCGTAGTTCCAATTTCCGATCATCACCGCTCCTTCAGATTTCAAGCACTTTGGGCTGCTGGGCAGTGTGCGGATGCGTGGCACCGGCGTACACCTTCAGCTTCTTGACCATCGCGTACCCAAGCGGCCCCTTGGGGAGCATGCCCTTGACGGCTTTCTCCAGGGCGCGACCGGGGTGCTTGGCCTGCATGTCCTTGAACTTGATGGCGTGAATGCCGCCGGGGAAACCCGAGTGGCTGTAGTACACCTTGTCGTTGGCTTTGTTGCCGGTCACGCGGATCTTGTCCGCGTTGACGATGACGATGAAGTCGCCGGTGTCGACGTGAGGCGTGTAAATGGCCTTGTGCTTGCCGCGCAGACGGAGGGCGACTTCACTGGCCACCCTTCCGAGAACCTTGTCGGTTGCGTCAATCACAAACCACTCGTGCGTCACTTCGGCCGGTTTGGCACTGAAGGTTTTCATGGCATTGTTGAGTAGGTTTGACAATCCCCGGTGTCACAGCCCGCTGCAACAGCGTTGCATTGTTCTGCGCGGATCACTGCAATCGGCTCCGCTTCTTTCAATGGCGGACTCTCCTGCAGCGCCACATGCGACGGTCTACCGCTTGTGTCTTTCCCCCGGAGCGCTTTGGGAAAGCCTTTGACTATAACAGAGCCCGGGCCAGCCGAGTGGCGGTGCTGTCTCGCCAGAGTGTTCTTTTGGGCACCGCCAAGTTCGGCTTGAAGAGTCATGGAGAGATGCATCTAGGCAATGCGCGTAGACTGGTGTTTACCCTAATCTCTTGGACTCGATCATGCTCGAATCGAATGTGCTGATGATCCGATCGAATTCCCCTCATTCGCAACCGGACACGGCGTCAAACTTGGCCAAGACTGCTGTTACCCCAGTTGACCCCGCCGCCACTTGGACCTGGGTCCCGATCCGCTCTCTTGCCGCGCGGCAAAGGGAGCGGGTGGCAGCGCACTTGGTCGCGCTGGACGAGCGGGATCGCTATCTGCGTTTCGGCTACCCGGCGACGGACGCACAGATTTCGAAGTACGTCGACTCGATAGACTTCGAGCGCGACGAGGTGTTCGGCATCTTCAATCGGCACCTCGAACTTATTGCCTTGGCGCACCTCGCCCATCCAGTGACGATGGCAGCCGCGCAGCGTCCGCCGATGTCCGAGTTCGGCGTCTCGGTGCTGCCCAAGGCACGCGGCCGCGGTTTCGGCAGGCGATTGTTCGAGCACGCGGTGCTGCATGCCCGCAACCGCGGCGTGCAAACGCTGTTCATCCACGCCCTCAGCGAGAACGCCGCCATGCTGAAGATCGCCCGCGACGCTGGCGCGACGGTCGAGCGCGACGGCTCGGAATCCGAGGCATGGCTCACGCTGCCGCCGGACACCCTGGCCTCGCACGTGGGAGAGCTGGTCGAGAAGCAAGCTGCGGAGCTGGACTACCGGCTGAAGGTAGGTGCCCGTCAGGTCAGCGACTTCATTGAAGTTTTGTCCGAAGTGAAGACGCAGATTGACGGCGAAGGTCACGGCTCGCAGGAGTAGACCCTGCGCTGGCACACCCGACCGGACTTCCGGGCAGATTTTGCAAAAAGAGCGTCCGGCTACCACGCCATCAGGGGAATTGAAACCCCCAAGTCCGGTACAGTGCAAAGCCAAGAATCGTCTGGGTGTCGGGGTAGACGCCTCTCAGGACCACAGCGTACAAATGCAGAGACTTCCGTGGATTGTCGCGCTGGCCGCTCTTGCATTGCTTGTGATCGTGCTCACGGTCTGGGCGTTGAAGCTGCGCAAGAGCAAGATGACCGCGCCGCTGCCCAAAGAGTGGTCGCTGGCAGCGCGCCCGGTTTTTTCCGCCGAAGAGCGGCGCGTCTACCGCTTGTTGCGCGAAGCACTGCCCCACCACATCGTCCTGTCCAAGCTGCCCCTGGTGCGGTTTTGCCAGCCCACCAGTCCGAACGACGTGCGCTACTGGTTTGAATTGCTGGGCGTTAACCACGTGACCTTCGCGGTTTGCAGCGCCAATGGAAGGGTGCTTGCAGCCATCGATCTCGACACGGATCGGGGCCATTCAAACCGCGCGCAGCAAATCAAGTACGCGGTGCTGAACGCCTGCCGGGTTCGCTACCTTCGCTGCCCCGTGCAGCATCTTCCCTCGGTGGCCGAGCTGCAGTTGCTGGTCCCGCAGGGCGGCGCGTCAAGCCACAGCCCGATGCCTGTGGCCCCCGCGCCGCACACCTTGAACCAGGTGCGCAACACGCTTTCCAACACGGTGGCGACCAAGCGCGCTGCGCGCACTGCATTGTGGCAAGACTCCTCGGTCTTTCAGGATTCGTTCTTTGCGGCTGACATCCGGGCTGACGGATTTGCGAACAGCGACTTCAACGATACCCCGACGGGCATGCCGCGCGTGGCGGCCAAGAGCGTGGGCGCTGAGCGGCAGGCTGTTCTGGGCGCGCACGACATCGTCGGCGTGGTGGTCGACCGGCCGAAGTTGCCGACCGACAATCGGCGCTGAGACCGGCTCGACTTCAGCGCGTACCATGCGCGCATGACGGAAACCGGCTCCAGCGGATCGCCCCCTGAAACACCCTATGCCGGCTTGAATCCGGACGTCGTGCTGGATGCACTCGATGCCGTCGGCCTGCGCGGCGACGGACGCCTGATTCAACTCAACTCTTACGAGAACCGCGTCTTTCAGGTGTTCCTGGAAGACGGCCGCGTGGTGGTGACAAAGTTCTACCGGCCCGGTCGCTGGAGCGATGCACAAATTCTGGAAGAGCATGGCTTCGCCGATGAACTGGCCGCCCGGGAGATTCCCGTCGCGGCCTCCTGGCCATTGACCGTCGACCAAGAATCTCGGCTCGCCGCCGACGTGAATTTGAAGGGCCCCACGCTGGCCGAACTTGCAACGCCGACGGGCCGCTTCCGTTTCAGCGTCACGCAGCGGCTGGCCGGCCGCGCGCCGGAGTTGGAAGACCCGGCCACGCTGGAGTGGATTGGCCGCTTCATCGGCCGCATGCACGCGGTCGGCGCCGTGGCGCCGTTCAAATGCCGGCAATCGTTGGATGTCGCGACCTTCGGAACCGCCAACCGCGACTGGCTGCTGGCGCAAGACCTGATCCCGCCCGACACCCTGATCCCCTGGAAGCAGGTGTCCGAGGCGGCGTTGGCTGCCGTGAGCGAAGCGTTTGACCGGGTCGGCAAACCTCGGCTGCTGCGCCTGCACGGCGACTGCCACCTCGGCAATGTGCTGTGGGCCGACGACGGACCGCATTTTGTAGACCTCGACGATGCGGTCATGGGCCCGGCCACGCAAGACCTGTGGATGCTGCTGTCGGGCGACCGCGCCTCGATGACGCGGCAACTTTCGGCGGTGCTCGACGGCTACGAAAGCTTCATGGATTTCGACTGGCGCGAACTGCGGCTGGTCGAGGCACTGCGCACCTTGCGAATCGTTCACCACAGCGCCTGGATCGCCAGGCGCTGGAACGACCCGGCGTTTCCCATCGCCTTCCCGTGGTTCACCAGCCCGTCCTACTGGGCCGAGCAAACCACCCGTCTGCGTGAACAACTGGCCGCAATGGCCGAGCCGCCGTTGGGTGGCCGGTAGCCGGCCGATTACCCGACCAGCAAGGCGTTGACCCGCTTCACATAGGCGGCAGGGTCTTCGAGGTGTCCGCCTTCGGCGAGCAATGCCTGATCGAACAGGATGTGGGCCAGGTCATCGAAATGTTCGCTGGCCTCCAGCCGCTTGACCAAGGCGTGCTGGGCATTGACCTCCAGCGTCGGTTGCGACTTCGGCGCGCTCTGCCCGGCTTGTTTGAGCATGCGCGCCAGGTGGCCACTCATGTCGCCTTCTTCGACGACCAGGCAGGCGGGTGAATCGACCAGTCGCGTGGTCACCCGAACGTCCTTGGCGCGGTCCTTCAGCGCCTCCTTCAGACGATCGAGCACCGGCTTGAACGCGACGGCGGTTTCTTCCGCATGCTTCTTTTCCGCCTCGTCCTGCAACTTGCCCAGATCCACCGCGCCCTTGGCCACGCTTTGCAACGCGTGACCGTCGAACTCGTACAGGTGGCTCAGCAGCCACTCGTCCACACGGTCCACCAGCAGCAGCACCTCGATGCCCTTCTTGCGGAAGATCTCGAGCTGCGGGCTGCTCCCGGCGGCGGCCGGGCTGTCGGCGGTAATGACGTAGATGGCCTGCTGGCCTTCCTTCATGCGGCTCACGTAGTCGGCCAGCGACACGCCTTCATCGGCATGCGTCGACGCGAATCTCAACAGCTTGCAGAGCCGGTCGTGATTGGCATGGTCTTCGCCGACACCTTCTTTCAGCACCGCGCCAAAGTCTTTCCAGAACGCCGCGTACTTGGCCTTCTCGGCCGCGTCTTCACTGTCGGCCAAGACTTCGAGCATGGACAGCACCCGCTTGGTCGAGCCTTCACGAATTGCCTTCACGTCGCGGCTTTCCTGCAGCAGCTCGCGCGACACGTTCAGCGGCAGGTCGGCACTGTCGATCACGCCTTTGACGAAGCGCAGGTAGATGGGCATCAGCGCCTCGGCGTCGTCCATGATGAACACGCGCTTCACATACAGCTTGACGCCGCCGCGCTTGTCGCGGTTCCACAGGTCGAACGGCGCTTTGGCCGGGATGTAGAGCAGCTGGGTGTATTCGCTGCGGCCCTCGACGCGGTTGTGGGTGTAGGCCAGCGGGGCTTCGGTGTCGTAGCTGATCTGTTTGTAGAACTCCTGGTACTGCTCGGGCGTGATGTCGTTCTTGCTGCGCGTCCACAGCGCGGCCGCCTTGTTGACGGGAGTCCACTCGTCGCGCAGCACCTGCTTCTTCGCCTCGGCGTCCCACTCCTCCTTCTGCATCAGGATGGGCAACGAGATGTGGTCGGAGTATTTGCCGATGACGGCCTTGAGCTTCCAGCCGCTCAGGAACTCGTCTTCCTCCGGCCGCAGGTGCAAGGTCACGCTGGTTCCGCGCTGAGCGCGGTGAATGGTCTCGACCTCGAAGTCGCCGGTTCCTTCTGAACTCCAGCGCACGCCTTCTTCCGGCGTCAGCCCGCCGCGGCGCGACTCGACGGTGATCCGGTCGGCGACGATGAAGCCGCTGTAAAAACCCACGCCGAACTGGCCGATCAGTTGCGCGTCCTTCTTCTGGTCGCCCTCCAGCGCGGCCACGAATTCGCGCGTGCCGCTTTTGGCGATGGTCCCCAGGTTGGCCACCGCCTCTTCGGACGACAGGCCGATGCCGTTGTCGACGATGGTGATCGTCTTGGCGTCCAGATCGAAACTCACCCGAACCTCCAGGTTGGGCGCGTCTTCGTACAGAGCCGCGTTATTCAGCGCCTCGAAGCGCAGCTTGTCGCAGGCGTCCGACGCGTTGGAGACCAGCTCGCGCAGGAAGATCTCCTTGTTGGAGTACAGCGAATGGGTGACAAGGTGCAGGATCTGCTTCACCTCGGCCTGGAACGACAGGGTTTGCTTGGTCATGGTGGTCTTCAGTGGATGGCACCGATCGGGCATCGGGCTTGCGCACATGAGGCGTCGCGGCCGATTATCAAGTGTGGCGCGGCGTGCCCGTGCCGCAGCTCGACAATCACCAAGGGTCGACAAACCTGTTGGCCATCGCGGCGTCCAGTGGGCGCGCCGAGGCCAGGCCGCGCACCAACCACTGGCGCGTCTGCGCCGGGTCGATCACGGCGTCGATTTCCAGCGTCGTGGCCATGTTGATGGCCGTGCCGTTGGCGTACTGCCGGTCCACCAGTTGCTGGTACAGCGCGTCGCGCTCCGGGCCTGCGGCTGCCGCGGCCAATTCCTTGCGATAGCCCAGTCGCACCGCGCCCTCCAACCCCATCGCGCCAAATTCGCCGCTGGGCCAGGCAGCGGTCAGCAACGGCGAATGAAAACCGCCGCCAGTCATCGCCATCGCGCCCAGGCCGTAGCCTTTGCGCAGCACCACTGCCAGCAAGGGCACGCGCAGGTGGGCTGCGACGACGAACATCCGGCTCACATGCCGCACCTGGGCCTGCGCCTCGATGTCGGGGCCGACCATGAAGCCGGGCGTGTCCACCAGCGACACCAGCGGCAGCCCGTGGGCATTGCACAGCTGCATGAAACGCGCCGCCTTGTCGGCGGCATCGGCGTCGATGGCGCCGCCCCGATGGGCCGGGTTGCTGGCCAGCAGCCCGACCGGACGGCCTTCGATGCGGGCCAGCGCGGTGAAGATGCCTTGCCCGAAGCCGGCCCGCAACGCCAGCACCGAGCCAGTGTCGGCCACAAGGCGCATGACCTGCCGCATGTCGTAGGCACGCACGCGGTTGGACGGCAGCACGTCGCGAAGCAGCTGCGGGTCGGCCGCACGCCATTCACCGAAGCGGCCTTGAAAGTACGCCAGGTACTGGCGCGCCGCGGTGACGGCCTGGGCATCATCGTCCACCAACACATCGATCACGCCGTTGCCGGCCTGCACCTCGCTGGGCCCAATCTGCTCGGGCTTGAACACCCCCAGCCCGCCACCTTCCACCATCGCCGGCCCGCCCATGCCGATGTTGCTGTGGCGGGTGGCGATGATCACATCGCTGCAGCCCAGCAGCGCCGCATTGCCCGCAAAACAGCGGCCGGAAACGATGCCGATCACCGGCACCTGGCCGCTCAGGCGGGCGTAGCTTGCGAACGTGGTCACGTGCAGGCCAGCGACGATGGCGCTGTCGGTGTCGCCGGGCCGGCCGCCGCCGCCCTCGGCGAACAGCACCACCGGCAGGCGCTGCTGCAACGCGATGCCCAGCAGCCGGTCGGTCTTCTGGTGGTTGCGCAGGCCTTGGGTGCCGGCCAGCACAGTGGCGTCGTAGGCCATCACCACGCAACGGGTCTTCTCCAGGCCGTGCGGCCCGAACAGCGCGGCGTTGATGCTGGCGATGCCGGTCACCATGCCGTCCGCCGGTGTGTTGCTCACCAGGTCGTCCAGCGTGCGGCGGCTGCGCTGCGCTGCGATGGCCAGCGCACCGTATTCGCTGAAGCTGCCTTCGTCGCAGAGCTGGGCGATGTTTTCGCGCGCCGTCTGTTGGCCGGTGGCGCGGCGTTTTGCCACGGCCTCGGGGCGTTGTGCATCGTGGGTGAAGGCATGGCGCTGCATCACTTGGCGCAGATCGGCGCGCGGGCCGGCTTCGATGGCATCGGTGGGTACGGCCACGGGCTCAACAGCGGGTGTCGTCGCAGTGGACATCGCCCCCAGCTGCAACAGCAAGTCGCCTCCAGCCACCATCTCTCCCGCGCTGACCAGCAACGCCACCACCTGAGCGTCGGCTTCAGCCCGGATCTCATGTTCCATCTTCATGGCTTCGACGACGAGCAAGGCCTGCCCCGCGCGAACGGTCTGGCCGGCCGCGATCATGACCTCGACCACGGTGCACGCCATCGGGGCATGAATCTTCTGTTGCGGCATCAAACCGACCTCCTGGCGCCGCACTGTAGCGGCTCATCCTGCCAGCCTCTGGGCAGGGCCCACGTTAGACTGGCGCCCCGGTCGAGACCCGACCCGTCTGCCCCACCCCGCGGAGCCCGCCATGACGCTCGAAGCCATCGAAACCGAGACCGGGCCCGCCCCGAAGGCCAGCATCATCGTGCTGCACGGGCTGGGCGCCGATGGCAACGACTTCGTGCCCTTCGCGCAAGAGCTGCGGCTGGGCAGCGTCGGCCCGGTGCGCTTTATCTTCCCGCACGCGCCGACGCGGCCCGTCACCCTCAACGGCGGCTATGTGATGCGCGCCTGGTACGACATTCTCGGCGCCGACCTGCCCCGGCGTGAGGACGAAATCGGGCTGCGTGAATCGCAAGCGCAAATCGAAGCGCTGATTGCCCGCGAGCGAGAGCGCGGCATGGCCGCATCGAAGATCGTGCTGGCCGGGTTTTCGCAAGGCTGCGCGATGACGCTGATGACCGGCCTGCGCCATGCGCAAGCGCTGGCCGGGCTGGTGTGCATGTCGGGCTACCTGCCGTTGGCTGCAACCACCGCACAAGAGCGCAGCGCGGCCAGCAGCGCGGTGCCGATCTTCATGGCGCATGGCCGCAGCGACCCGATGATCGCGCTCGACCGAGCGGTGGCGTCGCGCGACGCGCTGTTGGCGCTGGGCTACGGTGTTGAATGGCACGAGTACCCGATGCCGCACTCGGTCTGCGCCGAAGAGGTGGCCGACCTGAACCGCTGGTTGCTGCGCGTGCTGGGCTGAGCCCGCGCGAAGGGCGCCGGAAGGCGATCTTCGGCTGGCGAAGGACCGGTCGCGATACAAGCGGCCGGGCTGAGCCCGCGCGAAGGGCGCCGGAAGGCGATCTTCGGCTGGCGAAGGCCCTGGCACCTGCAAGCAATGGGGCTGAGGCAACACCGCCCCGCCAAGCCTGGGTGAATTTCGCACACCGGCCCACGGTCAGATTCACGCCCTGGCGGGGCCGCGTTTTCCTATTCTGTATCCCAGAGGCCGGCGTTGCAGGCCCATCACGGGAGAAACAGAAATGGAACTGAGCTACATCACCGAACGCACCTGGCAGCCCGCCCCCGCGAACTCCGTTCGTGCCTTTGGCCAGGCCACCAGTTCAGCTCTGCTGATGCGCGTTCTGGACGAAATCGACTACGGCATGGTGGTGGTCAGCGCCAGCGGTGTGCTGCGCTACTCCAACCAACTGGCGATGCATGAACTGCAGGGCAACGGCCCGCTCGGCCTGACGCAGGGCCAGTTGCGCGCCCACCAGAGCGCCGACCAGAACCAGCTGCAACTGGCGCTGGCCGACGCGGTGCGCGGCCGCCGCCGGCTCCTCACGCTGGGCCTGAACGGCGGCAGCATGACGGTGGCCGTGCTGCCCATGCCCGGCGACGACGAAGACGACAACAGCGATGCGCTGGCCCTGCTGACCTTTGGCAAGCGGCACGCCTGCGAAACGCTGACCATCGACTTCTTCGCCCGCTCGCAAGGCCTGACCGGCGCCGAAGGGCGCGTGCTGCAAGCGCTGTGCAATGGCGCCAAGCCCAAGGAGATCGCCAACCAGTGCGACGTGGCAATCTCGACCGTGCGCTCGCACATCTGCAGCATCCGGGTGAAGACACAGACGGCCAACATTCGCGAACTGGTCGACCGGGTGGCGATGCTGCCGCCGATCACGCCGGCGGTGAAGAGCGTGCGCACGCATTGACAGCCAGCGCGCAAGCGCAAGCCGGGCGACTCGCCTGGCCCGCTTCAGCACCCAAACCCAGGGAGGGCGCGGGAGGCGCCGGGCCGACTTCAGTGTCGACCCGGCGCCAACTTGCGCTGGCCGCGGCAGCCGCGGCCGTGGCGCGTGCTAGAGTTTTGGCGGTTTTCGAGCCATTCGGCCCGAGCCGCCGGAGTTCTGCCACCGCGCCATGGAACCCTCGCCCCCGCTGCCTGCCGGCCCCCTGACCGAACTGCCCGCCCCGCTGCGCACCCTGGCATCCCGGGGCGAGCCGCGCCGCTACCGCAAAGGCACCCTGCTGATCCAGGAGGGTGACCAGGGCGACACGCTGTTCATCATCCTGTCCGGCCGTGTCAAGGCATTCTCAACCGACGAACGCGACCGCGAGATCGTCTACGGCGTTTACGGCCCCGGCGAGTACCTGGGCGAGATGAGCCTGGACGGCGGCCCGCGCTCGGCCTCGGTCATCACCATGGAAGCCACCGCGTGCGTGGTGATCACGCGGCACACGCTGCGCGAACACATTGGAGCGAACCCGGAGTTCGCGTTCGAGTTGTTGTCGCGCGTGATTCACCGGGCGCGGATGGCCACGCAGAGTGCGAGGAGCATGGCGTTGCTGGATGTGTATGGGCGGGTGGTGGGGCTGCTGAACGACCTGTCCGTTGCACAGCCGGATGGCGCCAGGTTGATTGCCGACCGCCTGACCCACCAGCAGATCGCCAGCCGCGTGGGATGCTCGCGCGAGATGGTGAGCCGGCTGATGAAAGACCTGGAAAGCGGCGGTTACCTGACTGTCGCGGATCACCAGATGCGACTGCTTCGTCAACTGCCGAGCCGGTGGTAAGCGACGGCCGGAGAGCGCCCATAGCCAGCGGGCAACCAGGGCACTACACTCGTCGGGAGACTTCCCTGCGCATGTCCAACGCGAATGCCGCCATGACCCGTCCCGAGACCGCAATGCCGCGACCCGCGGCGCTTGCCTCAAGTTCGGTCGTGGTGGTGATCGGAACAGGGCCGCCAGACCGCACCCACAAGGTTTGAGAGGAACGATGAGCGACACGCCGAACCCAGCGCCGGAGTCGGCCGATCCGGGCCGGCGGTACCTCACACTTCTGTTCTCGGACCTCTCCTATTCGACCAAGCTCTCCGCGGCGATGGAGGCCGAACACTACGCCGCGCTGCTCAGCCTCGTGCGTGGTGCCTATCAAGACACGATCCACAAACATGGCGGCGTGATCGTCCGGGTGCAGGGAGACGGGTTGCTGGCCATGTTCGGCTACCCACTGGCCCGGGAGGATGACGGACGCCGCGCGGTCGAGGCTGCGCTGGACCTGCATC
>JANNDW010000483.1:0-1980 GCA_031378125.1 Methylibium sp. | reverse complement strand
TGAATCACTCAATGCCCCGGCCGTGGATGCCCTGGACGCATCTTGGGAGCAGGAAATCGAGCGCCGTCTGGCAGAGTACGACGCGGGGAAGGCTCAGGCCATTGATGCAGATGCGGTCTTTGCCAAGGCGCGCCAGATCGCTGGCCGATGAAACTGCGATTCCTCCCGGCAGCGGAAGCAGAGCTGATCAGGGAGGTCACGTACTACGCGAAGAACGGTCGGCCTGGAACGGCTGTGCGGTTTCAGGCAGCCGTCGAAGCAGCGGGCAAGATGGCGGTGCGTCACCCGCTCGGTGGGGCACCGGGCCACAAGGAGACGCGCGCCTACAAGGTCAAGGACTTTCCCTTCCTGCTCATCTACCGGCCGTCCGCACAAGAGAGCCTCGTCGTAGCCCTGGCGCCGACGAGCAAGCAAGAGAACTACTGGTCTGCGCGCGTACCCAAGTGATGTCTAAGGCGTCGCGCAGAAATACGTTGATAAAGTTGCGGAAGTATGTTCTAAAGCGGAATGCAACTCGCGGCCGCGATAGAGCAGATTGAGTCGAAGTACAGATCGCTTGCGTCGGTGCTTGATGAGCGAGCGCGGCGGCATTGGGCGGCGACCGAAGCGAGGGCCTATGGCTGGGGTGGCGTGAGTGCGGTGAGCGACGCCACCGGGATGTCGCCGAACACGATTCGCAAAGGCTTGGTCGAACTTGCAGCGCGGCAAGATGGTCGCGGCGCTCAGGTGAGCGCGCGACTGCGCAAACCCGGCGGCGGTCGCAAGCGGCTGACCGAAACGGACCCACAGTTGAGCGTGGAACTGGATCGTCTGGTGGCGCCGCTGACGCGGGGCGATCCGCAGTCGGCTTTGCGCTGGACGTGCAAGAGTACGAGCCATCTCGCACAGGCGTTGTCGCAGCAAGGCCACCCGATCAGTGCGCGGGCGGTGGCACAGCTGCTGAACACGGCCGGCTACAGCTTGCAGGGCAACCGCAAGACGCTCGAGGGCAGCGCACACCCGGACCGCAACGCGCAGTTCGAACACATCAACGCCAAGGTCAAGCGCTTCCAGCAGCGTGGCCAGCCGGTGATCTCGGTGGACACGAAGAAGAAGGAACTCGTGGGCCCGTACAAGAACAGCGGGCGCGAGTGGCAGCGCAAGGGCGAGCCCGAGCGGGTGGACATTCACGACTTCCCCGACCCCGAACTGGGCAAAGTCATCCCCTACGGCGTGTTCGACCTCAGCCGCAACGAGGGCTGGGTCAGCGTGGGCATTGATCACGACACGGCGCAGTTCGCCGCGCAGGCCATCGCCCGGTGGTGGCACAAGATGGGCAGCAAGCGCTACCCCAACGCCGCAGCGTTGTTGATCACCGCCGACGGTGGCGGCAGCAACGGCAGTCGATGCCGGTTGTGGAAGGTCGCCTTGCAGACGTTGGCCTCGCGCCTGGGTCTGCCCATCCACGTGTGCCACTTCCCGCCCGGCACGAGCAAGTGGAACAAGATCGAGCATCGGATGTTCTCTCACATCACGCAAAATTGGCGAGGCCGACCGCTGGTCAGCCACGAAGTCATCGTCAACCTGATCGCCAACACGACAACACAGGCGGGTCTGCGGATTCGCGCAGAACTGGATCGCGGCAAATACCCAACTGGCATCAAGATCAGCGACGCGGAACTGGCCGCACTCAATCTCAAGCCGGACAACTTCCATGGCAATTGGAACTACACCGTCACGCCGGCACGCAAGAAAACTTGATTACTTTATTCTTGCGCGATGCCTAACTCTTGCCTGTCTTGCCCGGCGGCCCTTCGGCCGCAGGGGTGGCGTCGGCAACCGATGTCGGTGCTGCCGGCGGCTTCGCGTCCGCCGCCGCTTTGTCTGGGGGTGTACTGCCCGGGGGTGCATCGCCCGCCGGCTTGGCGTCAGCGCTGGCCGCTGCCGGCGGCGTCTTCGGCGCCACGGGTTCGGTGTCTGGGGCCGCCGCGTCGTCCTTCG
>JANNDW010000025.1:0-19860 GCA_031378125.1 Methylibium sp. | reverse complement strand
GATCGACTCGATGATCACCGACGGCCTGTGGGACGTGTACAACCAGTACCACATGGGCATCACCGCCGAAAATGTGGCCAAGAAGTACGACGTGAGCCGCGCCGACCAGGACGCGCTGGCGCTGGCCTCGCAGCAGAAGGCGGCCGCGGCGCAGGATGCCGGGCGTTTCAAGGACGAGATCGTGCCGTTCAGCATTGCGCAGAAAAAGGGCGACCCGATCGTGTTTGCGGCCGACGAGTTCATCAACCGCAAGAGCACGGCCGATGTGCTGGCCGGTTTGCGCCCGGCCTTCGACAAGGCCGGTAGCGTGACCGCGGGCAATGCCTCCGGCCTGAACGACGGGGCTGCCGGCGTCGTCGTGATGACGGCGAAGAAGGCCGACCAGCTCGGCCTGAGGCCGCTGGCCCGCATTGCCGGCTACGCCAGTTCGGGGCTGGACCCGGCCATCATGGGCATGGGCCCGGTGTCGGCCTCGCGCCGTGCGCTGGAGCGCGCCGGCTGGAAGCCTGCCGAGCTGGACCTGCTGGAAATCAATGAAGCCTTCGCGGCCCAGGCCTGTGCGGTGCATAAGGAAATGGGCTGGGACACAGCCAAGGTGAATGTCAATGGCGGCGCCATCGCCATCGGCCACCCCATCGGCGCGTCGGGCTGCCGCATCTTGGTGACCCTGTTGCACGAGATGCAGCGCCGCAATGCCAGAAAGGGCATCGCGTCGTTGTGCATTGGCGGCGGCATGGGCGTGGCGCTGTGTGTTGAGCGCCAGGGCTGAGCTCGATTTGCTTTAGATCAATTCCGGGCTCGCACTCAGGGCGAACCCGGTTGACCCGGCTGCCTTTCGCGGCGACGCTAATCGCCCGATTCAATGAGTTCGACGGAGAGAGCACATGAGTAAAAAAGTAGCGTATGTCACCGGCGGCATGGGTGGCATTGGCACCACGATGTGCCAGCGCCTGCACAAAGACGGTTTCACGGTCATCGCCGGCTGCGGCCCCAGCCGCGACTTCGACAAGTGGCTGGGCGAGCAAAAGGCGCTGGGCTTCAGCTTCCATGCCTCGGTGGGCAATGTCGGCGACTGGGACTCCACTGTTGCCGCGTTCCAGAAGACCAAGGCTGCGCACGGCCCGATCGACGTGCTGGTCAACAACGCTGGCATCACGCGTGACGGCATGTTCCGCAAAATGACCCGGGCCGATTGGGACGCGGTGATCGAAACCAACCTGACCAGTCTTTTTAACGTCACCAAGCAGGTCATTGACGACATGACCGAGCGGGGCTGGGGCCGCATCGTCAACATCAGTTCGGTGAACGGTGAAAAGGGCCAGTTCGGCCAGACCAACTACTCGGCGGCCAAGGCGGGCATGCACGGCTTCACGATGGCGTTGGCACAAGAAGTGGCCAACAAGGGCGTGACGGTCAACACGGTGAGCCCGGGCTACATTGCAACCGACATGGTCAAGTCGATTCGCCAGGATGTGCTGGACAAAATCATCGCCGGCATTCCGGTCAAGCGCCTGGGCACGCCGGACGACATTGCCTCCATCGTCTCGTGGGTCGCCTCAGATGAGTCCGGCTTTGCCACCGGCGCGGATTTCTCGGTGAACGGCGGTCTGCACATGGGGTGAGGCGCCGAAGCGGTTCAGCCCGTCTCGACCATCTGGTTCGCGGCGGTGGCCAGCGCTTCGGCGCTGCCATCCCAGTTCAGCTGCAGCTTTGGCGCTGAAAAGCCGGCGAAATTGCGGCGCATGGATTGCAGGTAAATCGGATCGTAGTGCGTGATCAGCAGGTCGCGCACGACCTCCGCCGTGCGGCCGGCGCGTGCCGCTTCCTGCCAGGCATTGACCATGTCATGGCCCCGCAGCACCCGCAGTGCGTCGAGCCGTTCGCAGAAGGCGGGGGTGTCGGTCACGAAGTGGTGGTAGTCCCGCGTCAACAGCGCGACGCGGGCCTCCAGCGGCAGCTCGAGCGTGATGCAGGGTGAAGCGCGCATCGACTCGATCAGCGCTTGCGGCACCCGCAGGTCGCCCACCTTCTTGCTTTCGCTTTCCACCCACACCACGCGCGCCGGGTCGAAGCGGCGCAGCCTGTCCCAGAGTCTGGAGTCGAACTGCTTCTGGCCCGGTTGCGGGCTGCCGGGCACCAGGCCCAACACCGACCCGCGGTGGTTGGCCAGCGCCTCCAGGTCCAGCACCTGCGCGCCCTGGGCCGCCAGTACTTGCAGCAAGTGGCTTTTGCCCGAGCCGGTGGTGCCGCAGACCACGCGGTATTGAAAGCGCCGCGGCGCAAGCTCCAACGCCGCGATCACCGCACGCCGGTACTCGCGGTAGCCGCCTTCGAGCACATGCACATGGAAGCCGATCTGGTCCAGCACCAGCGCCAGCGCGCCGCTGCGCTTGCCGCCGCGCCAGCAATAGACCAAGGGCTTCCAGTCCTTGGGCTTGTCCATCACCTCGCGTTCGATATGGCCGGCGATGTTTCGCGCCACCAGCGCCGCGCCGCGCTTCTTGGCGACGAAGGCCGAGTCCTGCGTGTACTGGGTGCCCACGATCCGGCGCTGCTCGTCGGTCAGGCTGGGCCAGTTCACCGCGCCTGGCAGCCTGTCTTGGGCGTACTCGCTTTCCGAGCGGGCGTCGATGAGGGTGTCGAATTCGTGCAGGCGCGACAGCGCGTCGGCTGCGGCGATGTGGATCAGCGCCACGCCGGCTCAAGCACTGATCGCATCGAGCAGTTCGCTTTCGATCTGAATCTGCTTGCGGTTGTGTTGCAGCTCCGAGCCATCGATCAGGAACGTGTCTTCGACCCGCTCGCCCAGCGTGGAGATCTTGGCCAATTGCAGGTTGATGCGGTGGCGGGCGAGCACCCGCGCGATCGAAAACAGCAGCCCCGAGCGGTCGCTGGCCGACACGCCCAGCAGCCAGGCCTGGGCGCGCTCGTCCGGTCGCAGCGTGATGCGCGGCGTGATCGGAAACGATTTCACCCGCCGCGAGACTCGGCCACGCTTGGGCTCGGGCAGCGGCCCGGTGGCCCTGAGGGCCTCACGCAGCTGGGTCTCCACCAGCGAGATCAGGTCGCGGTAGTGGTAGTGGTCTTCGAGGTGCGGGCAGATGACCTGGAACGTGTCGAGCGCATAACCGGCACGGGTGGTGTGCACCTTGGCGTCCAGGATGTTGAAATCCGCGGTGTCGAAGTACCCGCAGATGCGCGCGAACAGATCGGCCTGATCGGGTGCATACACGAGCACCTGTAGACCTTCACCCACCGACGACAGCCTGGCCCGCACGATCGGCTGCCGCGTTTGAACGTGGGCGCACAGCGCGCGCGCATGCCAGGCAATGTCGCCTGCGTCGTGGCGCGCGAAATAGCTGATCGCCAGCGTCTTCCACAACGGCGCTTCGATGTCGGCCGGCAAGGACAGCAGGTTCAGCGCATGGCGGGCCTCTTGTTTGCGCGACTCGATCTCCGCGTCCATGTTCGGCCGCGCACCACCCAGCGCCAGCAGCGTTTGCCGGTACAGGTCTTCCAGCAGCTTGCCCTTCCAGGCGTTCCACACCTTCGGGCTGGTGCCGCGGATGTCGGCCACGGTCAGCAGGTACAGGGCGGTCAGGCGCCGCTCGGAACCCATCCGCCGCGCGAAGGACTGAATCACCTCGGGTTCGGACAGGTCTTCCTTCTGCGCGACGCGTGACATCGTCAGGTGTTCCTTGACCAGGAATTCGATCAGCGAGGCATCGTCGCGGCCCAACCCGTGGTCGCGGCAAAAATGCCGTGCCTCCTGGGCGCCAAGGACAGAGTGGTCGCCGCCGCGGCCTTTGGCCACGTCGTGGAACAGAGCCGCGATGTAGAGCAGCGACGGCGGGTTCCACGACGCCGCCAACTGCGAGCAGAACGGGTATTCGTGCGCGTGCTCGGGGATGAAGAAGCGCCGAACGTTGCGCACCACCATCAGGATGTGCTGGTCCACGGTGTAGACATGGAACAGGTCATGCTGCATTTGCCCGACGATGCGCCGGAACACCCACAGGTAGCGCCCCAGCACACTGGTCTGGTTCATCAAGCGCAAGGCGTGTGTCTGGCCGCCGGGCTCGCGCAGGATCTGAATGAAGGTGGCGCGGTTCACCGGGTCGCGCCGGAACGCTGCGTTCATCTGGTCGCGCGCGTTGTATAGCGCACGCAGGGTTCGGGCCGACAACCCGCGGATGCCCACCGTGCGCTGGTAGGTCAAAAAGGTTTCCAGAATGGCATGCGGGTCGCGGTGGTAGAGGTCGTCGCTGGCCACTTCGAGCATCCCGCCGCGCTCGAGGAACTTGCTGTTGATCGGCCGCATTGCAGCGTCCCGCGACCCTTGAATGCGCTCTTCGATGTTGAGCATCAGGATCAGGTTCAGCTGTGTCACCGCCTTGGCCGCCCAGTAGTAGCGGCGCATCAGCACCTCGGAGGCGCGCTGGTTCTGCGTCGGCTGGTAGCCGAAGCTTTCGGCCACCGCGGTTTGCAGGTCGAACACCAGGCGGTCCTCGCGCCGGCCCGCCACCATGTGCAGGCGTGCGCGGATCAGCTTGATCAGCCCCTCGTTGCGCTGCAGCTGCTTGACCTCGAAAGGCGTGATCAGCTCATTGCTCGCCAACGCGCTCCAGTTCTTGCCCAGGCCGGCGGCACGGGCGATCCAGATGACCAGTTGCAGGTCGCGCAAGCCACCCGGGCTTTCCTTGCAGTTGGGCTCCAGCGCATACGGCGTGTCCTCGAACTTCTGGTGGCGCTGCTGCATCTCCAGCGACTTGGCGCGCAGGAACGCCTTGGGGTCCATGGCGCGTGTGTTGGCGTGGCGGAAGGTGGTGAACACGCGCCGCGAACCGCACAGGTAGCGCGATTCCAGCAGCGCCGTCTGGACCGTCACGTCGCGCTGGCCCTCGGCAACACATTCGTCGACGGTGCGCACGCTGGAGCCGATCTCCAGCCCAATGTCCCAGCACGAGGTGATGAAGCCTTCGATGGCCACCCGGGCCGACGGCGCCGCCGACGGCGAGCCGTCTTCGGGCGCCTCGGTGGCAGGTTCGATGGGAGACAGGCCCGGTGGCAGCAGCACCAGCACGTCGACGTCCGAATAGGGGAACAACTCGCCGCGGCCATAACCACCCACGGCCAACAGCGCCGCGTTGGCCGGCATTTGCGCGTGGTTCCACAGGTCGACCACGGTGTGGTCGACATGCTTGGTGAGTGCGCGCAACAAGCGGGCGGCCGCGGGCGCGCTGGCTCTGGAGTTGCGGAAATGCTCGACCAGAGCTGCCTTGCCTTCGCGAAAGCGCTGGCGAAGCTGGCCGACGCTGCGCAGCGCCGGCTCGGACGCCGGCTCGATCGCGACTGCGGCCAAGGTGGGGGCCAGCATGGGGGCCAGCGCGCTCAATCGGCTCAGGCCGCAACGAAGGCGGGCGGCAGCGGGCTGCCCGCCGACAGCGTCATCACTTCGTAGCCCGTCTCAGTGACCAGCACCGTGTGCTCCCACTGGGCCGACAGCGAGCGGTCCTTGGTGACGATGGTCCAGCCGTCGCCGGCCTCGCGAATGTCGCGCCGGCCGGCGTTGATCATCGGCTCGATCGTGAACATCATGCCCGGCAGCAACTCTTCCATCGTGCCGGGGCGGCCGTAGTGCATGACCTGCGGCTCCTCGTGGAACTTGCGGCCGATGCCGTGGCCGCAGAACTCGCGCACCACCGAAAAGCCATTGTTCTCGGCAAAGGTCTGGATCGTGTGGCCGATGTCCCCCAACCGCGCGCCGGGCTTGACGCGCGCGATGCCCTTCCACATGGCGTCATAGGTCAACTGGCACAAGCGCTTGGCCGCAATCGAGCCGGCGCCCACGATGAACATGCGGCTGGTGTCGCCATGCCAGCCGTCCTTGATGACGGTGACGTCGATGTTGACGATGTCACCGTTCTTCAGCGGCCTGTCGTTCGGGATGCCGTGGCAGACCTGGTGATTGATAGAGGTGCAAATCGACTTGGGGTAGGGCGTGTAGCCGGGCGGCGCGTAGTTCAGCGGCGCCGCAAACGCCTGCTGCACATTCACGATGTGTTCATGCGCGATTCTGTCGAGTTGGTCGGTGCTGACGCCCGGCTTCACATGCGGCGTGAGCAGGTCCAGGACCTCCGATGCGAGCCGGCCGGCGATGCGCATGCCTTCGACATCCGAGGCGGTCTTGATGCTGATGGTCATGAGCGTAATTATCCCATCGGCGCAACGCCCCTGCCGCCGCGCGGGGTGCCGCTCTTTCGAGCCGATCGCAGGGGCGCGCAGACGGGCTGCGTGGCCCGACATGGGGTTCCTTAGAATCGCCGGGGGCGAGCGCGCAGGGTGTGGCCGTGCCGCTTTCAGCTCCCGAACTCAACCGCGTGGCCCTCCGTGACAACTTCCCCCCATCATCTCCAGTCCCTTCAGGGCGGCAATGCCTTGTCCGAGTTTCGCGCCCAGGCCTTGTTGCCTCGGCTGCAGGCGGTGTGCAGCCGGATTGGTGCGCTGCATGCCCGCCATGTGCACTGGGTCTGCAGCGGCGCCCCGCTGGGAAGGGGCGAGTTCGACAAGCTTGATGCCTTGCTGCGCTACGGCGAGCCCTATGCCGGCCCCGCCGACGGGCCGCTGGTGGTGGTGGCGCCGCGCCTGGGCACGGTGTCGCCGTGGGCATCGAAGGCGACCGACATTGCGCACAACTGCGGCTTGGCCGTTCGCCGCATCGAGCGCATCACCGAGTTCCGCCTCACGCTGAAGGCGGGCCTGTTCGGCGCGGCCAAGCCGCTGCCCGATGCGCAACTGCGGGCCTGTGCGGCGCTGCTGCACGACCGCATGACCGAGAGCGTGTTGCTCGCCCGTGAAGATGCCGCGCACCTGTTCGATGAACGCACGGGCCCGCCGATGGAGCGGGTCGACGTGCTCGGCCGCGGTCGCGACGCGTTGGTTGCTGTCAACACCCGGTTCGGCCTGGCTTTGTCGATGGATGAGATCGACTACCTGGTCCAGGCCTTCACGCAGCTCAAGCGCAACCCCACCGACGTGGAGCTGATGATGTTCGCGCAGGCCAACAGCGAGCACTGCCGGCACAAGATATTCAACGCGCAGTTCAGCATCGACGGTGTGGCGCAGGAGGATTCGATGTTCGCAATGATCCGCAACACCGAGAAGCTCTCGCCCCGGCACACCGTCGTTGCCTACAGCGACAACGCCTCGGTGATGGAGGGCGCGAAGATCGAACGCTGGCTGCCCAATGGCTACACCAACGCGCCGCAATACGCCGCCCGGCAAGAGACGGTGCACGTGCTGATGAAGGTGGAAACGCACAACCACCCGACCGCCATCTCACCGTTCCCGGGGGCGGCCACCGGCGCTGGGGGCGAAATACGCGACGAAGGCGCGACCGGGCGCGGCTCCAAACCCAAGGCCGGCCTGACGGGTTTCAGTGTCTCCAACCTGCACCTGCCGGGAACCGATGAGCCCTGGGAGCGGCAACCTTATGGCAAGCCGGAGCACATTGCCAGCGCGCTGCGGATCATGGTCGAGGGGCCCTTGGGCGGCGCCGCGTTCAACAACAAATTCGGCCGGCCCAACCTGGCCGGCTACTTTCGGGTCTACGAGCAGACCGTTGGCGCCGGCGCGGCGGCCCAGCGGCGCGGCTACCACAAGCCCATCATGATTGCCGGTGGTTTGGGCAGCATTGCGGCCACGCAGACGCACAAGACCCGGTTCCCCGCAGGCACGCTGCTGATCCAGCTCGGCGGCCCCGGCATGCGCATCGGCATGGGCGGTGGAGCCGCCAGCTCGATGGCGGCCGGCGCCAACGCTGCCGAACTCGACTTCGATTCAGTGCAACGCGGCAACCCCGAAATTCAGCGCCGCGCGCAGGAGGTCATCAACCATTGCTGCGCGCTCGGCGAGGTCAACCCGATCCTGGCGATTCACGACGTTGGCGCCGGTGGCATCTCCAACGCCTTCCCCGAACTGGTGGACGGCGCCGGCATGGGGGCGCGCTTCGACCTGCGCAAGGTGCCACTGGAAGAAAGCGGCCTGGCCCCGAAGGAGATCTGGTGCAACGAAAGCCAGGAACGGTATGTGATGGCGGTCTCTCGCGATGCGCTGCCGCTGTTCGAGGCGATGTGCGTGCGCGAGCGTTGCCCGTTCGCCGTGGTCGGTGTGGCCACCGATGCAAAACAGCTGCTGCTCGAAGACGGCGAGGGCGGCGAGCGGACGATCGACATGCCGATGGCGGTCTTGCTGGGCAAGCCGCCCAAGATGCAGCGCGACGTGACGCGCATCGCACGCACGCTGCCGGCGCTGGATCTGAGCGATGTGGTGCTGGAGAGGGTGGCCCTGGACGTGCTGCGCCACCCGACGGTGGCCAGCAAGCGCTTTCTCATCGCCATAGGCGACCGCACGGTGGGCGGCTTGAGCAGCCGCGACCCGATGGTCGGCCCGTGGCAGGTGCCGGTGGCCGATTGCGCGGTCACGCTGGCCGACTACAGCGGCTTCCGCGGCGAGGCGATGAGCCTGGGCGAACGCACGCCGCTGGCCGTGCTGAACGCACCCGCCTCGGGCCGCATGGCCGTGGGTGAAGCGCTGACCAACCTGCTGGCCGCGCCGATCGAACTGGGCCGCGTCAAGCTCAGCTGCAACTGGATGGCGGCCTGCGGCGAACCGGGTGAAGACGCCGCGCTGTACGACACCGTCAAGGCGGTCGGCATGGTGCTGTGCCCGGCGCTGGGCATCGGCGTGCCGGTGGGCAAGGACAGTCTGTCGATGCGCACGCGCTGGAACGACGGAGATGAGGCAAAGCAGGTCACCGCCCCGGTGTCTCTGATCGTCTCGGCGTTTGCCACGCTGGACGATGTGCGGCCCACACTGACACCTCAGCTTCAAGGCGGCGACACGACGCTGATCCTGATCGACCTCGGCCAAGGCAAGAACCGCATGGCCGGCTCGATGCTGGCGCAGGTGGTGAACCAGTTCGGCGATGAAGTACCCGACCTGGACGACCCGGCGCAACTCAAGGCGCTGGTCGCGGCGATCAACACGCTGCGCGCGCGGGGCCAGCTGCTGGCCTACCACGACCGCAGCGACGGCGGCCTGTGGGCAACGGTATGCGAAATGGCCTTTGCCGGCCACCTGGGCGTGAGTTTGAATGTGGACCTGTTGGTGCTTGAAGGCGACGGCATCCAAGACAGCCGAGCCGATGTGGGTGACGCCAAGAACTGGGCTGCGCAGGTGGGGGCGCGACGCGCTGAGTTGACGCTGCGTGCGCTGTTCAACGAAGAACTCGGCGCCGTGATCCAGGTGCCCACGGTTGTGCGCAACGAGGTGATGCAAACACTGCGCGATTTCGGCCTGAGCCGGCACAGCCATTTCATCGGCAAGCCCAATGACAAGCAGATCGTCGAGGTGTGGCGCGACGCCAAGGCGGTGTTCAGTGCGCCGTTGGCGCAACTCCACCAGGCCTGGGATGAAGTGAGTTGGCGCATCTGCCAACTGCGCGACAACCCGGTCTGTGCCGATGCTGAACATGTGGCGGCGGGGCGGGTCGACGATCCAGGGCTGCACGTGCGGCTGAGCTTCGATCCGCTCGCGGCCCCGGCCTTGAACCTGTCACGCCCCAAGCTCGCCATCCTGCGCGAGCAAGGCGTCAACAGCCATGTCGAGATGAGCTACGCCATGGACCGCGGAGGCTTCGACACGTTCGACGTGCACATGAGCGACCTGCAAGCCGGCCGCGCCCGGCTCGACATGTTCCAGGGCTTCGTGGCCTGCGGTGGCTTCAGCTATGGCGACACGCTCGGCGCAGGCGTTGGCTGGGCCCGCTCGGTGATGTTCAACCCCGCGCTGGCCGAGCAGTTCGCGGCGTTCTTCAACCGCACCGACACCTTTGCGCTCGGCGTGTGCAACGGCTGCCAGATGATGGCCGCACTGGCACCGCTGATTCCGGGTGCCCAGGCCTGGCCCCAGTTCACGCGCAACAAGAGCGAGCAGTTCGAGGCGCGGCTCTCGCTCGTCGAAGTGCTGGACAGCCCGTCGATCTTTTTCAAGGGCATGGCCGGCAGCCGTTTGCCGATTGCCGTGGCGCATGGCGAAGGCTTCGCCGACTTCTCGCAGCGCGGCGACGCAGCCCAGGTGCACCGCGCGATGCGCTTCGTCGACAACACCGGCAAACCGACCGAAGCCTATCCTTTCAATCCCAACGGCAGCCCCGATGGGCTGACCGCGGTGACCACCGCCGATGGCCGCTTTACCGTGTTGATGCCGCACCCCGAGCGGGTGTTTCGCAATGTGCAGATGAGCTGGACGAGCGGCGACAAAAGCGCCCTCAGCCCGTGGCTGCGAATGGTCCAGAACGCGCGCCGGTGGACGGCGTGATCGACCTTTGCCGCGAGCCGGCTACAGAGTCGCTGTCACCCCGCCATCGACATACAGGATGTGCCCATTGACGAAGTTCGAGGCGTCGCTGGCCAGGAACACCGCCGCGCCCACCAGATCCTGCACATCGCCCCAACGGCGGGATGGGGTGCGGCCGACCAGCCATTCGGTGAACACCTTGTCGGCCACCAGCGCCTGTGTCAGTTCGGTCTTGAAGTAGCCCGGGCCCAGGCCATTGACCTGGATGCCGTATGGGCCCCAGTCGATCGCCATGCCCTTGGTGAGCATCTTCACCGCGCCCTTGCTGGCGGTGTAGGGGGCGATGTTGGGACGGCCGAGTTCGCTTTGCACCGAACAGGTGTTGATGATCTTGCCGCGGCCGCGCGGGATCATGCGGCGCGCGACCGCCTTGGCGACGAAGAACACGCTGTCCACATTCGTGCGCATCAGCTCGGTCCAGTCGGCCTCGGAGAAATCTTGCAGCGGCGCGCGGCGCTGCATGCCGGCGTTGTTGAACAGAATGTCGATGGCGCCGACTTCCGCCTCGAGCTTGGCGATGGCGGCCTCCACCGATGCGGCGGAGCTCACGTCGAAGGCCGCGGTGTGAACCCGATGCCCCTCGCTGATCAACTGCGCCGCAACCAAGGCCAGCTTGCCGCCGTCGCGCCCGTTCAACACCACCGCCGCGCCAGCGCTGGCCAGGCCGCGCGCCAACGCCAGCCCGATGCCGGCGCTGGAGCCGGTCACCAGGGCCAGCCGCCCGGTCAGATCGAAGGCCCTCAAGCCAGCGGGAGGGGTGGCGGTGCTCATCGAGGATCGGGGCTGGAAGAGAGCAGCCGCTGTGCGGCGGCGTCGATGGCCGCCCGCAACTCGGGGTAGCTTCGCGTGACCGGAAACTGCGGGAACTGGGCAATGATGGGTTCGGGCGGGTGAATAAAGAATCCGGCATCGGCCGCCATCAGCATGCCGGTGTCGTTGTACGAGTCACCGGCTGCGATCACCTGGTAGTTCAGGCTTTGCAGCGCATGCACGGCGGCGCGTTTCTGGTTGGGTTGGCGAAGCTTGTAGGCGCGCACGAAGCCGGCGTCGTCGATCACCAGCCGGTGGCACAACAGGGTCGGCCGGCCGAGCTGCCGCATCAACGGGTCGGCAAATTCGTAGAAGGTGTCGGACAAGATGAACACCTGAAAGCTGGTGCGCAATTCGTCGAGAAACTCGCGCGCGCCAGGCATCGGCCCCATGCCTTCGATCACGCGCTGGATGTCGCTCAGTTTCAGGCCGTGCGTGGCCAGCAGGTCCAGGCGAAAGCGCATCAAGGTGTCGTAGTCGGGCTCGTCGCGCGTGGTGCGCGAGAACTCCGCGATGCCGGTGCGCTTGGAAAATTCGATCCAGATTTCCGGAACCAGCACACCCTCGAGATCAAGGCAAACCACCTGCATGAAAAGCGACTCCTGCGTGCGAGCGCCACCGCGGGTCTCGTCTCGGGGCCGGATGGTAACGCAAGCCTGCCGCCAACTCGCGTGCGATAGGAGTTGCGCTATCGTCGCCGCGTGACCCCGCACCCCACCCCAGCGCGTTCAGACCGCTACGACCGCCTTGATGCGTTGCGCGGCCTGGCCATCGTGTGGATGGCGCTTTTTCATTTTTTCTTCGACCTGAGTTATTTCCGATTCATTCGGCAAAACTTCTACACCGACCCGTTCTGGACCGTTCAACGCGCCTGCATCGTCACCTTGTTCATGTTCTGCGCCGGCCTGGGGCAGGCGGTGGCCTCGCATCAAGGGCAGGGCTGGCCGCGCTTCTGGAAGCGCTGGGCGCAGGTGGCGGTTTGTGCCTTGCTGGTCAGCCTGGGGTCGTGGTGGATGTTCCCGCGCAGCTTCATCACCTTTGGCGTGCTGCACGGTTTTGCGGTGATGCTGATCGTCGCCCGCCTCAGCGCGGGCTGGGGGCGCTGGCTGTGGCCCTTGGGGCTGGCCGCGGTGCTGCTGCCGCAGCTTGTTCAGGACCCGTGGTTCGACACACGCTGGACCAACTGGGTGGGCCTGATCACCCGCAAGCCGGTGACCGAAGACTACGCGCCGCTGCTTCCGTGGTTGGGCGTCGTTTGGTGGGGCCTGGCTGCCGGCCAATGGGCGCTGAAACAGCGCCGTGAATGGGTGTCGGGCGCGCTGCCGACCGCACTGCACCCGCTGGCGGCTCTGGGCCGCTGGAGCCTGAGCTTCTACATGCTGCACCAACCCGTGCTGATCGGCCTGCTGATGGTCTGGGTACAGATGACTCGGTGAACACGCGGCGATCGGCAGGTTTGCACCCGGAACACGGCGCTGTTTACAGGGACTTACACAACGGACGTGAACTCGCCAGGGCGTGGGTCGACAACTCGATCATCGGCGCGGCACACCGCTGGCCGCTGCCCGCCAATGACCAGGAGTTCGCCATGTCCATCACCTCGCTGTCCCTCAATTTCGTCAACACCTACGCCGCGCAAAGCGCCAAGCCGGCGGCAGCTGCCGAGCGCCCGGCGCCTGCCGCGCCGGCCGAGGCAACGCGCTGTGACGAGCAGCGCCCGGCGCCCCGGCAAAACCGCCTCGTGCAAGCCATGATGCTGGCGCTGCGTGAACTCGGTTTGGGCGACCAGGCTGCTCCGGCCCCGGCCGCGCCGGCCGCGCCAGTGGCCACCGGTTCAGCCGCCGTGGCGGCAAGCGCCCAGAGTGGCGGTGTCAAGATCGTGACAACGCATGCAGCCAGCGCTGCCACATCGGGGGCCGACACCAGCGCGCTGACGGATGCGCCGGCCGCCGCGCCTCAGGCCCATCCCGCTGCGGAGCCGGCCCCCACGCTGGAGGCGGCGGTGCAACAGTTTGCCCACGAGCTTTTCCGCGCGTTGCGCCAGGTTGGGCGAGGCGGCTCGTCCGATGAAGGCGCTGGCCGCGTCGAAGCAGAGGGCGGCCACAAGCGCCACCCTGGCCAGAGCCACCGCCACCACGGCCAGCAAGGCTTGCGCGGTCAAGGCTACGGCGACATGTCGCAGCGTCTCCAAGCGCTGTCGCAGACCTTCGGCGCGCCCGCGGCGGGTGGTGCGGCCGAGCCTGCCGCGACGACCGGCCCGGTCGCGAACAGCGCGAAAAACCCCTTGCTCGAGGCGTTCTCAACGCTGTTCGGCGCGCTCAAACCGCAAAGCGCGGCCGTCCCGGAAATGGGCATGGCGGACAAGCTTCGCATGTTCCTGCACACGCTTGCCCAGGCGATTCGACCTGAAGCCATGAGCAGCATTCAGACGCCCCAGCTCGGCGGGCTGGTCAACGTCACCGCCTGACGCTCACGGCGCCAACAGGGCGCGTGCAAGCAACGTGCCGCTACCATCGGCACATGAACTCGCCAGGCCGTCCCAAGGTGAATACCGCAGTGCGAAGCACGGAGCTTGCCTGATGAGCACCAGGATTTTGTTCGGCTTTCATGCAGTGGCGGTGCGATTGAAGGCTTCGCCGAAATCCGTTCTCGAAATTCATGTCGACGCTACCCGGCGCGACCAGCGCATGCGCCAGTTCGCCCTGCGGGCCCGGGACGCCGGCGCGCGGCTGATCGACAGCGACGACGATCGCCTGCAAAAGATGTGCGGCACGCACCGCCACCAGGGTGTGGTGGCGCGGGTTGAAGCCATCGCGCTGAGCCATTCGCTGGACGACACGCTGGACGCGGTCGACGGCGATCCGCTGTTGCTGGTGCTGGACGGCATTACCGACCCGCACAACCTGGGCGCCTGCCTGCGGGTTGCCGATGGGGCGGGCGCGCATGCGGTGATCGCGCCGAAGGACCACGCGGTCGGCGTGAACGCCACGGTGGCCAAGGTGGCCAGCGGCGCGGCCGACACGGTGCCGTATTTCATGGTCACCAATCTGGCGCGAAGCTTGAATGAGCTAAAGGAGCGCAACATCCGGATCGTCGGCACCAGCGACGATGCAACCCAGTCGCTCTACGATCTGGACTTGCGCGGCCCGCTGGCGCTGGTGCTGGGCGCCGAGGGCAGCGGCCTGCGGCAACTGACCCGCAAAACCTGTGACCAGTTGGTGCGGCTGCCCATGCACGGCGCGGTGGAGAGCCTGAACGTGTCCGTGGCCAGCGGCGTGTGCCTGTACGAAGCGGTGCGTCAACGCATCCAACGCGCCGACCCGCGCACCCCCTCTTGAGGAGACAGACACCATGCCCGTGATCGACGTCAAGCACCCGCTCGTCAAACACAAGGTTGGCCTGCTGCGCGAGGACGATATCTCGACCAAGAAGTTTCGCGAGTTGACCAATGAACTTGCACGCCTGCTCGCCTACGAGGCGACCGCCGACTTCCCGCTCGAAAAAACGACGGTGAAATGCTGGAGCGGCCCGGTCGAGGTGGACCAGATCAGCGGCCGCAAGGTCACCGTCGTGCCCATCCTGCGCGCCGGCCTGGGCATGCTGGACGGTGTGCTGGACATGATCCCCAGCGCCAAGGTCAGCGTGGTGGGCTTGAGCCGCAACCACGAAACCTTGCAGCCCGAGAACTACTTCGAAAAGTTCGTCGGGCACCTGAGCGAGCGTACCGCTTTGATCATCGACCCGATGCTGGCCACCGCCGGCTCGATGATCGCCACCGTCGACCTGTTGAAAAGCCGTGGTTGCAAGGACATTCGCGCGCTGGTGCTGGTGGCCGCGCCCGAGGGCATCGCCGCGCTGAACAAAGCCCACCCTGACGTGCGCTGCTGGACGGCGGCGGTGGACAGCCATCTCAACGAAGTGGGCTACATCATTCCCGGGCTGGGTGACGCGGGCGACAAGATTTTCGGCACCAAGTAGGGACGGGGTTTCGCGGCGCACGGGATGTCGGGCGAGCCGCCGCGCGTGCACGAACCGCAGCCTGCCGCGTGTATCGAGTCACGCTGTCTTCTTGTAGTCGGCCGGTCACCGAACGCGGCGCCAACCCGCGAGGCGCCCGTTCAGACCCAACCCATCGCGCCGGCCAGCGCGCCCAGGCCGACCAGCCACATCGGGCTGATGCGCGTGCGAAGCATCATCAGCACGCTGGCGCCGATCAGCACCAACGCGCCGAGGCGGTGTTCCGGCGCCCGCACGAACGGCTCGGCCAGCACCCAGCCGGTGGCCAGCAGCAAGCCGATCGTCATCGGCGCCAGGCCGCTGGTGAAGGCACGAACGCCGCGGGTGTCGCGCCGCTGAGCGCCCCACCGCCCGGCCCACAACGACAGCACGGTGGAAGGCAACAGGATGCCTGTCATCGTGGCCAGCGCGCCCAGCGCGCCGGCGACGTTCCAGCCGATCACCGCGACGAACAACACGTTGGGCCCGGGCGCGGCCTGCGCGATCGCCACCGATGCATTGAACTGCGTGTCGCTGATCCAGTGCTGCTGCAGCACCACATAGCGGTGCATGTCGGGCGCCGTGGCGATGGCTCCGCCCACCGACAGCAAGCTCAGCACCAGGAAGTGGCCAAACAGTCCCAACAGCTCGTCGAAGCTGAGCGCATTCATGGTGTCAACTTTCGCCATGCGATTGCGATGGCCAGTGGCCCCAGGCTGCCGATCACCCACACCAGAGGCCAGCGCAGCCAGGCCACCGCCAGCAGTGTGGCCAGCACGAGGGCGCTGCACAGCCCTGGACCCATCGGGTTGGCCTTCAGTGCGGCCAGCAGCTTGACTGCGGTGGCGATGATCAAGCCCGCTGCCACCGCGCCCATGCCTCGGAGCGCGCCGCTCACCACGGGCCACTGAGCGTACTGCGCATAGAGGGTGGCCAGCACCAGCACGATCACCAGCGGCAAGGCGAGCATGCCCGCCAGCGCGACGAAGGCGCCGCGCAGGCCGAAGTAGCGGTCGCCCAGCATCAGCGCCAGATTGACCACGTTGGGCCCGGGCAGCACCTGGGCAGCCGAGACCAGCTCGAGGAACTGCTCCCGGTCCAGCCAACGCCTGCGTTCGACCAGCTCGCGTTGGGCCACGGCCAGCACACCGCCGAAGCCTTGCAATGCAAGGCGATTGAAGGCGAAGAACAACTCGGCGACGGAGCCCGGACGTGCCGTGCACGGCGCAGGGTTCAGCGCATCGCTCACCGAATGACGCGCAGCGCCTCGGGGTTGACGATGTGGGTCGGGTTGCTCTTGATGAAGTTCACGACGTTCTCGAACGCGGCCCTGAAGTACGCCTCATAGCCATCTTGTTCCACATAGCCGATGTGCGGCGTGCAGATGGCGTTTTCCAGGCGCAGCAGCGGATGTCCCTGAAGCACGGGTTCGATCTCGAACACGTCCACCGCCGCCATGCCGGGCCGGCCGCGATTGAGCGCGGAGACCAGCGCGCCGTCTTCGATGATCTCGGCGCGCGAGGTGTTCACGATCAGGGCGGTCGGCTTCATGAGCGACAGCGCGTCCAGCTTGACCGCCCCGCGCGTGGTTTCGTTCAGCCGAAGGTGCAGCGACACCACGTCGCAGGCCTCGAAGAATGCCTCGGCGCTGGGCGCGGGCACGAAGCCGTCTTGCTGCGCTTTGGCGCGCGACGCCTCGCTGCCCCACACCGTCACATGCATGCCGAAGGCGTGGCCGTAGCCGGCAACGATCTGGCCGATCTTGCCGTAGCCCCAAATACCCAAGGTCCTGCCTCTCAGCGCCAGCCCGAGGCCGAAGTTCAATGGCATCGATGCAGACTTCAAGCCCGATTGCTGCCACACGCCGTGTTTGAGGTTGCCGATGTATTGCGGCAATCGGCGCATGGCGGCCATCACCAGCGCCCAGGTCAGTTCGGCGGTGGCAAAGGGCGAGCCTTCGCCCTCGGCCACTGCGATGCCCAGCCGCGTGCAGGTGACCAGGTCGATGTGCGCACCGACCTTGCCCGTTTGCGCGATGAGCTTGAGCTTGGGCAGCTTCTCCAGCAACTGGCGCGGAAACTGGGTCCGGTCGCGAATCAACACCAGCACGTCGGCGTCGCGCAAACGAATCGCCAGCTGGCCGATGCCTTTGACGTTGTTGGTGAAGACCTTGGCATTCAGGGCCTCCAGCAACGAAGCGCATTTGAGCTTGCGGACGGCGTCTTGGTAGTCGTCGAGGATGATGATGTTCACGGGGTGTGGCGGCGACTGTGAATTCGGTCGCCATTGTGCACTCGCGCGGCGCTGCCTGTAGCATCGGCGCCTCGTTTCATGCAAGGAGAAGTGATGTCCATCACCATGCACTCAGCCAGCGTTCCGGTGTTCGTTCGCATGCTCGGCAACCTCGGTGCCTGGCTCGACAAGGCCGAGGCCCATGCGCAGGCCAAAAAGTTCGATACCGGCGTGTACCTCGGTTCGCGCCTGGCCCCCGACATGCTTCCCTTCAGCAAACAAATCCAGATCGCCTGCGATGCCGCCAAGTTCGGCGTCGCACGGCTGGCCGGCATCGAGTCACCGAAGTTCGAGGACAACGAGACGAGCTTGTCCGAGCTGCGCGAGCGCATCCGCAAGACGATGGCCTTTGTGCAGTCCGGTACGTCGGCTCAGATCGACGGGACCGAGGCCAAGGACATCGTAGTGCCCCGGCGTGACGGTTCGATCACGCTCAAAGGCGAGTTTTATCTGAAGCACTTTGTTCTGCCCAACTTCTACTTCCACGTGACCGCCGCGTACGCGCTGCTGCGCTACAACGGTGTCGAGCTGGGCAAGGGGGACTTTCTCGGCGCGTTGCAATAGGCGGGCGATAGGCGGGCGGTTCGACGCGGCGCGCCCGGTGGCCAACGCCTTGGTCCGGGCTCATTTCCCGGGCACAGGGCCCCGAACTTATTGCCCCGAGCTGCTGAAGATGCTGTCGAACTCGCGCTCGAGCTTCATTCGGTGGCTGGGGGTTCTCTCGTGGTCGACCGCAAGCGAGGCCAGTATCACGGCGCGCAGGCTCCACAACTCCCAGGGTTCACTGGCTTTGCGCACCTTGTGCTGCAGCAGTTTGGCGGTAGAGCCGGCGATGTCCGACGCGGCGTTCATGTAGGACTGTTTCATCGCGACGAACGCGCGCCGGTCCGCGATGCGCGCAAGCCATTCCTGAGGCGGGCCCAGGTTCGGTGCGACCTGCTTGCGCGGCAGCTCGGACTGCGTGAGGTTCATACCCTGGTCGCGCGCAAGCGGCCGGCAGATGAACGGGTCGCCTGGCGCGGAAAATAGGCGCCCAACGCGGCCATGCGGTGATTCGCTTCCCCTTGGTCGCGGTGATGGGCGACGAGGTTGAACACCTCGCTGCGCAAGAACCACAGCTCGCGCAACGAGCGGGCCAGGCGAATCCGGCGCACCAGATCGCCGGCCTGCTGGGTGCGGATGTCGCTCAGCGCTTCGATGAAGTCGCGTTGAGCCAAGGCAAGCGGCTCGCCGCCATCCACAGGGACGAAGCTTTCGCGACCCGGCAGCGCCCCGAGCCTGGGTGGCAAGCTGCTGGCGGTCGAGTCGCCGAGCCCCTGGGCGGGCCGGGCTTTGGATTGGCGGGCCAGCGCAAGGCACACCTGAATGCCGCTGTCGACGGGGTGGCGCAGCACGGCTGAAAACGACGAACTGAACAGTCTTTTGAACATAGCGTGAATTTTCCGCTTGACCTTGCCCGCCCACAATGGCATGACAGGTGACGATTGTTTCAATGCGTTTGTCTGGCAATGGGCCGAAAAGCCGTCGGAAAGCGGGCCAAATCGCAGCCAGCGCAAGCACCGATGCAGCTTGCGGTCGCAGCACGTTGGCCAGGCCCACATGGCGCGTTCCGAGCACCGGCCGTTCCGCTGTGTCAAACCGTGGCGAAATGGTTCGAGCTGCGCACGCCGGTCGGCAGCGATACCTTCACGGTCAATGTCTCGCGCGTGGGGCTCATGCCGGACGCCAGCACCGGCGAGCTCTGCCTGGACGAGCCCGGTCCTTACTACACCTGCCCGAACAACGCCTTTCTCTGCGGCGTGTACTGCCACCACGGGGCGGCGGGCGCCCCGCGCATGAAGTCGGTCGCGGCCATGAAGGTGTCGAGCACACACGGGTCCTGCCGCTGCCCGGTGGCCGCGCACAACTTCTGGTAGAGCACAAACGCATCCTTGCCGCGCAAATCTTTCGGCTCGGTGATGCCGATCAGGCGCAGGTCGGCGGCGAGCGCCGGGCCGATGTTGGGCAGCTGCTCCAACGCCTTGCATTCGGCGGCGCTGGCGGCCTTGGGAGATTTGATGATCGACGCCATGATTTACCTCGCATTGGTCACATCAGCATGTGGTTGCGGATCAGGCCCACCGCCAAGCCTTCCAGTTCGAACTCCAGCTCACCGCCTTGGCCGGGGAGCGGTACGACGATGGTCTTGAAGTCAGGGTTCTCGGGAATCAGTTCAATGCCGGTCTTGGTCTTGCGAAAGCGCTTGACCGTGACCTCGTCGCCCAGCCGCGCCACGACGATTTGCCCGTTCTTGGCGTCTTTGGCTTTTTGCACGGCCAGCAGGTCGCCGTCCATGATGCCGGC
>JANNDW010000458.1:0-10318 GCA_031378125.1 Methylibium sp. | reverse complement strand
GCCTTCTGCTGCGAGGCCAGCGCCAGCGCGTCCTGGTCGGCGCGGCTCACGTCGTACTTCTTGGCCACATTTTCGGCGGTGATGCCCATGTGGTACTGGTTGTACACGTCCCACAGGCCGTCGGTGATCATCGAGTCGATCATTTTCCAGTCGCCCATGCGCTGGCCATCGCGCGAACCCTGCAGCACGTGCGGGCTCATGCTCATGCTCTCCTGGCCGCCGGCAATGATGATCTCGGAGTCGCCGTCTCGGATGGCCTGCGCCGCGAGCATCACCGCCTTCAGGCCGGAGCCGCAGACCTTGTTGATCGTCATCGCCGGCACGGTGTGCGGCAGGCCGCTCTTGATGACCGACTGGCGTGCCGGGTTCTGCCCCGCACCGGCCTGCAACACCTGGCCGAGGATCACTTCGCCGATCTGGTCAGCGCTGAGTTTGGCGCGTTTGAGCAGTTCCTGAATGACGGCGGCGCCGAGTTCCGTGGCGGGGGTCTTGGCCAGCGTGCCGCCGAACTTGCCCACGGCGGTGCGGGCGGCGGCGACGATCACGATGTCTGTCATGGGAGTCTCCAGTGAATGAAACGAGTCAATGGGAAGAATTGCAGGTCCACATCCAAAGCCGAGCGTCGCGGATGAGCGCGCTCAGGCTTTTTGTTTGACATATCGACCCGGCGCGGGTTCGATCGCCTTGTGCTGGCGATTGCCCCGGGCCTTGGGCGCGGCAATTTGCTTGCCCGCATGGCCCTTGAGCCACTGCGACCAGTCGGTCCACCAGCTGCCCGGATGTTCCTTGGCCTTGACCAACCAGTCTTGCGGACTCGAAGGCAGCGCCGCACTGCCACCCACCCAGTGGCTGCGCTTGCCCTTGGCCGGCGGGTTGATGACCCCTGCAATGTGGCCCGAGGCGCCCAGCATGAATCGAACCGGTCCACTGAGCGCCTGCGTGTTGGCATAGGCACCGTCCCACGGCACGATGTGGTCCTCGCGTGACGCGTAGACATAGGTCGGCACATTGATCGCACCCAGATCCACCTTCTCGCCGCACACCGTCACCTTGCCCGGCTTCACCAGGTTGTTTTCCAGATAGGTGTTGCGCAGGTACCAGCAGTACATCGGGCCCGGCAGGTTGGTGCTGTCGCTGTTCCAGTACAGCAGGTCGAACGGCGGCGGCGTTTCGCCCTTCAGGTAGTTGCCAACGACGTAGTTCCACACCAGGTCATTCGGGCGCAGAAAGCTGAAGGTCGTCGCGAGCTCCTGCCCTTTCAGCAGCGCGCCGCCCTGGGGGCTGTCGGGGCCCAAGGTCATCTCGCGCATCTTCACCATCGATTCGTCGATGAACAGGTCGAGCACACCGGTGTTGCTGAAGTCCAGCAGCGTCGTCAGCAAGGTCATGCTCGCGGCCGGCTTGTCGCCACGCGCCGCCAACACGGCCAGCGCGGTGGCCAAAATGGTGCCGCCGACACAAAAGCCCAGCGTGTTGATCTTGTTGGCCCCGGAGATTTCCCGCGCCAGCCCAATCGCGCGGATCGCCGCATCCTCGATGTACCGGTCCCAGGTGAACTGCGCCATGCTGTCGTCGGCGTTGCGCCAGCTGAGCACGAACAGCCTGTGGCCCTGCTCGACGGTGTAGCGGATCAGCGAGTTCTCGGCCTGCAGATCCATGATGTAGTACTTGTTGATGCACGGCGGCACGAACAGCATGGGCCGCTCGAACACCTTGGGGGTGAGCGGCTTGTACTCGATCAGCTGGAACACCTCGTTCTCGAACACCACGTCGCCTTCGGTCGTGGCAACGTTGCGACCCACCTCGAAGACGCTCTCGTCGGTCTGCGACATGTGGCCTTGCTGGACGTCTTGCCACAGGTGCTGCAAGCCTTGAAAGATGCTCTCGCCCTTGGTCTCCAGCGCCTTGCGCTGCGCCTCCGGATTGAGCGCCAGGTAGTTGCTGGGCGCAGACGCGTCGACCCATTGCTGAACCGCGAAGCGCACGCGCTGGCGCGTTTTCTCGTCGCCCTGCATTTCATCGGCCATCTGCATCAGCGTGCGTGCATTCAGCAAGTACATCTGCGCGGAGTAGGCAGCGGCGGGGTTGGCGGCCCAGTCCTGGCCGGCAAAGCGGCGATCGTTTGGTTTTGCACTTGCGCTGGCGGGCGCAACGGCTCCCGGCTGCAGGGCGCGCAAAGACTGGTTCCACAACTCGGTGGCCTGCTTTAAATAGTCGCTCTGCATCTGGCCGAGCGCCGGCAGCGGCAAGCTCAGGCTGGACAGTGCCCGCAGGGCCTCACCCGCGTTGTGGGCAAGCGCTTCGGCGGCCGCCGTCGCCTCGGGAGGGGCCATACCGGACAATGATTTGCTCTTCATGGAGTCCTCACGCACGTCGTCACCGCGCAGAATTGTGTGATCAAAGCGGCAGGCAGCCCATCAGGCTTACCCCACTTTTGAGTTTCTACATTGTAGTTTTGTCTTTTAAGATGCTGCATGTATTTGGTAGCGATTGCATGGATGTACGTGGTCCTGATGATGGCCGCGGCCGAGGCGACTAGCAGCACAGGCAGCCTGCTCGGCGCACTCGTGACGTTTGTGTTCTATGGGGTATTGCCGCTGAGCATCGTGATGTACCTGCTCAACACGCCGGCACGGCGCCGGGCCCGGCGAGCCGCGCTGCAACGGCCGATCCCATCAGCGGCGTCGCTCGATCCAGACCACGGCCGCCATGCGGCCGGTGACATGGTCGCGCCGGAACGAAAAGAACCGTGACGGCGCTTCCACGCTGCACCAATGGCCGCCGCTGATCCTGGACACACCCGCAGCCGCAAGCCGATCACGCGCCAGCAGCGGCAAGTTGGCCAACCATTGGCCCGGTTTGCGAGCCTGATTGCGAGCCTGAAAGCGAGCCACGTCGGCGTGCGTGGGATTTGCACCGAACGCTTCGAGCACATCCGCACCCACTTCGAACTGACGCGGGCCGATGCAGGCCCCCAGCCACGCCTGCACTTCCACCGGCTCACAGTGCGCTGCCTGGCAGACTGCCTTGACCGTTGCCTCCAGCACGCCTTGCGCCAGACCACGCCAACCCGCATGTGCCGCACCAACGGCGGCACCTCCCGGCGCGGCAAACAGGACCGGCAGGCAGTCGGCCACCTGAACCGCGCAAGCAACGCCGGGTTCTGTGGTGATGCTGGCATCGGCCTCGTGCAGCGACGCATCCGCTTGCGCATCGGCAATCGACAGCCTCACCACACGCGATCCGTGGACTTGCTTCAAGAAGACGGGCCGCGCGCCGATGGCCAGCGCCAGCGAGGCCCGGTTGGCAGCCACCGAAGCGGGATCGTCGCCCACGGCAGCACCCAGGTTGAAGCTGTCAAACGGCGCAGCGCTCGCACCACCCAGGCGCGTCGTCATCAGCGCACCGGCGCCCGGCGCCTGCCAGTCAGGAAGCAGCCAGTCCGGGTGCAAGCTCACGCAGCGTCCGGGCAGGCCGACGGCTGGGTCTTCGCAAAGGCATCGAGCCGCATGCATTCGTCAAAGATGCGCATCACCGTGGGCACGTGGTCGAGCCGGCATTCAAACCGCTGCGCGTTGTGAATCTGCGGGACCAGCGCGCAGTCGGCCAGGGTCGGCGCGTCGCCATGGCAGAAGCGGCCGGTGCAGGGGTGGCCGGCGAGTTGGCGCTCCACCACCTCCAGGCCGGTTTCGACCCAATGGCGGACCCAGCGGTTCTTGTCGTCCTCGCTGATCTTCATGTCATGCACCAGGTAGCGCAGCACCCGCAGGTTGTTGAGCGGGTGGATTTCGCAGGCAATGTCCAGCGTCAGCGCGCGAACCCGCGAACGCGCCCACGCATCGCCCGGCAACAGCGGCGGATTCGGGTGGGTTTCTTCCAGGTACTCGATGATGGCCAGCGACTGGCTGAGCAACTTGTCGCCATCCTTCAGCAAGGGCACCAGGCGCGCCGCGGAGAGTTGGCTGAACCCCGCCATGAACTGTTCGTTGCGCGCCAGGTGCACCGGCAGGTAGTCGTAGTCCAGGCCCTTGAGCGCCAGCGCGATGCGCACCCGGTACGAGGCTGATGAGCGGAAGTAGTTGTAGAGCTGCATGGTCGGTTTCGCTCAGGTCGATGCGGGAATGATCCGCACTTGCAGAGATCCCACGCCGTCGATTCGTGCGTTCAATGTGTCACCCTGCACCACGGCGGCCACGCCCTCCGGCGTGCCTGTGAAGATCAGGTCGCCCGGCGCCAGCGCCCAGGCCCGCGACAGATGTTCGATGATCTCCGGCACGCTCCAGATCAGCTTGCCGATGCGGCTTGCCTGGCGCGGCGCCCCGTTCACCTCGAGCACGATGGCCGACTCGGCGTTGAGCGTGCAATCGGCGACCCGCCGGAGTGGGCCGATGGGGGCGGATTCATCGAATCCCTTGCCCGTGCACCAGGGCCTGCCGAGCTTCTTGGCCTCGGACTGCAGGTCGCGGCGCGTCATGTCCAGGCCGACCGCATAACCCCAGACATGGCGCCCCGCGTCGGCCGCGGCGATGCTGCGCCCGCCGGTGCCGATGGCCACCACCAGCTCCACCTCGTGATGGAGGCTTTGCGTCAGGCTGGGGTAGTGCATGGCGCCGATGGCGCCCTCGGCAACCGGCAGCACGTTGTCCGCGGGCTTCAGAAAGAAGAACGGCGCCTCGCGGCCGGTGTGGCCCATTTCGATGGCGTGCTCCACATAGTTGCGCCCCACGCAGTAGATGCGGCGCACCGCAAACAGCTCGCCGGCTCGGCCGCCTTGAACCGGCACGGCGGCCACGGGTGGAACCGGAAGTACATAGGTCATGAGCAAAGTCTCCATGGGGAAAACGGGCACGGCCTGATGATGCCATGTGGGTAAACTCGTCTCGATGTTCCCAGCCCGCAGCATCAAACATTGCAAGGTCTGTGGCGGCGTTGCGGTCTATGCGGTGCCCGCCGATGACAACCGCGAACGCGCCACCTGCACGGTCTGCGCCACCATCCACTACGAGAACCCCATCAACGTGGTCGGCACGGTGCCGGTGTGGGGCGACCAGGTGCTGCTGTGCCGGCGCAACATCGAGCCGCGATTCGGATTCTGGACCCTGCCGGCCGGCTTCATGGAAATGGGCGAAACCAGCGCCGAGGGCGCGGTGCGCGAAACCGTGGAAGAGGCCGGCGCGCACATTGAGTTGCAAGCGCTGTTCACGGTGCTGAACGTGGTGCGGGTCGGCCAGTTGCACCTGTACTACCGGGCCCGCTTGCTGGACACCGACTTGGACCCCGGGCCGGAGACCATCGAAGCGCGCCTGTTTCGAGAAGACGAGATTCCCTGGGATGAGTTGGCATTTCGGACGGTGCGCGAAACGCTGCGCTGCTACTTCGAGGACCGGCGCAAGGGTCAGTTCGGTTTTCATTCCAGCGATATCGGCTGACGCCGCCCTCGCGGCGGCATGGGCTGCGAGCTGAAGACCCCCGGCCTTCCCTTCAGCGCTTGACCGGCGGCAGGTCGGTGCACACCCCTTCGAACGCCTCGGCCGCCAGGCCGATGGTTTCACCCAGGGTCGGGTGCGGGTGGATGGTCTTGCCGATGTCCACCGCGTCGGCACCCATTTCGATGGCCAGCGCAATTTCGCCGATCATGTCGCCCGCGTGCGTGCCGACGATGCCACCGCCGACGATGGCGTGCGTCTCCTCGCTGAACAGCAGCTTGGTGAAACCTTCGTCGCGGCCGTTGGCAATCGCGCGGCCGGACGCGTTCCACGGGAACAGGCCCTTCCTGACCTTGATGCCCTGCGCCTTGGCCTCGTCTTCGGTGATGCCCACCCAGGCCACTTCCGGGTCGGTGTAGGCCACGCTGGGGATCACGCGCGCGTCGAACGCAGCCTTGGTGTCGCCGGCCGCGACCTCGGCCGCGACATGCGCCTCGTGCACCGCCTTGTGCGCCAGCATCGGCTGGCCGACGATGTCGCCGATGGCAAAAATATGCGGCACATTGGTGCGCATCTGGATATCCACCGGGATGAAACCGCGCTCGCTGACATTGACGCCGGCCTTGTCCGCACCGATGCGTTTGCCATTGGGCACGCGGCCGACCGCCTGCAACACCATGTCGTAGAGCTGGGGCTCCTTCGGCGCCCCCTCACTTCCGCCGGTACTTTCGAAGCGGACCAGGATGCCGTCCTTCGTGGCCTCACCACCGACCGTTTTGGTCTTGAGCATGATGTTGTCGAAGCGCGGCGCGTTCATCTTCTGCCACACCTTCACGAGGTCGCGGTCAGCGCCCTGCATCAGGCCGTCGAGCATTTCGACCACGTCGAGCCTGGCCCCCAGCGTGGAATACACCGTGCCCATCTCCAGGCCGATGATCCCGCCGCCGACGATCAACATGCGTTTGGGTTGTTGACGCAACTCCAGCGCGCCGGTGGAGGTGACGACGCGCGGATCGTCCTTCGGCAAGAACGGCAGCTTCACCGCTTCGGAGCCGGCGGCGATGATGGCCTGCTTGAAGCGAATGATCTGGGTTCCGCCCTTTGCCAGCGCCACGCCCATGTGGAACGGGTCGAGAAATTCTCCCGTGCCCTGCACCACCGTGACCTTGCGCATCTTGGCCATCGCAGCCAGGCCGCCGGTGAGCTTGCCGACGACCTTTTCCTTGTGCGTGCGCAGCTTGGCCAGGTCCACGGTGGGCGCTGCGAACGTCACGCCCATGGACTCGAAATGCTTGACTTCGTCCATCACCGCGGCCACGTGCAGCATGGCCTTGGACGGGATGCAGCCGACGTTCAGGCACACGCCACCCAAGGTCGGGAAGCGCTCCACCAGCACCGCTTTCATCCCCAGGTCCGCGGCCCGAAATGCAGCCGAGTAGCCGCCCGGGCCGGCGCCCAGCACGAGCAGGTCGAACTCCACGTCCGGCGTGCCGGAGAACTGCCCTGCCTCAGGCGCACGACTTGCCCCCTCCTCCTTGACGGGGGGCGGTTGGGGTGGAGGTGAAACGGTCGCAGCACTTGGAGCCCCGACCGCTGGAACGACTGCCGCCGCACCCACAACCTCCAACGCCAAGATCACCGACCCTTCATTGACCACATCGCCAATCTTCAGCCTGAGCTCCTTCACCACCCCCGCATGCGATGACGGAATCTCCATCGACGCCTTGTCGCTTTCCACCGTGACGAGGCTTTGCTCCACCTTGACCGTGTCGCCGGCCTTGACCAGCAACTCGATCACCGCCACGTCCTTGAAGTCACCGATGTCGGGGACCTTGATGTCGATGAGCGCCATCGTCAGCCTTTCAGTTTGATGGTGTGGGCGCGGATCGGCCCACTGGAGTTCTTGTCGAATTCACAACCGGCGCGCACGCCGACTTCAGCCAGTTCGCGCGCCGTCTTAGCCCGCTCGAACGACGCGTGCATGGCGCCCAACGCAAACGCGCGCCCGGTGCCGATGCCCCAGAAGCGATCGAACTCGAACACCTCGCGGTACGAGTAGACACCGAAAATGCCGGCCGGGTTGGCGATCAGCGCGGTGAACTGCATGCTTTCGTACGGGTCGGCGTCTTCTTCCTTGGTGTTGAGGAAAAAGGTCTCCTTCAGCTTGGGGTGCAGCCTCAGGAACGTGTCGAACACCTGGTCGCGCGAGTGCAGCTTCAGCTCGTCAGTCGGGAGCGCGGACAGGGCTTTGCGAAGCACCGGGAAATGCGCCGTCGTGCCCGACATGCCGATCCACGAGTCGCCCACCTTGAAGAGCTTCTCGTTCGCCTCGTAACCATGCGCCAAGCGCGTGTCGCCAAAGGTCACCAGGCTGTCGGATGCAATCGCCACGGTACTGCCCTTGCGCACCACCACCACGGTGGTCACAGCGCAGGCCGGCGCCGGGCCGCTCCAAGCCGGCCTGCCGCCTCCCCGGGGGGCGACGTCGTAGACGTCTGGGGGCTCATAGCAAGACGCGGCGAAAGTCGGCGAGGATCTGGCCGAAGTAGGCATTGAAGCGCGCCGCCGAGGCGCCGTCGATCACGCGGTGGTCCCAGCTCAGGCTCAGCGGCAACATCAGGCGCGGCTGGAACACCTTGCCGTCCCACACCGGCTCGGTGCTGCTCTTGCACACCCCCAGGATCGAGACCTCGGGCGCGTTGATGATGGGCGTGAAGTAACGCCCGCCTATGCCGCCGAGCGACGAGATCGAGAAGCAGCCGCCGCTCATCTCCGCAGGGCTTAGCTTGCCGTCGCGCGCCTTCTGCGCCAAGGCGCTCATCTCCTGCGAGATCTGCATCACGCCTTTTTTGTCGGCGTCCCTGATCACCGGGACCATCAGGCCGTTGGGCGTGTCGGCCGCGAAGCCGATGTGGAAGTACTGCTTCAGCACGATCTGGTCGCCGTCCAGCGAAGCGTTGAAGTCTGGAAACTTCTTCAGCGCCGCCACACTCGCCTTGATCAAGAAGGCCAGCATGGTGACCTTGATGCCGGACTTTTCGTTCTCTTTGTTGGTCTGCACGCGAAAGGCTTCGAGATCGGTGATGTCGGCATCGTCATGGTTGGTGACATGCGGGATCACCACCCAGTTGCGATGCAGGTTGGCACCGCTGATCTTCTTGATGCGCGACAGATCCTTGCGCTCGACCGGGCCGAACTTCGCGAAGTCGACTTGCGGCCAGGCCAGCAAGCCGGGAAAGGAGCCACCGCCCGCGGCTGCAGCGGCGCCCTGCGGGCCCTTCGCCGTTTGAGCCTTGGTCTGCACACCGCCGGCCATGACGCCTTTGACGAAGCCCTGAACGTCTTGCTGCGTGATGCGACCCTTGGGGCCGCTGCCCTTCACCTCGGCCAGTGGCACGCCAAGCTCGCGGGCCAGCTTGCGGATGGTGGGCGAGGCATGGGGCAGCGCAGCTTTGCTCGCGGTCGGCTCTTGGGTTGCCAGCGCGACGGTCGGGATGGCTCGCTCGGTGGCCGGCGCCGACGCGGGTGCAACCGGCGCCGAACCGGCAGTCGAAACAGCGGCCAGCGCGGCGGATGCCGCCGGCCCGGCGGCCGGCGCACCGCCCGAGGCCAGCACCACGGCCACCGGCGAACCCTTGGCCACCTTGTCGCCAATCTTGACCAGCACCTCCTTCACGACACCGGCGTGCGACGACGGTATCTCCATCGACGCCTTGTCGCTCTCGACGGTGATCAGGCTTTGTTCGACCTTGATCGTGTCGCCCGGTTTGATGAACACCTCGATCACGGCCACCTCGTCGAAGTCGCCGATGTCGGGGACGACCACGTTGACCAGACCCTCACCCCGACGCTCTCCCGCCGGGGCGGGAGAGGGAGAGGGAGAGGGAGCCGCAGCGGGCCTGGCCCCCTCTCCCGCGGCAGCGGGAGAGGGTTGGGGTGAGGGTGCGGCCGCTGCGCCACCCTCGGTTTCCAGCATCAACACCAGCGACCCCTCGGCCACCTTGTCGCCGATCTTGACCAGCAGGCTCTTCACGACACCGGCATGCGACGACGGAATCTCCATCGACGCCTTGTCCGATTCCACCGTGATGAGCGACTGCTCGGCCTTCACGGTGTCTCCCGGCTTGACCAGCAACTCGATGACATCGACTTCCTTGAAGTCTCCGATGTCGGGAACCTTGACTTCCACCACGGCCATGTTGTGTCTCCAGCGTCGTTATTGGTCTTCGCACCAGGGCGATGGACTCGTTGGCTGTCGCTCCTTCCCGCAGGCGCGGGAAGGAGCGTTTGCTCAAGCGTAAAGCGGGTTGATCTTCTCGGCGTTGATGCCGTATTTTTGAATCGCCTCGGCAACCAGGGTCGCCGGCAGCGTGCCCTCATCGGCCAATGCCTTGAGCGCGGCGACGACGATGTAGTGCCGGTTGATCTCGAAGTGCTCGCGCAGCCGGGAGCGGAAATCGCTGCGGCCAAAACCGTCGGTGCCCAACACCTTGAACGTGCGGCCCTTGGGCATGAAGGCGCGAATCTGCTCGGCGTAGTTTTTCATATAGTCGGTCGACGCGATCACCGGGCCGGCGTACTTTTCGAGCTGCTGCGAGACGAAGGGAATACGTGCCTTGTCGGTCGGGTGCAGCAGGTTCCAGCGCTCCACATCCTGGCCGTCGCGGGCCAGTTCGTTGAAGCTCGGGCAGCTCCAGACGTTGGCCGACACGCCCCACTCCTTGCTCAACAACGCCTTGGCGGCAATGCTTTCGCGCAGAATCGTGCCGCTGCCCAGCAGGTTGACGCGCGGGGTTTTCTTCGGCCCCTCTTCCAGCAAATACATGCCCTTGATGATCTGCTCTTCGGTGCCCGCTTTCAGGCCCGGCATCGGGTAGTTTTCATTCAGCAGG
>JANNDW010000434.1:0-1640 GCA_031378125.1 Methylibium sp. | reverse complement strand
ACCATGCAGCTGCCCGAAGGCGACCGCTACAGCCTCGACAAGGAGCGCATGTTGTCGACGATCAGCGTGCTGTTCGGCGGCCGCATCGCCGAAGAGGTGTTCATGAACCAGATGACCACCGGTGCCAGCAACGACTTCGAGCGCGCCACCTCGATCGCCCGCGACATGGTCACGCGCTACGGCATGACCGACGAGCTCGGCCCGATGGTCTATGCCGAGAACGAAGGCGAGGTTTTCCTCGGCCGCAGCGTCACCAAGACAACCACCATGTCTGAAGAAACGATGCGCAAGGTCGACAGCGTGATCCGACGCATCATCGACGAGCAGTACTCGACCGCGCGCAAGCTGATCGAGGACCACAAAGACAAGATGCACGCGATGGCGCAGGCGCTGCTCGAATGGGAAACCATCGACAGCGATCAAATCGACGACATCATGGCCGGCAAGCCGCCGCGCGCACCCAAGGATTGGACGCCATCGTCGAGCAAACCGCCCAGCGGGCCCGCGCCGACGGTGGGTGCCGATGGCGCGCCGGCTGCGGCGTGACGGATGGCGTGAGCGCCGTCTGATGAATGATTCAGCGGGGCTTCGGCCCCGTTGTCTTTTGTGCGCGGCGCGCTGACTCGATGCTCTGGCTGACCACGCGTTTCGAGATCGAACTGGCCCGCCCGCGCGTGATGGGCATCGTCAACGTCACGCCCGCTTCGTTCTCGGACGGCGGGCGGCACGCCGATGCCCGGTCGGCGATCGAGCATTGCGAGCGTTTGCTGGCCGAAGGCGCCGACATCCTCGACATCGGCGGCGAATCGACCCGCCCCGGCGCCGTCGCGCCAACCGCCGCTGACGAACTGGCCCGCGTGCTGCCGGTGCTGCGCCATGCCGTCACGTTGGGCGTGCCGGTGTCGATCGACACGAGCGAGCCCAGCGTGATGCAAGCTGCGCTCGATCTGGGCGTGGACGTGGTCAATGACATTCGAGCGTTAGCCAGACCGGGCGCACTGGCGTCGCTGGCCGCCCACCCGCGCGCCGGTGTGTGCGTGATGCACCTGCGCGGCGAGCCGGCCACGATGCAGCAGCACGCGGTCTACGGCGATGTGGTGCGCGAGGTGCTCTACGAGTTGGCCGCCGTTGTCAACCACGCCGTGGCCGCCGGCATCGCGCCCGCGCGAATCGCCATCGACCCCGGCATCGGCTTTGCCAAGAAGCCCGAGCACAACCTGGCGCTGCTGGCGCGCCAGCCCGAGTTGCTGGCGCTGGGCCGCCCCTTGCTGGTGGGCTGGTCGCGCAAATCGACGCTCGGGGTGGTCACCGGCCGCGCCGTCGGCGAGCGCCTGGTCGCCAGCGTCGCCGCCGCCGTGCTGGCGGTGGAGCGCAGCGCGCACATCGTTCGTGTGCACGACGTCGCGCCGACGGTCGATGCGCTGAGGCTGTGGCTGGCCGCACGGCCGAAAATCGCGCCCGCCAACGAGAAGACAGATTCCAGGAGCGGACAGACACCATGAGCAGAACCTACTTCGGCACCGACGGTATCCGCGGCACGGTCGGGCAGGGCGCGATCACCCCCGACTTCATGCTCAAGCTCGGCCATGCGGTGGGCCGCGTGCTCAGGCGTGGCACCGACAAGCCCACCGTGCTGATCG
>JANNDW010000344.1:0-23977 GCA_031378125.1 Methylibium sp. | reverse complement strand
GGGTCGTAGACGCGGATGATCTCGCCGCTCACCTCCACCGCATGCGGCACGGCGATGTGGCCCGCCAGCATGCGTGCCATCTGCTCGCACAGGTAGGTTTTGCCGGCGCCGGGCGGGCCGTACAGCATGATGGCGCGGCGTGAATTCATCGCAGCGCCGAGCTGGTCGCGCACTTCGGGCCGGATCACCAGGTTGCCCAGCGCGCGCGTCAACCGCATCTGGGTCACCCCCATGCTGCTCACGCTTTGCAGGCGGACCTGCGCGGCATAGGCCTCCAGCGGTACCGGCGCCGCACCGCTGTAGAGGTTGCGCGACAGCGCTTCGGCGGCGCGCGTGCGGCCGGCCTGCAGCAACTCGTAGGTCACGTCGCCATCCAGCGCGCCGCGCCGGCGCACCTCGACGAGTGATTCCTTGCGCAGTTGCAGGAACAGGGTTTCGAGCAAGGCGGCACTGAGCTTCAGATGATTCGCCAGTTCCTGCAACTGCGTCAGGCCGTGCTGGTACATGACCTTGAGCAGCAGGTCGGTCAGCAATAGCAGCGGCAGGCCGGTTTCTTCCGGCGTTCGCGGCGCCGGAGGCAGCTCGCCCGCCTCGCCGGCCGGGGCCGTGGGGCGGCGCCACGGGCCGGGTGCGCTCTTCGGGTGGCGCGCCGGCTCGTCGTGCGGTGTTGGCAGGGGTATCACGGTGGAGGTCATCGCCGCGTTTCGTGGTTCAGGCGGCGACGGCCATGCGAAGCAGCTCGGCGCCAGTGCCGCAGGCGACGGCTACCGCAAAGGGCAAGCGCCCCGTCGTGCGCGCAGGCACCTCGACCGCCAGGCCCGTGCCGCCTTGCACCTTGATCAGCGTGGCGGTCACCATGAAGCGAAGGTTGGCCAGAACCTGCCGCAGCACACCGGTGCACAGCGCCACCGCCAGCGACAGCACGCCACCGGCCAACAGCGTCCACAGCGCCGCCTTCACCACATGGGGGGCGCCCAGCCAGACGCCAACCATGGCCAGCAGCTTCACGTCGCCGGCGCCCATGGCGCGCAGCGCGTAAAGGGGCAGGAACAGCGCCAGCCCCACCAAGCCGCCCAGCAACGCCGGGACAAATCCCAAAGCGCCTGCGGGGCTGCCGAACAGACCGGCACCGGACGGGGCGACGGTTTGAAAAAAGAGCCCCAGCACGATTCCCGAAACCACGAGGGCATTGGGAATCCGCCGGGAGCGCAGATCGCTCACCACCGCCGCGATCATGAGCGAGGCCAACGTCAGCATGGAGAGGGGCGCGAAGAAGTCCATGCGGGCCTTGGGTGCTGTGTCCATTCCACCGTCGTACTGCAGTGTGTGGACCTGGCTCAGGTCACCAGCTTGGTTGAGATGTACGTGAAGAGCGCGTCGAGATTCGTCCCGACGAGCGTCGCCCCTGCGATGATCACGATGGCGATCAGCGCCGCGATCAGGCCATATTCGATCGCTGTGACGCCGTCGTCATCACGCCCGATGTCCTTGATGAATCTGATGAGTTTCATATCCCTGCCTTTCCTGTCATGAAAGTACGTGCGCCGAAAGCGCAGATTGCATCCCGCACGAGCACGATGAAATCCTGCGATTTCAAGCGAGCCCGCAGGTCGGTGCGGGGCTCGATTTCAGCGCTGGATCCAAGGTGGCACGTCAGCCTGCGGGCCTGGTTCAAGTCACCAGCTTGGTCGAGATGAACGTGAACAACGCATTGAGGTTGGTGCCGACCAGCGTCGCGCCGGCGATGATCACGATGGCGATGAGCGCGGCGATCAGGCCGTACTCGATGGCGGTGACGCCGTCTTCTTCGTGGCCGAAGTTCTTGATGAATTTCACGAGTTTCATGTTGCTTCCTCTTCAGTTGAAAAAATGCCGTTGCCGGCTCCACAAATCAGCCCAGTTGCGGCTGAAATCCCTGTTGACTCTCTACAGCGCACCGATCACCGCGCCGACCCAATACACCCACAACGCGTTCAGCTGCGTGCCCAGCAGCTGAAACGCCACGATGCAGGTCACCGCGATCAATGCGGCCAGCAGCCCGTACTCGATGGCGGTGACGCCGTCCTGTTCATTGACAAGACGCCTGGCCATTGCCAGTGGGGTGATGTGCCTGTCGCTCATTACCGTTGGCCCTCGCATGCGCTGTGTTTCGTTGATCACCACTGTAGGGAGCGCCGTGTAGCGGGGCATCGGCGCTATTGCCCGTTGCCCATGGGCGTTTGCTCCCCGAGGGCATGGGACAAACCGACTCCCGCATTCGCGGGGATGCCCTCGATCTGACGTTCGCCCGCGGGCCGGACCGACAGGATGATGGCCATCAGCTCGGCGGCCGGCGCCGTCTTGTGCAGGCAGGCGCGCGCGCCGAGCCGGCGTGCCTGGGCTGCAACGCTGGGGTCGGCCAGACTGGTCAGCACGATCACCTCGCAGCGTGTCGCGCGGTGCAGCGCGGGCATCAGCGCCAACCCGTCCTCTCCGGCCAGGTTCACGTCGAGCACGATCACGTCGGGTTGGTGCTCGCGCGCTTGCGCCATGGCTTCACTCGCCGTGGCGGCGGCGCCGACCGCGCACAGGCGCGGGTTCTCCGACTCGACCAGCGTCATGAGCCCGGCGCGAATGCCGGCATGGTCGTCGACGATGAGCACCCGGATCGGGCGGTGCAAGAGCATGGTGGCTGGCCTTTGCTGCAAGGTGCGCCCCCATGGCGAACCAGTGCTTGCAGACTAAGGACTGGCATGTGTTGCCGCGAGGGCGATTGCACCCGGATGGGGCAGGAGTTTTGTCCTGGGTCGGGTGCGCGCTCAATGGCCGGGCAGGCGAAGCGCGTCGAAGATGTTCACGTAGTCGTCGCTCCAGACCCTTCCGGCCTGCGCGGGCGGCAGCGGCAGCCAGCGTGGGTCACGTGCCAGGCCGCCGAGTGAGGCTTCGTCAGCCGCCAGCACGACCACTTGCGCCGGGCTTTCAAGCAGGGCGTTTCGAGTCTGGGTTGCATCGACGCTCGACACACGCCCCACCAGTTGCGCGTCCTGCGCCAGCCGGCTCAGCACGGGCAACAGATTCAGGAAGCGGTTGCTGATGTGCACGGCCAGCACGCCATCTGGCGTCAGCTTTTTCCGGTAGGCCGATATCGCTTCCCGCGTCAGCAGGTGCGTGGGTACAGCGTCCGAAGTAAACGCGTCGATCAACAGGAACGAATAACTGGCATCGGCGGCGTTGCGCAGCGTGACCCTGGCGTCGCCGATCACAACCCGGGTGGTCGGCGGGCAATCGCGCAGGAACGTGAAATGCCGTGGGTCGCGCGCGATCTGTTCGACCAGTGGATCGATCTCATAGAAAGTCCACTGGCTGCCCTTGGCGCCATAACACGACAGGCCGCCCGAGCCGAGCCCGACGATGGCCACGGCGCGCTCGCCCACCGTGGGTGCAAGCGCGCGAAACATCTGGCCGAACGAACCGTCGTGGTGGTAGTAGGCGGCCGGCTGTTTCGCTTTCGAGGGGTCGATGAACTGGATTCCGTGGATCGTTGAACCGTGCACGAAGATTCTGAGCCCGAGGTCGGTATGGCGATACACCTTGTAGACCCCGAAGAAGCTGCGGGCCGAGGCGGTTAGCTGGCCCAGCGCACCGCCGGACGCGTGGCTGGACAACAGCGAAGCCACTGAAAGCGCCGCGACACCCAGGCCGAAGCGCAGCGGCCGTGTACTGAAACCGAGCAATGCAACCGCGACCAAAGGCGCCGCCACCCCGAGCAGCGCCACACGCCAAAAGGCTGGGGCGTCGGCCAACATCACGGTGGATTTGAGAAGCAAGCCGACCACCAGCAGCAAGAGGCAAGGCAACAGGATGTCGCGTCGCCACCCATCCTTCACGCTGCCGGGCGCCACCCAAGGTCGCAGAAGGCAGGCCAGGACGAGCGCGAGCGGGTATTCGGCGAGCCCGCTGAACACCAGCGGCGCAACCAATGCTGTCAGCACGCCGCCAAGCACGCCACCGAACGAGAGCCAGAGGTAATACTCGGTGAGGTGCGAGGGATCGGGGCGTGAACGCGCCAGTTCACCATGGCATACCAGCGCAGTGAGAAAGAAGCCCAGCAAGTGCACCCCGATCCATGGCCAGGGAAACGCGACCGAAACGAACGACACCAATGCGCCGACGGCCACCAGCGTGACGACAAAGGCCTGCGCGCGAAGCGCCACGCCGTGCGCAATGGGGGGGCGTTTTGCGAAGACCAGGATGAAGGTCAACAAGTACAGCGCCAGCGGAACCACCCAGAACAGAGGAACGGCCGCCACATCCGTGGTGATGTAGGACGTGACGCCCAGCAGCAGACTGCTGGGGGCCAGGGACAAGAGCACCCATCGAACTCGCTGGCCGTGGGTGACGCGGGCGATGTCGGCTGACTGCCGCCTCACCGCATCCACGCTGAGCGCGGGCACGTGATCGCGCCAGTACAGCCAAGCACAGGCAGTCAACAACACAAACAACACGGCGAAGCCCACGCCCCACCCCTGCCATTGGCTTTGCAACCCCACGAGGGGTTCAATGACCGTCGGATAGCCGATCAACGCGAGCAGGCTGCCCAGGTTGCTGGCCGCGTACAGGAAGTACGGATCGGCAGCCGCCGGGTGTCGGGTCTGCGCGACCCATTTCTGCAACAGTGGTGCGGTAGCCGATATCAGGAACACCGGCACGCCGATCGAGAGCAAGAGCACCTGAAGGAGCCATGCAATCGGGTGAGACACATCGGGCGATGCGATGCGATCGCCCAAGTTGAAAGGCAGCATCAGGAGCGCACCGGCGGCAAGCACGAGGTGCAGCAACGCCTGTCGCTTGAGGCCCAGGAACTTGCCGGTGAAATGGGCGTGCAGGTAGCCGGCAAACAGCATGGCCTGGAAAAAAACCATGCAGCTGCTCCACACCTGCGGCGTACCACCGAGGCCGGGCAGCAAGGTCTTGGCCACCATCGGTTGCACCATGAACATCAGCAGCGCACTGCAGAACAAGGTGGCGGAGAAGACCCCCAGAAAGAGACCGGACGCGCCGGCAAAGGCGTGGGCCCGAACGGGTGGGGATGTTGACGTTTCGGTGCTCATGGATCGTCGGCTTTCATGCCATGGGGGAGTCGATGAAGGGATCGCGCTTGGGGCGCTCAAACCCATCGTCACCTTAGGACAAGCGGGGATCTGGCGTTAGGGCGGATGCGACGGGCTGGGGCAGGATATTTGTCCCGGCCCAGCAGGCCATGGCATCAGCCTTAATAGACGAGCGGGACGATGCGGTAGCGAACCGAGGCGCGATAGTCTCGGTAGGTGGCCCGCTGGTCCCCCGTTTCGAGTATCGATTCCTCGCGCCGCATGCGCACGTCCTGGGCGAGGTACAAGACGGCCAGCACCGCGACGTTCTGAAGCGAAAAACTGGCCAACAAGAAGCCGACATGCGAGATCAGGTAACCAAGGTAAATGGGGTGGCGCACCACGCGGTACGGCCCGTCCGTGATCAGGCCGCGCGTGGCGGGCAACAAACCGAAGCAGCGACCAAGCTTCAGCTTGGCGACCAGAACCCACACCATCCCGGCCGTCTGGAAAGTGGCGCCGAGCCACTCGGGAGCCAGGCGCTGCGTGTCGCCAAGGCTGAAAAGCACAAAACACAGGCAGGCATAAACGGTGGCGATGACGGCCATCGGCGACATGTCGCGCACCAACGCACGACGCGCGAACAACACGAGCAACAGCGTGACGCTCTCGGCCAGCACCAGCAACAGCAGCGTGTAGCGGCTGGTGTCGGCCCACCAGACGCGGGCCACGTTCCCGATGAACCATCCCAACAACAACAGCGCAAAACCGCGCAACAGCCATTCCGTCAGGCCGCTGTCGCGCGGCACCGCATTCACGGGCGATGTGCGGTCAAGCAAGCGAGCCCCACACCGAACTGAGTTGCTGGCACGGTGACCCACGATCCGCGCCGCGGCTCGGGTTGGGTGACGGCGCCAGCCAGTGCTCCACCGCATACACGTACAGATTGAGCTTTCCTTGCACACCGAGCTTGCTGTAGATCACGGTCAGGTGGTTGCGCAGCGTGTGTTCGCTCATGCCAAGGGCGTCGGCGACGACCAGGCTCTTCGCGCCGCGGTGTTGAACCACCGCCTGGATCACCTGGCGCTCTTTCGGCGTGAGGCTTTGAATACGCTGTGCAGCATCGCTCTTGGGCTCGGGCCTTGCTCCGGGCAAGCCGGGAACGGCGCCCAGCAACATCGACATCAACGACCCATCCAGCCACACCTCGCCGGCATGCACGCGCTGGATCGCGTCGAGAATGCTCTCGGTGGGTTGCGATTTGAGCACCACGCCGCGCGCGCCGCGCATCACGGCGTCGCGGTGGTGCGACGGGTTCAAGTCGCCGGTGAGCAGCACGACCTTCACGCCGGCTTCGCCGACGAGTTGCTGCACGCAGTTGATGGCGTTGCTGTCGCGCAGGCCCAGGTCGAGCAGCACGACGTCGGTTTGCGCAAGCGCCGGATGCGATATCAACTCGGCGCAGGTGCTCGCGGTGCCGGCCACGCTCATGTGCGGGTGGGCGCTTTCCACCAACTGGCGCAAGCCCCACAGCGTGACGGAATGGTCATCGGCCAGCAGAACGCGGATGGCTTGCACCGGGGCGCGTGGGACTGTGGTTTCAACGGCTGCAAAAGATCTCATCCGACGGTTCCTGCCAGGGGCAGCGTGATCACGATTTCGGTGAAGTCTGGCTCGTGATTGACTTGCACGCCACCCCCGAATTGAGTGGCCCGTTCGGTCAGCGAGCTTGGCACAAAGCCGGGTGGAAGGGTTTCGCCATGCCCATGGTCGTTGCGCAGGCGCAGCACCACGTCGCTCTGGTTCACGTCGATCAGCACGGTGACCGCTGTGGCGGACGTGTGCCGCCGCGCGTTGGTGAGCGCTTCGTTGACCATGTGCAAAACCGCCTTGGCCGCCGAGCCGCGAAGCCGGGGTGCGTTCGGCGCGAAGATGTGCACCTTCAGGCCATACAGAGACTGGAAGCGCTGGGCCTCGCGCTGCAATGCCGCGAGCGGCGCACTGTCGGCCTGGGACGGATCGTCGCCGCGGCGCAGGCCGCTGATCACGTCGCGCAAGGTCTGCAGCTCTTCGGTGGCCATGTGCACCAGCTGCTTGATGTGGGGGCTGACGGGGTTGGCGGTGCCCGCCTGCCGGGCCAGCGCCTCGAGCCCGTACTTGAGGCCCAGGTAAGGCTGGACAGCGCTGTCATGCAGGTCGCGCCCGATGCGTTCACGTTCGCGCGATGCCGTCTCGCGCTGCAACTGCTCGAGCAGGTCGCTGCGTTCGAGCAGGGGCATGGTCTCGCGCATCACTTCGTTGAGCCAGCGCAGGTGCGCCGCGGTGAATGGCGGCGCGGCGCGGCGCAGGCAGAGTGTGCCCAGCGGTTGCCCGTAGCTCATGAGCGGCAACACAAGTGCTTGCGCGCCGATGTGCTCCAAGGCACGCTGGGCGCCTTCGTCCGGAGACCTGGAACGAGATCCGGTCGATGGGTTGTAGGCGGCGAAGGCAACAGTGGCCGCGCCGTTGGCGGTGCCGATGCACCCCAGGTTGCGCGGCAGCTGCGCCAGCCGCTCGCCCCATTTCACGGCATCGGGCTCTTCCATCGCGGCCGTTTGCGAGCCTGCGCGCCACTGGAAGATGCGCGGCTCGGGGCCTTGCAAGCTGATCGTCGCGGCACGCAAGTCAAAGTGGGCGGCGAGTTGCACGAACAGCATGTCGACGTGGTGGCGCAGGCCCTGGCGCGGGTCGGATCGCTCGTTGAGCGTGTCGATCAACCTGAGGCGCTGGCGCAGATCGCGGCTCGGGCGGGTGAGCAAGGCAGCAGCGGGCCCGAAGGCAAGCACGATGATCGGCACGATGACCGGCAACGGCGGCGGCGCGCCGAAGCTTCGCAGCGAGCCGCTCAACACGAGCATCGCGGTCGCCGTGGCAAGCGACAGCGCGAAGGCCGGGGCGGCGCCGGCGAGGACCGCAATGGCAACCACCGGAAGCACGCTGGAGATGCCGAACAACGGCAGGGTCTTTGCGACCAGGTGGCTGGTGATCAGCAGCGCGGCGGCGTCGAGCCAGAGCCAGGCCTTGGAACCGGCGTAGGGCCAACCGTTCAGGGTGCGCCACATCAGCACCGCCGCCCACACCAGGTAGGGCAGCACCAGGAGCAGATCGAGCCCCCAGTACGAGCCTGTGTCGGCGAGCAGCACGATGCCCACAAGCGCGGCCAACAATGCCCGGATGCCGGCGACGAAGCGCAGGAACGCAAGTTCAGACAGCACCAGCCTCGGCCGCCGGCCTGGCGGCGTCGCGGCGGGCGGCAGGGGCTGGGGGTTGCTGTAAGGCTGGGAGTTCATGGCATGGGCGTCGCGATGCAGCCGGCCGCGCGTCTGGCGCCTAGTCGCTGCGGCAGAGCTTGCCGAGCGCCGAAGCACTGCCCGGGCGACCGGGCAGCCCGGACTTTACTGCTGCCGCCAGCCCACGGCGCGCGCGAATCGGGGCGCGGAGCCCGCGGGTGGGGCATTTGGCACGTCAAGCCGTTCGGGGTGGCGAACCGCGGGCAGATCGCGGCGTTGCTCCAGCCAGGCTGGGGGTCGTCGATCCGTACCGCATTTCTTCGAGCCGGCTTGAGGTGCGCTGCATCACCTCGGCCACCGTGGCGAGTTCGGCGTCGGTGGCGCCGTCGGCCATCGCACCCACCACCTCGAACTGGATTTTCAGGGTCTTGGCCGCCAGCGCCCGGCCGGCCGCGGTGAGAAACAAGCGCTTGACGCGCGCGTCGTTGGCATCGGCATCGCGTTCCACCCAGCGCTTGCCCTCCATCTGAGTGAGCAGCATGCTGACACCGCTCTTCGCGACAAAACAGCGCGCCGCGAGATCCTGCTGCGTCATGCCCGGCTCGGTGGCCAGATTTGCCAGCACCTCGTGCTCCGCGACGCGCAGGCCCAGCGCGGCCAACCGGGCGCTCATCACCGCGTCGCACAGGTTGTAGGCGCGCACGACGGCCAGCCAGGCCTGCGTGCCGTGCGGCGATGAGGGTGCTTTGGAGGTACCGCGAGTGGCCATGGCGATTGGTTCAAACTTGAACTATACTGTTCAGGCTTGAACCAAGTCTAACGCCTTCATGAACCTCTATCTGCGCTTGTTGTTGACCCTGCTGCGCGCTTGGCGGGCCCCCCGCCTTGCGCCCGGCGACACCCTGGAGCGAACACTGCGCGTGTTGCCCAATGACATCGATGTCAATGGCCACATGAACAACGGCCGCTACCTGACGGTCATCGACTTGATGCTGGTGGAGTATTTCGTGCGCAGCGGCTTTGCCATGGCCATGCTGCGCAAGGGCTGGCGGCCGATGGCGGGCGGTTCGTTCATCACCTACCGGCGCGCGCTCAAGCCGTTGCGGGCCTACACGCTGCGCTTTCGGCTCGACGCGGGCGACGCGCACTGGAACTACATGCGCTTCGAGTTCGTGTGCGACGGGCGGGTCTGCGCGGCCGGCTACATGAAGGGCGCGGCCGTGGCGCGCACGGGGCTGGTCCCGAACGCCGAGTCCTACGCCGCGATGGGCTTGCTGCCACCCGAGGCCACGTTGCCCGCGCCGGTGCGGGACTGGCTGGCGGCGGAACACGGTGTCATCAACGCGGCCTGGTGAGGCCGCTTCCACCCGCGAGGAACAACCCCCGCGTTCGGCCACATGCCCTTGCTGAGCCAATCGCCTGCCCTGGTGTGGCTCGCCGTCGTTGGCAGCCTGAGCTACCTGGTCTTGGCGCAGCGCTACTGGTTTCGCACGCCGCTGGCCGGCATCGCGCTGGCCAGCGCATGTTTTATGTTGGCCGCACTGATACTCACGATCACGCCCGGTTTGTGAGCGGCGTCGCCCGAGCGCCGTGCGGCGAGCGCAGCGTCAATCCAGCCGTTTGGCGGCCACCCGGCCCAGTTCTTCCAGCGCCTTCAGCGCTGCCGATCGATCGCGCAGCGGCAGGTCGCCGGACATCAGCCAGACGGTGCGTTCGCCACGGCGTATTGCCAGCAGCGCCCAGTCGTTGAGGATGCCGCGCTTGGCGTCGGCCGGTTCGACGAACGCCATCGCCTCACTGCCCATGCCGGTGAAGGTCTCGTACCTGACATTGCCCGCAGTGGCCGGCTTGAACGGGTCGGTGAAACCCTGCGCCATGCCTTGCACGTCTTGCTTCGCCGTGGAGCTGGAGTAGCGCTCCTGAACGGCCAACACGACCTGGCCGTCGGCGCCTTTCCAGGCGCATTCGGTCGTGCCGTATTGCTCAAGGCGCCGACTGCGCTCACCGGCCTTGGCGCCGGGGAATACTTTTTGCACAACCGACAGCGGCAACACGGTGCAAGGTTCGCCGGCCGGGAGCTTGGCCGCGGGGGGTTTCGCGCCGGTGGCTTCCTGGATCTTGCGGGCCGTCTCGGTCGCGGATTTGAGCACCGGGTCGTTCTTGTTCGTCTGGCCGACGGCGCAGCCGATCTGGCCTGCAATGAACAGGGCCAGCAGCCGTGCCGGCGCGGGGAAACGCAGCCCACGCAGCTTGCTGCCCTGTTCGCCAGGCGCGGGCAAGCTGGCGTCTGTCTTGAGGCGGGCGATGGTCATGGCGTTCCTTTGAAACATCGGTTGCTGCCGCGGACCGTTGCGCAAGCCGGGGTTTGGAGGCTGGTCAGAACAGGCTTGGCTGGAGGGCCCGCATGCGGCAGGCTCTGAGTTGCAGACCCTCACCGATCGGTTCACACCGTGGGTTCAACGCTCCAATTGGGCCCACCTGGGTGCGCCAGCCCGCTGCTCGATCGCCGCTGCGCTCAAGCGGCAGGCGCCGGCATCACCACCATGCCGTCTTCGTCGGCATACAGCCAGTCCCCGGGCCGCACCCACACACCCTGCACTTGCACCGGCACGTCGCGCTGACCCTCGCCGCGCTTTTCGGTGGGCAGCGGTATCAGCGCCAGAGCGCGGATGCCGACATCGCATTGCGCCAGTTCCGCCGCGTCGCGCACACAGCCATCGACCACCACGCCGGCCCAGCCGTTTCGGGCCGCCGCCGCACCCAGGTTGCCGCCCACCAGCGCGCGGCGCAGCGAGCCGCCGCCGTCGACCACCAGCACTTTGCCCGCGCGGCCGAAGGGGGTGTCCACCGTGCCGGGTGAATCGACCGCGGCCTTCACCACAGAGTTGTCCTCGAAGCACTTGACGGTGCTCACCGGCCCGGCAAACTTGAGCCGCTGGCCGAAGCCGCGGAACACCGGCGGCAGCACGCGAAACAGCCCATCGCTGTGATTCTTGTGCGTGTCGCACAGATCGCAGGTCGAGAACTTCAGCGCTGTGACGTTCATGCGTTCACCACCTTTCGAACTGGGCGCTTCACATCTTCCAGGCGCGGCGGCAGCATGGGCTGGTGTTCGCGCGCCGGATTCAAAATGATCGACGTGGCGGTTTCGGTGAGCAGGCAGAACTTGCTGACCACCGCATCGAGGTGGCCCACGTCGATGACGGCGATCTCCAGCACCCAGCTGTCTTCACCGGTCACGTTGTAGGCATTAATGCATTCGGGCGTCTGCTGAATGAGCTTGATGACGCGCCCGTATTCGGCCCGGCCGATGCGAATCAGCGCGCGGATGCCGTAACCCAGCTTGCCCAGGTTGACGGTGGCGCGGTAGCCGCTGATGACGCCGGACGCCTCCAGCTTGCGCACGCGTTCGGTCACCGCCGGCTGGCTCAGGTGCACCCGGCGCCCGAGTTCGGCCATGGTCAGCCTGGCGTCGGCCTGCAGTTCCGCGAGAATGCGGGTGTCGTGAGAGTCCAGATCGGCGTTCAAAGTCGTGTCCCGGAAAATCCATGAAATCAACGGAATTGTGCAGCCGAAAAGATGAGAACTGCATGGCAGCACGCATGGCGCCTTCATACGATAGTGCTCCAACCTGAGTGCCCTGACGCTGCAACCGACTTATGAGTACGCTCGCTTCTCCCGCTTCTCCCGCTTCGCACCCTGCCCCCTCGCTGCGCATGCCACCGCTGCTGATCCTGTGCCTGGCGGCCACCTGGCTGGTGTGGGGCTCGACCTACCTGGCGATCAAATACGCGCTGCTGAGCTTCCCGCCCTTCTTTCAGATGGGCACGCGCTTTTTGTTCGCAGGTGTTTTGCTGATGGCCTGGATGCGCTGGCGCGCGGTGGCGTGGCCGAACCGCATTGAATGGCGCAATGCGCTGATCGTGGGCGCCTTGATGCTCGGTGGCGGCATGGGCGGCACGGCGGTTGCCGAGGTCACGGTCGGCTCGGGCCTGGTGGTGGCGTTCATCGCGGTGGTGCCGTTGATGATCGCCGGGTTGAACCTGTTGTGGGGCATGGCGCCTGGGCGCCTTGAGGCGGCGGGCATCACCGTGGGCCTGGCCGGCGTGCTGATGCTGACCCAGGGGGCCGGCTTTCAGGCGTCTCCAACCGGCCTGGCCGCCATCGCGATGGCCTGCGTGACATGGTCCGTCGGCAGCGTGCTGAGCCAGCGCAGCCTGCCGTTGGCCGACGGCGCGATGGGCTTTGCCAGCGAGATGATTTGCGGCGGCGTGGTGCTGCTGGGCTTGAGCGCAATGGCCGGCGAAAGCCCGGCATGGCCGCCGCAGCCACTGGCCGTGGCCGCGTGGTTCTACCTGGTTGTGTTCGGCTCGCTGATCGCGTTCAACGCCTACATGGTGCTGCTGGCGCGGGCCAGCGCGGGGCTGGCGTCGAGCTACACCTTCGTCAACCCGGTGATCGCCATGCTGCTGGGCGTGGCCGTGGCCGGCGAAGTGGTGAGCTCATTCGAATGGCTGGCCGCGGGCGTGGTGCTGATCGGCGTGGTGTTGATGTTGCGCGGCGGCTCGAGCTCACGCGCTTGAGCCGGGTTCAATCGGTACGATTTGTGCCGGTCTTGGAGAGACCACCGACCCGCGCGCCCGCCACCACCGCTCGTCATTGCGCCGATTCGAAGCGCGTGCCGCGCAGCAGCCCGCGGCCATCGGCGTCGCGCAACTCCAGCAGGCCGTCGTCGCGCACCCTGGCGCTGACGGCGAGTTCGAGCGCGGTGAGGATGCGATCCTCCTGCTCCATCTGCAATTGAGCGCAGGCCATGCGGGTGGTGATCACCGGGCCAACCTTCAAGCTGCTTCCCTCCAGCGTGTAGCTGGCCGTCATGGTGTTGCAACTGGTGTGGCCGGTGAGCTTGCCGTCGGCGCCGAAATCGATGCGGGCGCGGCGTTTGTCCAGCATCGGTTCGCTGCGGGCTTGTTCGATGCGCCACAAGCCCGGCACCGTGTCGGCCGCGACGGCGGGTGCAGCCCATGCCACTGCCATCAGAACGCCCGCGGCGAGCGCCCGCGTCATCGCCCCAGCCCTCTTCCGCAAGCGGGAGAGGGAGCCCATGCGGGCTCGCTTGCCTGGCATCACGCCGCGGCGCGCTTGCGCGCGGCCTCGCGAATGGCGCTCAGCGTGGTGCGCGTGGTGCTGACCTCGCTGTCCAGCTTCAGGTGCAGCAGGGTCGGTCGCGCGCTCTTCAGGGCAGCCGTAAACGCAGGTTCGAACTGCGCGGTCTCACTCAAGCTGGAAGCCTCGAAGCCGTAAGCCCGCGCAAGCGCGGCGAAGTCGGGGTTGAACAGGTCGCTGCCGCTCACCCGGCCGGGGAAGTCGCGCTCCTGGTGCATGCGGATGGTGCCGTAGGTCCCGTTGTCCACGACGATGCTGATCAGCTTGCCGCTGCCCGTGCCGGCGCCATAGCCGGTGGCGGTGGCCAGCTCCTGGCTGGTCATCAAAAAGTCGCCATCGCCGGCGATGTTGATCACGGTGCGCTTGGGGTACAGCAAGGACGCGGCCACCGCGGCCGGCACACCGTAGCCCATGGCGCCCGAGGTCGGCGCCAGCTGCGTGCGGCCGGCATGCTGCAGGCCAGGATAGCGGTAGTAGCGGTGCAGCCAGCCGCTGAAGTTGCCGGCACCGTTGGTCAGCACGCTGTCGCTGGGCGCCAGGCGCGCGATGACTTTGATGACCTCGGCCATGTCCAGCGGTGCCACCGGTGTTGCGATGTGGTTGGCTTCGCAGTCGGCGTGGGCTGCTGCCGTCCATTCATTCCAGGGCAATGAAGCGGGCGGGGCCAGCGTCTCCAATGCCTTGGCGGCGCAGGCCATGGCCGATTGCAGCATCAAGTCGGCGGCATAGACGCGGCCGAGCTCTTCGGCGCCGGCATGGATGTGAATCAGTTTCTGTTCGGGGCGTGGCGCTTTCAGCAGCGTGTAGCCGGCGGTGGTCATCTCACCGAGGCGGGCGCCAATGGCCAGCACCAAATCAGCGTCGACGATGCGCTGAGCCAACTTGGGGTTGATGCCGACGCCGACATCGCCCGCGTAGTTCGGGTGCCGGTTGTCGAACAGGTCCTGAAAACGGAATGCGCAGCCGACGGGGAGCTGCCAGCCCTCGGCGAATCGCTGCAAAGCCTGGCAGGCGTGGGCGTCCCAGCCGCCGCCGCCGACGATCACGAACGGCCGCTGCGCCGCGAGCAGCAGGCTGCGTACCTGTGGCAACCCGCCCGGCGCCGGCCAGGCCCGCACCGGCTCGACGCGCGGCAGCACCGGTGCATCCGTGCGGGCGGCCAGCATGTCTTCGGGCAGCACCAGCACCACCGGGCCGGGCCGGCCCTGCATAGCGGTGTGGAACGCACGCGCCACGTATTCGGGCAGGCGTTGTGGGTGATGCACCTCGGCCACCCATTTGGCCAGCCCCAAGGTTCCGGGGCCGAACATCTGGCGGTAGTCCAGCTCTTGAAACGCCTCGCGGTCGCGCTGGTCGCTGGCCACCTGGCCGATGAAAAGGATCATCGGTGTGCTGTCTTGAAACGCCGTGTGCAGGCCGATGCTGGCGTTGGTGGCGCCCGGCCCGCGGGTCACGAAACAGATGCCGGGGCGGCCGGTCAGCTTGCCCTGCGCCTCGGCCATGAACGCGGCGCCACCCTCGTGCCGGCAGGCAATGAAGCGGATGTGCTCGCGGTGTTCGTGAAATCCATCGAGCGCGGCCAGAAAGCTTTCGCCCGGTACCCCGAACACGGTATCGACCCCCTGTGCGATCAGGGATTCGACGAGGGCGTGGCCGGCGATGCGCGGGGTCTTCAGACCGCCTCCGCTGCAAGGCGGGTGCGGCGCGCGCGCCGCACATTGAACGCGCTGACGATCAACACCGCCTGCACCAGCGCAATGCCCAGCCAGACCATGGCCGGTTGACGCATGTCCATCAAGGTGCCGAACACCAGCGGCGCGATGGCCTGGCCGATGTCTAGCCCGGAATACACCACGCCATAGACGCGCCCGGTGGCATTGTCGGGCGCTGACCGCTTGACCAGCAGGTCGCGCGAAGGCCCGGCGATGCCGGCGCCCAAGCCCATCGCACCGAACAGCACCGGCACCGCCATGGCGGGAATGGCGGTGAAGCCGATCATCAGCGCAATCGCCGCTGCCACGCCAAAACCGGCGCCGACGATGCGCTCGCAGCGCGCCGGGTCGGAGGCCAGAAAACCACCCGCCACCATGCCACCGGCGCTGCAGACCATGTAGATGGTCAGGCACATCGCCGCAGCGTGCTCCGGCACGCCATGCAGCAGGCGCGCCGCTTCCGGCGCGAACGCCTGCACCCCGCTGAGCGAAGCGGCGTAGAAGAAGAAAAACGCAAAGCACATCCACACCGCAGGGAGCTTCAGGAACGCCAAGTGACCTTCGGTGGCCGGCCCCGCGGCACCCTTTGATCCGCGGTGGAGCTGGGCCGTGTCCAAAGCCAGCCGCTCACGCTTGAACCACAGGATCGCGAGCACCAAAAACGCCAGCGCCCCGGCGCACACCAGCGCCACGCGCCACGAGTAAGCCAGCGTCAGCGGCACCAGCAAAGCAGGCGCGAGCGCCCAGCCCAGGCTGCCGGTGATGCCGTGCACGCTGAAGGCATGGCCGAGGCGCGATGGGTGCACCTTGCGGTTGAGCAAGGTGTAGTCGACCGGATGGAACACGCCGTTGCCGATGCCCGCCAGGACCGAGAACGCGGCCAGCATCCAGTAACTCGTGCTGGCAGCGAAACCGAACCCGGCCAGACCGAGCAAAGCCAAGCCCGCAAACAGCACCGGCCGCGGGCCGAAACGGTCGACCACGAACCCCGCCAAAGCCTGCACGATGCACGACACGACGAAGAAGATCGACATCAGCAGGCCCAGTTCGGCATAGCTCACGCTGAACGCGTCTTTCAGCCACGGGAACAAGGGCGCCAGCAACAACTGGCTGAAATGGCTGGTGCCGTGCGCCAGGCCGACCAGGCCGATCAAGGCGGCGTCCTGGCGCATCGGCGGGGCCGGCGCGGTCAAGGTGGTCAGGGTGGTCATGGTGGTCATCCGAGGGCTGCCGGTTGGGCTTCGTTCGCCGATTGACTCAATGGTAGCGGTGCCGGCGCAGCAGGCTCAAACCGATGGTTTCATGCAACAGGCCCCGCAGCCGGGGGGCGCGGTACGGCGCCCCATCTGCATACACTCGGGATATCGGAGGCTTGCGCCGCGACCATGGGCGCCACATGCGGCGACGAAGGAAGGACATGCCATGCTGACCTCGCTCTTTGGGGATTTGGGCTCGGTGCTCGACCCGTTCGGCAAGAAGAGCCGCGCCGCGGAAGAGGCGCAGCGTCCGTTCGCCAATACGGCGATCATGGGCACCGAGGCCGCCGAGACCAACGGCCAGGCGCCCGTGGTTGACCGGCATCAGCGCGACCTGGTGGTGACCGGGTCTGCCGCTCACGCCATTCGCGAGCACTTCGCGTCGACCCGCGCCGACATGGACTCGGCCAGCCGCGTACTCACGCTGCTCGACCCGATGGGTGTGTGGGCCGCGTCGGTCATCAGGGCGCTGTCAGACGCCGGCGGGCGGCCCATCGAGCGGCTGCACCTGCGCGAGCAGACCACGCTGCGCACGCTGGCGGTGATCGAGCGCACCGCGCTGGTCCGGCGCCACGAGGACACGCTGAAGATCTACCACGCCGATGTGCGCGTGGCGGGCCGCGACAGCGCCGAGATCCCGGTGGCGCTGATGGAGCGAAGCCACATGACCACCGTGGTGGTCGGGCCGATGGACCCGCCGGCCATCAACGCGCTGCTGCAGTCCCTGCACGATGCCGCTTTGCTGCCCAGCTGGCACTGCCCCAACCTGCTGTTCATGCTGCCGCCCAGCGCGGTGTGGATCGCCAACAAGATCACGGCGATGAGCTGGCCCAAGCCGATGCAGGTGCGGGTGCTGAACGAGCCGCTGATCAGCGCCTCGTCGGTGTGGAACGCCATGTTGGGCCAATGGAACCAGGTGAAGGCCGGCCCCGGTTGGACGCCCTCGGCCGTGCCGGCCCTGCTGGGAGTGCATGATTTCCCGATCAAGGTGGCCGATCTGGGACTGCCGCACGCTCAGGTGCCGGTGGCCGCCAAGCCCTCTGCGGGCGCGGCAACGGGCAGCGCCGCGACGCCGGTGGTGGTGCGCACCGCCCGCGGCGATCTCGACGCGGAGCACGCCAGAAACTCCCTCGTCGAGCTGCTGGCCATCGACGGCTTGCTGTGCTGCGCCATCGTCGATTCGAGCACCGGCCTGGTGGTCGCGCGCGAGCAATGCGAGGAGGAGAACGTCGACATCGAGCGCGCCGCAGCCGCGTGCGCGCAGGTGTTGCGCGCCCACCGCCTGGCCGCGCGCAGCATGGGGCTGCCAGATCATGTCGAGGAGGTGAGCGTCGGCACTGGCACGCGGCACCAGCTGATGCGCACGCTGTCCAGGCACCCGGAGCTGTTCATGTTCGTGCTGCTGAACAAGCAGCGGTCCAATCTTTCGTTGGCGCGCTTCAAGCTGATGGATGTGGAGAAGGGTCTGGTCTGAAATGACAGCCCCAAGCCGCCTGCGGCGTCGCCCCCCAAGGGCGGCAAAGGGGCCCTGGGTGGCCCTTGGAGCTCAGGCCGCTTGGGACGGCCCTGAGGGCAGGAGCGCAGCGACCGGGGGCCCAGTCCGCGGCGCTCAGCCGTGCGCCTGCGCCACCTCGACGGCCACAGTGTCGTTGGCACCGGGCACACGCCTGCGGGCAAACAGCGTGTACATGGTCGGCACCACGAAGAGGGTGAGCAGCGTGCCCAGCGACATGCCGCCAACGATGACCCAGCCGATCTGGCGCCGGCTCTCCGCCCCCGCACCGGTTGCCAAGGCCAGCGGCAGCGCGCCCAGCACCATCGCACCGGTCGTCATCAGGATCGGTCGCAGGCGCATGGAGGCGGCCTCGACCACGGCCTGCAGGGTCTCCTTGCCCTGGTGGCGCAGCTGGTTCGAGAACTCGACGATCAAAATGCCGTGTTTGGTGATCAACCCCACCAGCGTGATGAGCCCAATCTGCGAATAAACGTTCAGCGTGCCCCCTGACAGCTGCAATGCGGCAAGCGCCCCCACCATCGACAGCGGCACGCTGAGCATGATGACGAGGGGGTCGACAAAGCTCTCGAACTGCGCCGACAGCACCAGGAAAATGAACAGCAGCGCCAGCGCGAACACCAACCCGAGCGCGCCGCTGGAGGATTTGAATTCGCGCGACACGCCATTCAACTCGGTCGAGTAGCCCGGCTTGAGCAGCTTGGCCGCGGTGGCTTCCATGAAGGCCAGCCCTTCGCCCAGCGAATAGCCCGGCGCGAGGTTGGCCGTGATGGCCACCGAGCGCCGTTGGTTGAAGTGGTTCAACTCGCGAGGGCTCACCGCCTCCCGCACCGACACCAGCGCCGACAGCGGGATCATCGCGTCGACGCCGTTCTTTTGGCCGCGCACGAAGATCTTGTCGATGTCCTCTGGCGTGGCGCGCCCGCCGGCCTGGGTCTGCACGATCACGTCGTACTGTTCGGCGTCGCGCTTGTAGCGCGTCACGTTGCGGCCACCGAGCATGGTTTCGATGGCGCGCGCGACCTGGTCCACCGCCACGCCGGCATCGGCCGCACGGTCGCGGTCGACCGTGATGAAGATCTCCGGCTTGTTCAGGCGCAGGTCGCTGTCAGGCTGCACCAGGCTCGGGTTGCGCGCCATCTCGGCCAGCATTTGCTCAGACACGCGCGACAGGTTTTCGTACGACTCGGAGCTCACGACCACGAAGTTGATGGACCGTTCTCGAAACCCCTGGCCGAGCGACGGCGGCGTGATCGGAAACGCCGAGACGCCGGGAAGGCCGGCGAACTTGGGCTGCAGGTCGCGCGCGAGTTGCAGCGTGGTGCGCGAGCGATCGGACCAATCGGTGGTGCGCAGGAAGGCAATGCCTTGCGACACCGTCGGGATGCCGGTCACGACGAACACGCGGTCGAACTCCGGGTAGCTCAGGCCGACGCGCTCGATCGCGCGCATGTAGCGCTCGGTGTATTCCAGCGTGGCGCCGTCCGGCGCGTTGACGCTGGCCAGGATCACGCCCCGGTCTTCAAGCGGCGCGAGTTCGCTCTTCGCGGTGTTGAACAACCACCCGCTGCCCGCGCCGGCCGCGGCCATCACCAGCAACACGATCCAGCGCTGGCCCAGCGTCCAGCGCAGCGCCAGCTCATAGCGCTTGGTCAGCCACACCAAAAAGCGCTCCATGCCGCGATCAAACGGATTCGGGCTCGGGTTGTGGCGCAGCAGCTTGCCGCACATCATCGGCGTGAGGGTCAGCGCGGTAAAACCCGACACGATGACGGCGCCGGCCAGCGTCAGGGCAAATTCGGTGAACAGCCGCCCGGTGCGCCCGGGCGCGAAGGCCAGCGGTGCGTAGACGGCCGCCAGCGTCAGCGTCATCGCCACCACTGCAAAGCTGACCTCCCTGGCACCCTTGATCGCGGCCTGGAACGGCTCCATGCCCGCTTCGATGTGGCGGAAGATGTTTTCCAGCATCACGATCGCATCGTCGACCACCAAACCGATGGCCAGCACCAGCGCCAGCAGGGTCAGCGTGTTGATGGTGAAGCCGGCCACCGCCATCAGCGCGAACACGCCGATCAGGCTGACCGGAATGGTGACCAGCGGGATGATCGAGGCGCGCAAGGTGCGCAGAAAAACGAACACCACCAGCGCCACCAATGCGATGGCTTCGACGATGGTTCGAAAGACGGAGCTGATGGACCGGTCGATGAAGACCGAATTGTCGTTCGCCTGCTGCACCTTGACGTTGGCGGGCAGGTCCCGCTGGATCTGGGGCATGGCGGCGCGCACGCCCGCGGAAACCTCCAAGGGGTTGGCCGTGGCCTGCCGGATCACACCCACCGAGACCGCCGGCACGCCGTTCAGCCGCACGCTGGAGCGCTCGCTCGCGGCCGCCTGCTCGACGCGCGCCACCTCGCGCAGCCGCACGGTGTAGCCGTTGACGCTCTTGAGCGCGATCTCGCCGAACTGCTGCGGCGTCGTCAGGTCGGTTTGCGCGGTGACACTGAACTCGCGTTGCTGGCTTTCAATGCGGCCGGCCGGCACCTCAAGGTTCTGCCGGCGCAGCGCGTCCTCGACATCCTGCACGGTCAGGCGATACGAGGCCAGCCGGTCGGGGTCGACCCAGATGCGCATCGAGAACTTGCGATCCCCGAAGATTCGCACGTCGGCCACGCCGGGAACGGTTTGCACGCGGGGCTTGACGACCCGGTTCACCAGGTCGGTGATCTGCAGCGGCGACAGCGTTTCGCTGCTGAAGGCCAGCCAGATGGTGGGCGTGGCGTCAGCCTCCACCTTGGAGATCACCGGCTCGTCGATGGCGGCGGGCAATTTCCCGCGCACCCGCGAGACCCGGTCGCGCACATCGGCGGCGCCATCCTCGGGACTTTTGTTCAGCTTGAAACGCACCGTGATCTGGCTTTCCTCCGAGCGCGAGGTCGAGGTGATGATGTCCACCCCTTCGATGCCCGCAACGGAATCCTCCAGCGGCTTGGTGACCTGCGACTCGATCACCTCGGACGAGGCGCCTGTGAGCCGTGTCGTGACGTTGACCACCGGCTCGTCGATACGCGGGTACTCGCGCACCTGCAGGAGCGAAAAGGAAACCGCGCCAATGAGCACCAGCAACAGCGACATCACTGTGGCGAACACCGGCCGGCGAATCGATGTTTCGGAGATATTCATCGCCAGGTCCGCCGCCGTCTGGCGCGCTACACCGCCGAAGCAGCGGGTGCGCGCGGGCTCGCCGCGGGCTGCGACGCGGCGCGCGCCGGGCGAGCCGCTCCGTCGGCGATGTCCACCACCTTGATGGGCAAGCCGTCGGCGCGAAGCAAACGCCCCTGGCCGGCCACCACGACCACATCGCCGGCCGCCAGGCCTTCGAGAATCTCGACCTTGCCGGGCACACGCAACCCGATCCGAGCCTCGAGCCGCTGCGAAACCTTGCCACCCGCTGCGTCGACGACCTTGACCAGGTACTGCTTGCCGCCCTGTGGCACGAGTGCCTCTTCCGGCACCACGGTCGCCGCGGCGCGCACCTCGAACACGATGCGCGCCCGCGCAAACATGCCGGCGCGCAACAGGCCTTGAGAGTTGTCCACGCGCGCCCGCACCAGCAGCGAGCGGCCGTTCGCGTCGAGCTGCGAATCGAGGGCGTCGACGCGGCCCTTGAAGTCGCGCCCCGGCAGACCATCCAAATTGACGGCAACGCCCTGGCCCAGCTTCAAGCGCGCGATCACGCCCTCCGGCAACCGGAAGTCGACCACCATCGCCGACACGTCCTCGACATTCACCAGATCGGCGCCGTCCTTCACATAGTCCCCGACGTTGACATTGCGGATGCCGGCCAGGCCGTCGAAGGGCGCAACGATGCTCATGCGGCTCAGCTGCGCCTGGGCCAACGCCACCTGTGCCTGGGCCACTTCGAGTGCCGCGGCGGTCTGGTCGGCAGCACTTTGGCTGACGAAGTTTTGCGCCATCAGATCGCGGTTGCGCTGCAGGTTGGTTCGCGCAATGCTGGCCTGGGCTTTGGCTTGCAGCAGCTGCGCCTGCTGCAGCGTGGCGTCCAGTTGAACCAGAAGCTGCCCGCGCCGGACCCTCTGGCCGTCGCCGAAGCCGAGTCTGGAGATGCGGCCGCTGACCTCCGGGCGCAACATCACGCCCTGCCGCGAGCGCAAGGTTCCGACCGCCTGGGTCTCGTCCTGCAGCGTCATCACTTCGACCTTGCCGACCTCGACGATGACCGGGCCACCGGCGCCTGCACCGGCACTCAATCCGCCGGCAGCCGATCCACCGGCAGCGGCCGCAATCCCGCTGCCGCCGGCGTTGGCGGCCTTGTCCGCCGCGGCAATGGCGGCGCCGACGGACGGTTTGTTCTGGTACCAGTAAGCCGCCCCGCCAGCGATGGCGATGCCGACCACGGCCACAAGGGTGTGAAAAAGTTTCATCGCTTGAGTTTCGACTGTAGCCGGTGCACCCGAATCACGCTTCAGGGCCGTTCCTTTTCCGTTCCGGGCTACGCTGCGCTGTCGGCGCCGCGATTGGCCAGCGCGTCGGCGCGCTCGTTGCCGGGGTCGCCGGAATGCCCCTTGACCCAACGCCACTCCACCTGGTGCAAATTGCGCTGCGAGTCGAGCCGTTGCCACAGGTCGACGTTCTTGACCGGCTTCTTGTCGGCTGTCTTCCAGCCACGCAGTTTCCAGCCGTGGATCCATTCGGTGATGCCCTGGCGAACATAGTTGCTGTCGGTGTAAATGACAACGTCGCAGCTGCGCGTGAGCGAGGCCAGCGCTTCGATCACCGCGGTGAGCTCCATGCGGTTGTTGGTGGTCAGCGACTCGCCGCCGAACAACTCCCTCTGGTGCTCGCCCATGCTCAGCCATGCGCCCCAGCCGCCGCGGCCCGGGTTGCCTTTGCAAGCGCCGTCGGTGTAGATGGTGACCTGCGGTCGCCGGATGCTGTTTGTCGCGGTGTTCATTGAGAATCCTGGCCCGGCTCGAAATCGTGAATCTCGAGCTCGTGAATGTCGTGGTTGTGATTGACCGCCACGGCTGGCGCGGCCTTGGTTTTTTGGCGTTGCGCGGGCAACAGCCCCACCAGCCGCATGCCCCGCACCCGCTTCACCGCGACGACGAAGTAGACCGCGCCGAACACCGGCCACCACACTCGCCCGACCGCTCCATCCACGCCAGCCGGGCCAGCCATTTTTGCGACACCAGCGGCGGCCGGTAGCAGCCGAAACGCCCGGCTTCGACCTCGAAGCTGAGCAGCCGCAGCCAGTCTCGCAGCCGCCGGTAGCCCATGAACTCGCCGGCGTTGGGCAAGAACAGCTTGGCAGCACTGCCCCTGGCGATGCGCCTGCGCAGGTGGCCGAGCCGCTGGCGCAGGCCCCACAGGCTGGTCGGATTAAAACCGACCACGACAACCCGGCCTTCAGGCACCAGCACCCGCTCGACCTCGCGCAAGGCCAGGTGGGGGTCGCGCGCCAACTCCAGCCCATGTGGCAACACCACCAGGTCCAGGCTCTGGCTGTCGAACGGCAGGGCGTCGAAATCGCAATGCAGCGCGACCGCGCAGCGCGGCAAGGCCACCTGATCGGTGGGGCCGGCAGCGTGCATGGCGTCCGTGGCCACCCAACGGTGCGGCATGCGATTGGCACGCAGGGCTTCGATCTCCGGCACGCCAAGCTGCAGCGCATGAAAACCAAACAGATCGGCCACCGCCCCGTCCAGATGCTCTTGCTCCCACTCCAGCACATAGCGGCCAGCCGGCGTTTGCAGCCACTGCGTCAAACCTATAATCGCGCCACTTGTCTTCATGAACCTGATCGCCCTGCCCACCCGTTCCAACCACTCGATCCGGATTCGGCGCGCTGGCCCGCAGACCAGCGTCGACCCGTAGGACTTCGAGACCGTTATCGCGGAGCATGTTTTTCCGCTCCTGCTGGATGCGTTTCTAGTTATACCCCACTGCTCTGTTTTCACGGCCCTTCGTTCAT
>JANNDW010000324.1:0-1615 GCA_031378125.1 Methylibium sp. | reverse complement strand
AACGAATGAAAGGGACTTCCCCGTCCCGAGCTATCCGCCAGGTTGCGCAGACCGGCAACTCAGTGCCACGATGGGAAGTGCGAACTCTCATCAACTCGCTCGAAAGGGGAAGTCATGGCCATTCTGACCGTTGGAATCGATCTCGCCAAGAACGTCTTCGCGCTGCACGGCGTGAACGAGTCGGGCAAGCCCGAACTGGTGCGCCCCAGCGTGCCTCGCGCCAGGCTGCACGAACTCGTTGCCGCGTTGCCGCCGTGCACCATCGGCATGGAGGCTTGCTCCGGCGCGCACCACTGGGCGCGCCTGTTCATCGCCCACGGCCACACCGTGCGGCTGATGGCGCCCAAGTTCGTCACGCCCTACCGCATGAGCGGCAAGCGCGGCAAGAACGACGCCGCCGATGCCGCAGCCATCTGCGAAGCCGTGACTCGCCCGAACATGCGCTTCGTGCCGATCAAGACCGAAGAGCAGCAGTCGCGCCTGATGGTGCACCGGGCGCGCCAGGGCTTTGTCGAGCAGCGCACCGCCACCTTCAATCGCATCCGCGGGCTGCTCTCGGAGTTGGGCATCGTGCTGCCGCTCAAGGCCGAGGTGGTGCGCCGCGAAGCGGCCAACCGGCTCGAAGACCTGCCCGGCTGGGCCAACACCGTGATCGGTGACCTGCTCAGTGAGGTGCACCACCTGGACGAACGCATCACGCAGTACGACACGCACATCCGCACGATGGCGCGCCGGTGCACGGCGGCGCAGCAGCTGATGCGGCTGATGGGGGTGGGCCAGACCACCGCCACGGCGATCGTGGCGATGGTGGGCAATGCCACAGAGTTCGACAGCGGCCGGCAGTTTGCCGCCTGGCTGGGCCTGGTGCCGGGGCAGTACAGCTCGGGTGGCAAGACGCGGCTGGGGCGCATCACCAAGGCGGGTGACGCCTACCTGCGCAGCCTGCTGGTGCTGGGGGCCCGCGCGGTGCTCAATGCGGCGCCGAACAAGCCGGACTCGCTCAGCCGCTGGGCAGTGAAGCTGCGCGAGCGGCGCGGCTACTGGAAGGCCGTCGTGGCCATCGCGGCGAAGAACGCGCGATTGGCCTGGGCGGCGCTGACCAAGGGTGAGTCGTTCAAGTTGCCGGCTTGAGCCACACAGGAGAGCGTGATGAAGCCAGGTGTTGACCCCTCCCATCCCCCCGCCCTTCCCTCCCCAGGAGGCAAGGGAGCCCCAACGACGTTCGACAAGAACCCGGGATCGAAACGGCTGAACATCCCGCGCTCGGCCGGCTCGCCGCACTGAGCACCCCGTTGACCACCGCCGCGTGACGAACCACGTTGATGTGCAAGAGGTTTGGACCTGCGCGGGGAGTGCCTGGTTAACTCGATGAGGCAGCTCTGGCTGTCCTCGACTAACGAATGAGGCCCCCGCGCGCGTCTTTCATCAGGGTCCGCAGCACTTGAGTTGCTGCATCGATGACCGGTTGTAGTTTCTCCAGTCCGCACCCTTTGCCGCTGTTCAACGTCCGTCGCCATTCGACGCTGGTCGAAAGTCAAAGTCAGATCAACGCAGGGTGAATCGCTACCGCGATTCACATCGGATCGGTGCAGCTTGACAAATGGGGAAGCCCTTG
>JANNDW010000323.1:0-13089 GCA_031378125.1 Methylibium sp. | reverse complement strand
TCGGTGACGGTCATGGCGAACATCTGCCTGCGTTCAAGAAGTGGTCATACGCCAGCCGGACACCGGACGTCAGTGGTGTCCTTGCCCGCCACCCCAATGCCGCGAGCCGGCTCACGTCGAGCAGCTTGCGCGGCGTGCCGTCGGGCCGGGTGGGGTCGAAGACGATGCGGCCCTTGAAGCCCACCGCCTGCATCACCGTTTGAGCCAGCTCGCGGATGGTCACGTCTTCGCCGCTGCCGATGTTGACCAGCGCGCCGTCGTAGCCGCGCTCCATCAGGTGCACGCAGGCGTCGGCCAGGTCGTCGACGTACAGAAACTCGCGCCGCGGCGTGCCGCTGCCCCACACCACGTACTCGGCATCGCCGCGCTCGCGCGCCTCGTGCGCTTTGCGGATCAGCGCCGGCAGCACATGGCTGGTGGCCAGGTCGTAGTTGTCGTTCGGGCCGTACAGGTTGGTCGGCATTGCGCTCACATACTGCCGCCCGTACTGCAAGTTGTAGCTTTCGCACAGCTTGATCCCGGCGATCTTGGCGATGGCGTAGGGCTCGTTGGTGGGCTCCAGCGGGCCGGTCAAAAGGAACTCTTCCTTGATGGGTTGAGGGCAGTCGCGCGGGTAGATGCAACTCGACCCGAGGAACATCAGGCGCTGCACTCCGGCCAGGTGCGCGCCGTGAATGAGGTTGGCCTCGATCATCAGGTTTTGATACAGAAAGTCGGCCCGGTAGACGTTGTTGGCTTGAATGCCACCGACCTTTGCCGCGGCGACGAAGATGTAGTCGGGTTTCTCCGCCGCCAGAAAGCCATGCACCGCCCGCTGGTCGAGCAGGTCCAGCTCGGCATGCGTGCGGGTCAGTACGTCGGCGTATCCACCGGCCCGGAGGCGGCGGACCAGCGCCGACCCGACCATGCCCCGATGGCCCGTGACGAAGATCCTCGCGGTGTTGTTGATGCCCGACTTGCCAGCCATGCGTGCGTTCAGTGCGAGTGGGTGCGGTCAGAGGGTCGATGCCGGCGCACTGGATCGGCTCACCAACTCTTTGCGCAGGGTTGCGATTTCAGTTTGAAGCATCTGGTACTCCGACTCCTTGCGCGCCAGGAAGGCATGGGTCAGCCGCAAGCGCTGGCTCACCCCGGTCGGCGTCAATACGTACAGGTACCCGAACTTGTTGTCACTGCGCTTGAAGTTTTTTGCCTTGACCCAGCCTTTGCCCAGCAACGCTTTGAGCAGATAGTGGGTCTTGCCCAGGCTCACGCCAAGCGCCTTGGACAGTTCGCGTTGGGAGTACTCCGGGTGTTGCTCAAGAACCCGCAACAGCTCAAGGTGGGCCAGGTTGTCAGAAGGGGTTGCCGGTGGCACAAAAGACTCGCTGCGTTCAATGATTGAACGCTGGATTCTACACACGCGCATCGACGCGGAGACGACCGGCTCTATTCAAACGGAACGATGCTGGCGAACAGGGCGCCCAGAACATCTTTGTTCGATACCTTGGGGGCTTGGCCGAGGTCCGGCCAGCGGATGCCGAGTACCGGGTCATCCCACCGGATGCAGCTTTCCGCCTGCGGGGCGTAGTAGGCGGTGGTCTTGTACAGAAAGTCGGCGGTCTCGCTGACGACCACGAACCCGTGCGCCATGCCGGGGGGCAGCCACAACTGCCGGTGGTTCTCGCCGCTCAGCTCCACCCCGACCCATTTCCCGAAGCTCGGGCTGCGTTTGCGGATGTCCACGGCTACGTCGAACACAGTGCCTTGCGTGACGCGCACCAGCTTGCCCTGTGCATGTGGCGGCAACTGGTAGTGCAGGCCGCGCAGCACTCCTTTGCCCGAGCGCGAATGGTTGTCTTGAACGAAGGTGACTTCGTGGCCAGCAGCGTCATTGAACAACTTCTGGTTGAAGCTCTCCATGAAGAACCCGCGCTCGTCGCCGAACACCTTGGGTTCGAGGATCAGCACGCCGGGGATCGACGTTGCGGTGACCTTCATCAGTAAACACCGCCCTTGAGCACTTGCATCAAGTAGTGTCCGTAGCCGTTCTTGAGCATGGGTTGCGCCATGGCATGAAGCTGCTCGGCGCTGATCCACCCAGACCGGAACGCGATCTCTTCGGGGCAAGCGACCTTCAAGCCCTGGCGCTTTTCCAGCGTGGCGATGAACTGGCCCGCCTCCAGCAGGCTGTCGTGCGTGCCCGTGTCCAGCCAGGCATAGCCGCGGCCCATGATCTCGACATTGAGTTGACCTTGGCTCAAGTAGCGCGCGTTGACATCGGTGATTTCAAGTTCGCCGCGAGCCGATGGCTTGATGCCGGCGGCGATGTCGCAGACCTGTTCGTCGTAAAAGTACAAACCGGTCACGGCGTAGTTGCTCTTGGGCAGCTTGGGTTTTTCTTCGATGCTCAGCGCGCGCTTCTTGTCGTCGAACGCGACGACGCCATAGCGCTCGGGGTCATGCACGTGGTAGGCGAACACCGAGGCCCCTTCGCTCCGGTGGCCCGCGGCGCCCAGCAGGCCCTGCAGGTCGTGGCCGTGGAAGATGTTGTCGCCCAGCACCAGCGCGCTGGGTTGGCCATTGACGAATGGCTTGCCCAGGATGAAGGCTTGCGCCAGCCCGTCGGGACTGGGCTGCACGCAGTAGTTGATGTTCACGCCCCACTTGGCGCCATCCCCCAGCAGGGCCTCGAAGCGCGGCGTGTCCTGCGGGGTGCTGATGAGCAGGATGTCGCGGATGCCGGCCAGCATCAGCGTGCTGAGCGGGTAATACACCATCGGCTTGTCATAGACCGGCAGCAGCTGTTTGCTCATGGCCAATGTGGCCGGGTGCAGCCGCGTGCCGGAGCCCCCGGCGAGGATGATGCCTTTGCGGCATGAAGCGCTCATGTTGACGGGTTCCAAAGAATCAGATCAGCACTTCAGCAAGCATGCGGTCCACGCCGTTTTGCCACGGGGGAAGGGTCAGTTCGAAGGTCTGCCGCAGCTTGCGGGTGTTCATGCGCGAATTGCCAGGGCGCTTTGCGGGCGTTTGAAATGCGCTGGTCGGCACGGGCTCGATCGCCTGCGGCCCCACCCTGATGCGTTGGCCCGCCGTTCGTGCGAACTCGATCACGTGGCGCGCGTAGCCGTGCCAACTGGTTTCGCCCTGGGCGACGGCATGGTAAGTGCCGGCAACCGCTGGTTGAACCAACGCCGTGCGCAGCGCGTGCGCGGTCAGGTCGGCCAGCAGGTCGGCACCGGTCGGCGCGCCGACCTGGTCGTCGATGACGGTCAGCCGGTCGCGCTCTGCGGCGAGTTTGAGCATGGTCTTTGCAAAGTTGCCGCCCCGCGCGGCGTAGACCCAGCTGGTTCGAAAGATCAGGTGTTTGCAGCCACTGGCGCGGACGGCCTGTTCGCCTTCGAGCTTGGTTTGGCCGTAGACGCTGAGCGGGCCGGTCGGCGAATCTTCCAGCCAAGGGCGGTTGCCGCTGCCGTCAAACACATAGTCGGTGCTGTAGTGCATCAGCCAGGCGCCGCAGGCGGCGGCTTCATGCGCCAGAACGCCCGGCGCGGCGGCATTGATCGCACGCGCCAGACCGGGCTCGCTCTCGGCCTTGTCGACGGCGGTGTGGGCGGCTGCATTGACGATGATCCGCGGCGCCACCGCGCGCACCGTGGCGGCCAGGGATTCGGGCCGGGTGAAATCGGCGCTCAGCGGGCCGGGGCTGTCGAAGTCCAGCGCCACCACGTCGCCGAGCGGGGCCAGCGCGCGTTGCAGTTCCCAGCCCACCTGGCCGTTCTTGCCGAGCAGCAGGATTTTCATGCCGGGTTCATGCTGCTTTTGTCTGCAACGCGGCCGCTGTAGTTGGTGGCCACCCAATCGCGGTAGGCGCCAGACTGCACATGGGAAACCCATTCCGCGTTGTCCAGATACCAGCCCACGGTCTTGCGAATCCCGGTCTCGAAAGTCTCGGCAGGCTTCCAGCCGAGTTCGCGCTCCAGCTTGCGCGCATCGATCGCATAACGGCGGTCATGACCAGGCCGGTCGGCAACAAAGCGGATGAGCCGGGAATGGCTGCCGGCCGGGTCGGGGCGCATCTCGTCCAGCAACGCGCAAACGGTCTTCACGATCTCGATGTTGGGCTTTTCGTTCCAGCCGCCCACGTTGTAGGTTTCGCCCACCCGCCCGCGGGCCAGCACCTCGCGAATAGCGGCGCAGTGGTCCTTCACGTAAAGCCAGTCGCGCACCTGCTGCCCATCGCCGTAGATCGGCAGCGGTTTGCCCACGAGAGCGTTGACGATCATCAGTGGGATGAGCTTTTCGGGGAAGTGATAGGGCCCGTAGTTGTTGGAGCAATGGGTGGTCACCACGGGCAGGCCGTAGGTGTGGTGCCATGCGCGCACCAAATGGTCGCTGGCAGCCTTGCTGGCGGAGTAGGGGCTGTTGGGCTCGTACGGGTGCGTCTCGGTGAAGGCGGGATCGTTGGTTCCCAGCGAGCCGTACACCTCGTCGGTGGAGACATGGTGGAAGCGGAAGGACGGCTTGTCGGCTTCCGACATCGTGGCCCAATAGGCTCGGGTTGCCTCCAGCAGGTTGAAGGTTCCCTCGACGTTGGTCTTGATGAATGCGCCGGGCCCGTGGATGCTGCGGTCGACATGGCTTTCGGCGGCGAAGTGCAGCACGGCGCGCGGGTGGTGTTCGGCCAGCAGCCGGTCCATCAGCGCCCGGTCGCCGATGTCGCCTTTGACAAACACGTGGCGCGGGTTGCTGGCCAGGGCGCGCAGGCTTTCCATGTTGCCGGCGTAGGTCAGCGCATCAAGGTTGAGCACCGGCTCATTGGTACTGGCCACCCAATCCAGGACAAAATTCGCGCCGATGAAGCCGGCGCCACCCGTGACAAGGATCATGAGACGTGGCGGTTGGATTGAAGCTCCGGGAGCAGCCCGGATGGGGGAAAACGCGTCGATTCTAGTGGCCCCAAGTTCACCCAACGGCGCGCGGATCGGGTAACGGCGATAATCCGTGGATGACCGAAATGACGATTGACAACGACATCTCCCCGATTTCCGGCGACGCCGGTGGCCCAATTTCGCCCTCTGTGTCGCTCGAATTTTCGAGCCTGGGGCTTGCCGAGAGCCTTCAACGCGCCGTGGCCGACCAGGGCTACACCATCATGACGCCGATCCAGGCCAAGGCGATTCCTATCGTTCTGGCGGGGCGCGACGTGATGGGCGCGGCTCAAACCGGCACCGGCAAAACGGCAGCGTTTTCGTTGCCGTTGCTGCACAAGATGCTGCGTCACGAAAACAGCAGCATGTCGCCGGCCCGGCACCCGGTGCGTGCGTTGGTGATTGCGCCCACGCGCGAGCTGGCGGACCAGGTGGCTGCGAACATCAAGGGTTATGCGCAGCATTCGAAGCTGCGCGTCGCGGTGGTGTATGGCGGCATCGACATGAAGCCGCAAACCGCCGAGCTCAAAGCGGGCGTCGAAGTTCTGGTGGCCACCCCGGGGCGCTTGCTGGACCACATCGAAGCCAAGAATTGCGTGTTGAACCAGGTGGAGTACGTGGTGCTGGACGAGGCCGACCGCATGCTCGACATCGGCTTCCTGCCCGACCTGCAGCGCATCCTGAGCTACCTGCCCAAGACGCGCCAGACGCTGCTGTTTTCGGCCACGTTCTCGCCCGAGATCAAGCGCCTGGCGGAAAGTTATCTGCAGGACCCGCTGATGGTTGAAGTGGCCCGGCCGAACGCAACCGCCACCAACGTGGAGCAGCGCTTTTTTAGCGTGGCCACCGACGACAAGCGCCGCGCGGTGCTGAAGCTGCTGAAGGAACGCGCAATCACCCAGGCACTGATCTTCGTCAACTCCAAGCTCGGTTGCGCGCGGCTGGCGCGATCGTTCGAACGCGACGGCTTGCGCACCAATGCGCTGCACGGCGACAAGTCGCAAGACGAGCGCTTGAAGGCGCTGGATGCGTTCAAGCGCGGCGAGGTTGATGTGCTGGTGGCCACCGATGTGGCGGCCCGCGGTCTGGACATCGTCGACCTGCCGGCGGTGTTCAACTTCGACGTGCCCTACAACGCCGAAGACTATGTGCACCGCATCGGCCGCACCGGCCGCGCCGGGGCCTCCGGCCTGGCGGTCACCCTGGTGTCGCGCGACGATGCGCGGCTGATCGCTGACATCGAAAAGCTCCTCCACAAGAAGATCGAACTGGAGCCGCTGGAGCTAGAAGAGGACCGCCCGCGCCGTACGTTCAGCGAGCGGCCGCGCTTTGAGGGCGACGAGGATCGTCCCGTGCGCGTCGCCACCGCGGCGCGCAGCTCGCCTTATCCGTCTCCCCGCGCGGCCAGCAGCGACCCGTTCTTCGACCAACCGTATGAACCGGCGACGGTGGCGTCCGAGCCCGCGTGGGAGGCCAAGGCCTCGGCGAGCGCACGTTTGAGTCCCATCTCGCCCAACATCAAGCCCAAGAAGAAGGTGGCTGCCCTGTTCGGGGCGAGGCTGCCTGAGGAAGTGCCTTCCTGAGTCTTTCCCGGCGGGTCAGCCGGCCAGCAGGCAGAAGACCGCTGGCACGTCGGCCGGCAATGACGCGGGGCTGGACTTCCAAGCGGCCGCCGTATCGGTTCGAGTGAACCCGGCCGGCAAGGTCAAGCCGCAACTCACCGACAAACGCGTGCCTGGCTGCAAATGCGCCAGCAGTGCAGCCAGCAGTGCCTCATTGCGGTACGGTGTCTCGATCATCAACTGGGTTTGCAGATGGCGGCGCGACAGCGCCTCCAGTTCTCGAATGCGTGCCCCTCGTTCGGCCGACTCAACCGGCAAATAGCCCACGAACGCAAAGCTCTGTCCGTTCAGCCCGCTGGCCGCGACGGCCAACAACAGCGAGCTGGCGCCGGGCAACGCGACAACCCTGATTCCCGAGCCATGCGCCGCCTGAACCAGCGCTGCGCCCGGGTCGGCCACGGCTGGCAAACCGGCTTCGGAAATCAAGCCGATGTCGTGGCCCTGCAAGGCCGGGTTGAGCAGCGGCCGCAGCGCCGCAATGGGAGCCAGGGACGAGCCCTTCTGCGGACGCGGCAACTCGATGATGGACACCGACTGAAGTGGCAGCGCCAGCGGCACCACGGCGTTGACGCGTTTCAGGAACGCGCGCGTCGACTTGGCGCTTTCCGCGACCCAGTGGTTCAGCCCGGCAGCGATGCGAATGACGCCGAGTGGCAGCAACTCCCGCAGGTCCGCGGCCTCGTCCTTGATACCGAAGTCCAGCGTGTTCGGCACGAGGTACAGCGCACCGCCATGAACAAGGTTCGGCACGCCTGCGAGTTGCCCCTGGCGTTCGGGCGGCTGCCTCATGGCCGCGTGGGACCGGCCAGTGGATCGATGCCCGCCTGGCGCAACAGCGCGCAGGTTTGAATCAGCGGCAGGCCGACCAAGGCGGTGGGATCAATGGACTCGATGGCGTCGAGCAACGCGATGCCCAGCGTTTCTGCCTTGGCGCTGCCGGCGCAGTCGTAGGGCTGTTCGGTCCGCAGGTAGTGCTCGATCTCCCCATCGGACAGCGTGCGAAAGCTCACCCTTGCCGGCACCAGGGCCGTGCCGGAGAAGCCGCTCGCCCCGCAGACCACCGCCACGGCGGTCTGGAAAATGACGCTGCGCCCGCTCATGGCGCGCAACTGCTCGACGGCCCGCTCATGCGTGCCGGGCTTGCCAATCGGCATGCCGTCGAGGTCGGCCACCTGGTCGGAACCGATGACCACCGCGTCGCGGTATTGCGTCGAGACAGCCTGGGCCTTGGCCAACGCAAGGCGCTGCGCCAGCGCCGCCGGCAGTTCGCCGGCGCGCGGGGTCTCGTCGACATCCGGCGACCGAACCTCGAACGGCAGCTTGAGGCGAGAAAGCAGCTCGCGGCGGTAGCGCGATGTGGAAGCCAGGATCAATGCGGGGCCCTGCGTCATGCACCGGATTGTCCCATCGTGGGTCGTACACTGCGGCCATGTCGGCGCATGTTTTCGACCCCCTTCGGCTGGACGTGCAAGCGTTTGCGAACGACGCGGCGGCGCTCGATGGCCGCTGGCCGTTGCGGCGGTTCGAGCGCCTCGCTCAGGCGGTGCACGCCGAGGCATCGCCGGCGGAAGGCGACGAGGTGGTGTGGAGCGCACACGGCGCGCGGCGCGCGCCGCGCGGCGCGCAAGTGCAGACCCGGTTGCACCTGTTGGCCGCGGCGCGCTTGCGGCTGGAATGCCAACGCTGTCTTGAGCCGGTCGAAACGGCACTCGCCGTCGACCGCTGGTTCCGCTTCGTTCCGGGTGAAGATAGCGCCGCGCAGATCGATACTGACAGCGATGACGATGTCCTGGCCTTGCCTCGGGCGCTGGACCTGCGTGAACTGATCGAAGACGAACTTCTGTTGGCCTTGCCGCTGGTGCCGCGCCATGAGGTGTGCCCGGTGCCGCTGCTGCAAGCGAGCGATGGCCATCACGAACTGCCCGACAGGCCGAATCCCTTCGCTGCTTTGGCTACTCTCAAGCGCGACGCCCCGTCGAATTGACGCACTTCGCCTGTGGGTGCGGCCCATCTCACGTGTTAAACTCTTGGGCTTTCCGCCGAGCGCCTTTCACTTCACTCACTCAAGTCACTTAACTCACATCGGGCTTCGCGCCGGCCTTGGCTCTTCGCGCAGCTCCAGGAGTACCCCATGGCCGTCCAACAAAACAAGAAGTCACCTTCCAAGCGCGGCATGCACCGTTCGCACAATGCCCTGAATGCGCCAGGCACCGGCATCGAGCCGACCACCGGTGAATCACACCTGCGTCATCACATCAGCCCCAACGGGTTCTACCGTGGGCGCAAGGTGCTGAAAACCAAAGCGGACGCGTAACCCCGCAGTGCCGGCGCCGCGCGAGGTTCGCGACAACGCGCGCACGGCCGGTGATCCAGCTGCTCATGTCTTCGCACGGCCGCGTGGTTGACGCAAGCGCATTCCAGGGCGCCGGCTCGGGGCTGGCCGGTCCGCAGCCCCCATTGACATGAACCAACCGTCTGCGTTACCTGCAAAGCCGCGGCCGAACCCGCTCACCGTGGTTCGGCTGGCGGTCGATTGCATGGGTGGCGACCATGGTCCTTCCGTCACGCTGCCCGCTTGCCGCGCCTTCCTGAACGCGCACCCGGAAGCGGAGCTGATGCTGGTCGGCCGCGCCAAGGCCCTGGCGCCGGCGGCCGGCTGGCCGCGCTGCACCCTCGTCGAGGCCAACGAGGTGGTTGAAATGCACGATGCCCTCGAAGTGGCGCTGCGCCGCAAGAAGGACTCGTCGATGCGCATCGCGATCAGCCTGGTCAAACCCGACGCGGCCGGCGTTTCGGTCGCCCAGGCCTGCGTCTCCGCCGGCAACACCGGCGCGCTGATGGCGCTGTCGCGCTACTTGCTGAAAACACTGGAGGGCATAGACCGCCCGGCGATCGCGTCGGTGATGCCCAACGAATGCGACGGACACACCACCGTGCTGGATCTCGGTGCGAACGTCGACTGCACTGCCGAGCATCTGCTGCAATTCGCGGTGATGGGCAGCGCCCTGGTGGCCGCCGTGGAAGGCAAGGACAACCCCAGCGTGGGGTTGCTCAACATCGGTGAAGAGGCCATGAAGGGCAGCGAAGCCGTGCGCAACGCCGCGAGCCTGCTGCGCGCCGCGGCGGCCAGCGGGCAGATCAACTTTCATGGCAATGTGGAAGGCAACGACATCTTCAAAGGCACGACCGATATCGTGGTGTGCGACGGTTTCGTCGGCAACGTCATGCTGAAGTCGGCCGAAGGCCTGGCATCGATGCTGTCCAGCTTTATCAGGCAGGAATTCAAGCGCAACCTATTCACCAAGATGGCAGCACTCGCGGCGCTGCCGGTGCTGAACCGGTTCAAGGCGCGCGTTGACTACCGACGCTACAACGGCGCTGCGCTGCTGGGTTTGCGCGGGCTGGTGTTCAAGAGCCATGGCTCGGCCGATTCGTTTGCTTTCGAACAAGCCTTGAATCGGGCTTATGATGCGGCGCGAAATGGTTTGTTGGGCCGGGTCCATGACAAGATCCTGGAAGCCTTGGCAGCCATGCCCGCCACGGAAATCACTGTCGAGTTGACAGCGGCCGATTCAACCCTTTCTGCATGATCGCTGACTCCAGATTGAAGGGCTATTCGCGCATCACCGGGACCGGCAGTTATCTGCCGCCCAAGCGCGTGAGCAATCAGGCCCTGGCGGCTCAGCTTGCCCAAGACGGCGTGCAGACGTCGGATGAATGGATCGTCGAGCGGACCGGCATCCGGGCGCGCCACTTCGCCGATGCGAACGTGGTGTGCAGCGACCTCGCGCTGGCAGCCGCGCAGTCGGCGCTGAATGCCGCGGACTGCGATGTGGCGAGCATCGACTTGATCATCGTTGCAACGTCCACACCCGACATGGTTTTTCCGTCGACGGCTTGCATCGTCCAGAACAAACTCGGCATCCATGGCTGCGCGGCCTTCGACGTGCAGGCGGTGTGCTCCGGCTTCGTGTACGGCCTCACGGTGGCCGACTCGATGATCCGCACCGGTGCCGCCAGCAAAGCGCTGGTGATCGGCTCCGAGGTGTTTTCGCGCATCCTCGACTTCAAGGACCGGACGACCTGTGTTCTGTTCGGCGACGGTGCCGGGGCGGTGGTGCTGGAGGCCAGCGACACCCCCGGAATCCTGGCGAGCGAGCTGCATGCCGACGGCCGCCACGCGGGCATCCTGTGCACCCCGGGCACGGTGTCCGGCGGGCAGGTGCTGGGCCACCCGCTGCTGAAAATGGACGGTCCGGCGGTGTTCAAGCTGGCGGTCGCGGTGCTGGAAGACGTCGCCCGCTCGGTGTTGGCCAAGGCCGAGCGGACCGAGGCCGATATTGACTGGCTGATCCCGCACCAGGCCAACATTCGCATCATGCAGAGCACTGCCAGGAAGCTGAAGCTGCCTGCCGACAGGTTGATCGTCACGGTCGACGAGCATGGCAACACCTCGGCCGCTTCGATCCCGCTGGCGCTGGACGAGTCGGTGCGCAGCGGCAAGGTCAAACCCGGTGACACGGTCTTGCTCGAGGGCGTGGGCGGTGGTTTCACCTGGGGCGCGGTGCTGCTCGACCTTTGACCCCGCTCCCGATGGCATCATTCAAGAGACAGCGGCGATGACCGGTTTCGCGTTTGTTTTCCCAGGCCAGGGTTCGCAGGCCGTGGGCATGCTCGACGCCTGGGGCGACAACGTGGCGGTGCGCCAGACGCTTGCCGAAGCATCGGACGCGCTGGGCGAAGACATGGCCCGGCTGATCCGCGAAGGACCGAAGGAGCAACTCGACCTGACCAGCAACACCCAGCCGGTGATGTTGACCGCCGGCATGGCCTGTTATCGGGCTTGGATGGCGCAGACCGGGCTTCAACCGGCGTTGCTGGCCGGGCATTCGCTCGGCGAGTACACGGCCTTGGTGGCGGCGGGGGCGCTGAGCCTGACGGATGCGCTGCCGCTGGTGCGCTTTCGTGCCCAGGCCATGCAAGACGCTGTGCCGGTGGGCGTGGGCGCGATGGCGGCCATCCTGGGGCTGGACGCTGAAGAGGTTCGCCAGGGCTGCGCCGAAGCGGCCGCGGCCAGCGGCGAGACGGTGGCGGCTGCCAATTTCAACGACCCGAAACAGACCGTGATTGCCGGCACCCGGGCCGGCGTCGACAAGGCATGCGAAGTGCTCAAGGCCAGGGGCGCCAAGCGCGCGCTGCCGCTGGCCGTGTCTGCCCCGTTCCACTCGATCCTGATGAAGCCGGCGGCTGAACGTCTGAAGGAAAGGCTGGCGGCGACAAGGTTTTCGTCGCCGTCGATTCCGGTGCTGAACAACGTCGATGTGGCCGTGCAAACCGAGACCGCGGCGATTCGCGACGCCTTGTACCGCCAGGCGTTTGGTCCGGTGCGCTGGGTCGAACTGGTCCAGGCGATTCGCGCCCGCGGCCTGACTCACATCATCGAGTGCGGGCCCGGCAAGACGTTGGCCGGCATGGTCAAGCGCATCGACGCGCAAACGGTGGCCGGTCATGTGTTGGATCCCGCCACGCTGGACCAGGTGCGGGAGTTGCTGGCGTGAGTGGCGACGCCGGGCTCGCCGGGCAGGTGGCATTGGTGACCGGCGCGTCGCGCGGCATTGGGCGCGCCATTGCGCTGGCCTTGGCGGCGCAGGGAATGCGGGTGATCGGCACGGCCACCACCGCGGCGGGGGCCCAGGGCATCAGCGATGCATTGGCCGCTTGCTCGGGCAGCCGCGGGATTTGCCTCGATGTCAACGATGGCGCCGGTGTTGAAGCCGCGGTCGATGCCATCGTGAAGGCGCAGGGCGGTATTCATGTGCTCGTCAACAACGCCGGCATCACCCGCGACACCTTGTCGATGCGCATGAAGGACGACGACTGGGATGCCGTTCTCGACACCAACCTGAAAGCGGTGTTCCGTGTCAGCCGCGCCGTCATCCGTCCGATGATGAAACAGCGCCACGGCCGCATCATCAACATCACCTCGGTCGTGGGCGCCAGCGGCAACGCCGGCCAGGCCAACTACGCCGCGGCCAAGGCCGGCGTGGCGGGCATGACACGCTCGCTGGCGCGCGAACTGGGCAGCCGCGGAATCACGGTGAACTGCGTCGCGCCCGGCTTCATTGATACCGACATGACCAACACGCTTTCAGAAGCGCAGACCGCTGCGTTGATGGCCCAGATCCCGCTCGGCCGCCTGGGCCAGGCGAGCGAGATCGCGCACGCGGTCAGTTTTTTGGCCTCTTCCGGCGCGGGCTACATCACCGGCACCGAATTGCATGTCAACGGCGGCATGTTCATGAATTGAGTTCCACGGGGCCGCGACCCCACCCGGATCAACCCGACCGGAAGGCCGGTGCGCGGGGTGCCCAGCTCGATGCTGGCGGCCACCTTGCAAGCCTTAGAATCTCGGGCTGTTACTTACAAACACTCCTGGAGGAGTCATGAGCGATATCGAAGCACGTGTCAAAAAAATCATCGCCGAACAACTCGGCGTGCCTGAAGCTGACGTGGTCAGCGCCAAGGCGTTTGTTGCCGATCTCGGCGCAGATTCA
>JANNDW010000309.1:0-5878 GCA_031378125.1 Methylibium sp. | reverse complement strand
CATGGAACCCGTTCGCTGGGGCATTTTGTCCACCGCTTTGATCGGCACCGAAAAGGTGATCCCCGCCATGCTCAAGAGCAAGCAGCTGGCCGTTGTGGCCATCGCCTCGCGGGACTTGAACAAGGCGCAGGCCGTCGCAGCGGCTTTGGGCATTCCCACGGCCCATGGTTCCTACGAGGCGCTGCTGGCCGACCCCGCCGTCGAGGCGATCTACAACCCGCTACCCAACCATCTGCATGTCGAGTGGACGCTCGCGGCAGCCCGGGCCGGCAAGCATGTGCTGTGCGAGAAGCCGTTTTCGCTGAAGGCCGCGGACCTGGGGGTGCTGCGGCCGCACGCCTCCAAAGTTCACATTCGCGAGGCCTTCATGGTGAAGTTTCACCCGCAGTGGGCGGCGGTGCGAGAACAACTGCGGCAAGGCGTCATCGGCGAGTTGCGCTACGTGCACGTGCCGTTCAGCTACTTCAACGACGACCCGGCGAACATCCGCAATATCGCCGACATCGGCGGTGGTGCGCTGTACGACATCGGCTGCTACGCGATCACCGCCGGACGCTGGTTCTTCGAGCGCGAGCCCGAGCGCGCGGTTGCCGCCGTCGACCGCGACCCGGTGTTCAAGACCGACCGCGGCACCAGCGGCTTGCTGGACTTCGGCGGCGGGCGCCACCTGGCGTTCACAGTGTCCACGCAGGCGGCGCGTTACCAGCGTGTTCAACTGGTAGGCACGCGCGGGCGCATCGAGATCGAGATTCCGTTCAATGCGCCGCAAGATCAGGCCTGCCGCTACTGGATCGACGATGCGAGTGCGCTCGACGGCGCCGGTATTCGCAGCGTCACCGTGCCGGCGGCCGACCAATACCAGTTGCAGGCGGAAGCGTTCTCGAACGCGGTGCGCTCGGAGACACCCGATGCCGCAGGGCTGGACGACGCGGCCGCCAACATGCGGATCATCGGGGCGCTGTTCGCATCGGAGGCGAGCGGGCGGTTCGAGCGGCCGTGAGGGCACTGTCCGAGCGTCTGCGCACCGGACTTCGGTGCGTCGACCTTCACATGCTTTCAATCGCCTGGCGTGCGCCGGCAAGCAGTGCGTCGGCCGCCTCATCGGGCAGCTCGACTTCCATGCGCAACAACTGCGCCGCAATCGTCTTGCCCAGGTTGTCGCTGCGCAGGCTGTGCGCCGCACCACCCGACAGTGCGCCGTTCAGCACGAACTTGATGGCCAGGATGTTGGGCAGCGGAAAGCGCTCCACGCGCGTTGCCTCGTTGCCGCCCAGCAGGTGCGCAAAGTGGTCGGCCATGCGCTGCGGCGTCACCGTTTCAAGCAGCGCGGCGTAGCCGGCAGCATCCCACGCGAACAGGCCGATGTCGGCGCGGTCGGCCTTGTCGCCGCTGCGGGCGTGGGCGATCTGGGCCAGGCGCAGCTTCATGCGCTCTCCAGCAGGCGCACGGCCACTGCAGATTCGACCAGGTCTCGCCGCACGGTCGTGGGCCAAAGCCCCAGCAACTGGCTGGCCGGTGCGATGCCGTGAAAGCCACCCATGAAGGGCGGGCCGGACAAAGCCATCCACGGGAACAGCCGCGGGAAGCCTTCGGCCACACGCTTGTCGGTGCAGCGGATCGCCATGCGCAGCCACACTTCGTTCAGGTCGTCGGCGTGCCGCGAGTTCGCATGCGGGCCGAGGAAGGTGTCATGGCCGAGCCGCTCGACACACAACTCTTGGTACGGCATCTTGCGCTCGGCCAGTTGCTGCTTGACCGATTCGACCACCGCGTCGGCCTTGGCCAGCGCGTCCGGCCAGCAAAAGCCGATCACCGCCTGGCCCATCCAGCCGTCCTCGAAACCGGCGACGATCTTCAGTGAGGCCGGTGCGGGCCGGCCGGTGGCGCCGCTCACGCGCACGCGGTTGTCGCCCAGGTCGTCGAGCCGCACTGTGCCCATGTCCAGCACCACGTCAGGTGAAAAATAGGCATGCGGGTTGTGCACCTCGTACAGCAGTTGTTGCCGCAGCGTGTGGAAGTTGACGCGCCCACCCGTGCCCGGCGCTTTGGTCACGATGGCGCTGCCATCCTCGCTGACTTCGGCGATGGGGTAGCCGATGTGGGTGAGATCCGGGATGCGTTGCCATGCACCGGCCGAGCCGAAGTTGCCGCCCGAGCCCTGGCCCGAACACTCCATCAGGTGGCCGATCGTCAAGCCTTGCGCGAGGCGGTTCCAGCCGGCTTCACCCGATGGGTTCAGGGCCCAGCCGAACTCGTGAACCAGCGGCGCCAGAAACAGCGCGGCGTCGGCCACGCGGCCGGTCAGCACGATGTCCGCGCCCGCCGCCAGCGCCTGAACAATCGGTGCCGCGCCCAGGTAGGCATTGGCGAACACCAGCCGCTCGCGCACCGGTGCGATGTCGGCGCCGGTGTCCATGTGTGCGAGCGCCTGCCCGGCCTCGCGCAATTCGCCGACGCGGCCCAGCACCGAGTCACCCACCACAACGGCAATGCGCGCTGCCCAGCCCTTGGCCTTGAACGCGGCCTGCAATGCCAACGCCGCGCCTTGCGGATTGAGCCCGCCCGCGTTGAGCACGAACTTCACGCCATGCTTTGCCGCGGCTGGCCACAGCGCCGTGAGCATCGGCACCAGGTCGCGCGTGTAGCCGGCGGCCGGATCGCGCGCCTGGTCCTTGCGCAGGATCGCCAGCGTGAGTTCGGCCAGGTGATCGGAACAGACGTACTGCGCGCCGCCGCGTTCAATCGACGCACGCACCGGCTCCCACGAGTCGCCATAAAAGCCCAGTCCGGAGCCGAGCCGAATCGTTTTCATGCGGGATCCTCAGGAAACCTACGCGCTTCGCGCTGCGGTATTCGCCCTTGGGGCGGCCCGGCGGGCTCGTGCAGAACCAGCGCGACCGTCTGCGCAGCCAGCTCGTCCAGGTCGACCGCCCGGGCTTTGCGCGACTCGGCGCGGTACCAGGTGGCCGAAAAGTTGATCGCGCCCAGGATCATCAATCGCGCCAGGTGCGGTTCGGTGTGCAGGCGGCCTTGCGCATGAAGGTCGTCCAGCGTGCGCTGCCAGATCGCGTCGTAACGGTCCTTCAACTCGATGATGCGGCGCTTGTACTGGTCGGGCAGCGAACGCCAGTCGTACAGCATCACCGGAATGAAGTCACTGCCGCTGTCGTGCAGGATGCCGTAGTGCGCCCGCACCAGGCGCCTGAACCGTTCCGTGGCCGGCGGATGGTCGTCGCCCAGCACGGACTCGGTGCGCTCCAGGCCAAGCCGCAAGCCCTCTTCCATCACCGCCATCAGGATTTCGTGCTTGTTGGCGAAGTGATAGAACGGGCTGCCCGAGCGCATGCCCACGGCATGCGCAATGTCACGAATCGTCGTGCCTTCGAAGCCCTTTTCGCGGAACATCCGCGCGGCCACGCGCACCAAGTCGGCACGCCGGTTCAGTGCCTCGCCGGGCTCCGGTGCGGCGCGCTTGCCGCGAGGTCGAGGGTGGGGTTCGGCAGCGATCGCGTTGGCCGTCATTTGGGGTTTCCACGCTGGCACATCGGGGGCCAGGTCCGCTACAAAGCAACTGCTTGCTTGGCAAGTCAAGAATAGCTCGCCGCTTCACCGCCCGCAATGGTGTTTGCGGCGAAGACAACAACCAAAGGTTCGCCGTTGCAGGTTCTGCAAATCATCATCAGCGGCATTGCGCAGGGCTGCATCTACGGCCTGATCGCGCTTGGCTTCGTGCTCATCTACAAGGCCACCGAAACCGTCAGCTTCGCGCAGGGCGAATTGATGATGCTGGGTGCCTTCGGCGGCCTGGCCTGCATGACCTTGCTGGGGTTCCCGTTCTGGCTGGCGGTGCTGTGCGCCATCGCCGCGATGGCCGTGATCGGCATGCTGATCGAGCGGGTGGTGATCCGGCCCATCCTGGGGCAACCGGCGTTTTCCATCGTGATGCTGACGATCGGCATCGGCTACGTGGCGCGCGGCCTCATCACGATGATCCCGAACATCGGTACCGAGACCTACACGCTGCCGGTGCCTTACAAAGACCAGATATGGAACCTCGGCGGGTTGGTGCTCAACGTCGAGCAGATGGCGGTGATTGCCGCCACCGCGGTGCTGAGCGGGTTGCTCTACGGGCTGTTCAAGTACAGCAAGCTGGGTGTGGCCATGCAGGCCTCGTCGCAAAACCAGTTGGCCGCCTACTACATGGGCATTCCGGTCAAGCGGCTGAATGGGCTGGTGTGGGGTTTGGCGGCGGGTGTGGCGGCGATCGCGGGGCTGCTGCTGGCGCCGATCACCTTCGTGCACGCCAACATGGGGTTCATTGGGCTGAAGGCCTTTCCCGCCGCGGTGGTGGGTGGCTTCGGCAGCCTGCCCGGCGCGATCGTCGGCGGCATGATCATCGGCGTGGTCGAAGCGCTGGCCGGTTTCTTCATGCCCGAAGGTTTCAAGGACATCGCCGCGTATGTGGTGGTGCTGATCATGCTGATGGTCAAGCCGAACGGGCTGTTCGGCGAGAAGCTGCGCAAGAAAGTCTGAGACGGAGCATGTCGCCGAGCCGCCTCAAGACATGCTCGCTCGCCCTCGGGGGGGCGGCGCGAAGCGCCTTGGGGGCCAACTGACGTGCGCTACATCTTCAAGACCGACTACCTGCAGGACGTTCGCCTGGCCAAGCACGGCGGGCACCGGTTCTGGTATTCCGCGCTGATGCTCGTGCTGCTGGCCGCACCCTGGTTGCTGCCGGAGTACTGGCTCGCGCAACTGACCTTCGTGCTGATCTACTCGGTGGTCGGCCTGGGGCTGATGCTGCTGGCCGGCTTCACCGGCTTGTTCTCGCTGGGGCATGCGGCTTTTTTGGGTGTCGGCGCCTACACGCAGGGGGCGCTGACGCAGGCTGGTGTGCCGTTCCCGATTGCGTTGGCGTTGGCGGGCTTGCTGTCGGCGGCGGTGGGCATGGTGGTGGGCCTGCCGGCGCTGCGGGTGAAGGGCATCTACCTGGGCATTGCCACGCTGTCGTTCGGCTTCATCGTCGAAGAGGTGTTTGCGCGCTGGGAATCGGTGACCGGCGGCAACGCCGGCATGCACCTGAAGTCTCCCGAGGTGTTCGGGTGGACGCTCGAATCCGGCGAATCGTTCTACTGGCTGTGCCTGGTCGTCACGGTGTTGAGCACGCTGGCGATCCTGAACCTGTTGCGCTCCTCCACCGGCCGGGCGTTCGTCGCGATTCGCGACTCTGAGGTGTCGGCCCAAAGCATGGGCATTCACCTGGCTTACTACAAGACGCTGTCGTTTGCCATCTCGGCAGCGCTTGCCGGCATCGGCGGCGCGCTGTATGCGCACAAGCTGAAGTTCATCTCGCCCGACCAGTTCAACATCATCCAGTCGGTCGACCTGTTGCTGATGGTGGTGATCGGCGGGCTCGGCTCGGTGCATGGCGCTTTTCTCGGCGCGATCTTTCTCATCACCATGCCGCAAGTGATTTCGCTGGGCAAAGACTACCTGCCCGCGGCCATTGGTCAGGCGCCGGGCTTGCAGGGCCTGGTCTACGGTGTGGTGCTGATCGCCTTTGTGCTGTTCGAGCCGATGGGTTTGTATGGCCGTTGGTTGAAGGTGCGCACCTATTTGCAGATCTTTCCGTTCTATCGCAAAGGCATGTTCAAGCGGCAGAAGAGCTTCCAGAAATCGGAGCGCTTGAGATGAAACTGACCCCCTGCCAGGCGACTTACCCGACACCTTTCGGCCCGGTGTTGCCCTTCGCGAACGACTGCTTCCTTGCGTTCACGTTGACGGGCCGCGCGGGCCGAGGTCATCGGGTGGGCAACTCCGCTCATGTCCTCCGGGCCGGAAAAGACTCGGCCCTCCCCCTTTACTTCGCTGCGTCGCC
>JANNDW010000266.1:0-8057 GCA_031378125.1 Methylibium sp. | reverse complement strand
TCGCTGTAGCGGCGCCGGTTGTTCTTCCACATGAAGTCGTACACGCAGTTGTGGAAGTAATAGAACTCCAGGTGTTTGAACTCGCTCTTGGCGGCGCTGAAGATTTCTTCCACGCGGTGGATGTGCTCGTCCATCGTGCCGCCCACATCCATCAGCAACAACACCTTCACCTTGTTGTGGCGCTCGGGCACCATTTTGATGTCCAGCCAGCCGGCGTTGGCGGCGGTCGAGCGGATGGTGTCGTCCAGGTCCAGCTCTTCTTCCGAGCCCTCGCGCGCAAAGCGGCGCAGCCGGCGCAACGCGACCTTGATGTTGCGTGTCCCCAGTTCGAGCTGGTCGTCGTAGTCCTTGTACTGGCGCTGGTCCCAGACCTTCACCGCGCTTTTGTTGCGGCTCTTGTCCTGGCCGATGCGGATGCCCTGCGGGTTGTAGCCGTAGGCGCCGAACGGGCTGGTGCCGCCGGTGCCGATCATCTTGTTGCCGCCTTCGTGGCGCTCCTTCTGTTCCTCGAAGCGTTTCTTCAGCGTTTCCATCAGCTCGTCCCAGCCCATCTTCTCGATCGCGGCCCGTTCCTCGGGGCTGAGTTCGAGTTCGAGCTTTTTCTGCAGCCAGTCGAGCGGGATGTCCTGGGTAAAGTCGGTGAGCATTTCCACGCCTTTGAAGTAGGCGGCGAAGGCGCGGTCGAACTTGTCGAACTGGGCTTCGTCCTTCACCAGCGAAGTGCGGGCCAGGTAGTAGAAGTCGTCGACCGAGGTGTCGATCACGCCGGCCTGGATGGCTTCCAGCAGCACCAGGTATTCCTTGACCGAGACCTTCAGCTTGGCGGCGCGCAGGGTGAAGAAGAAGTTGATCAGCATGATGGCAAGTTTTTTGCGCGCCGGTCAGGCGAGCCCGTTCTCGACGCGCAAGCCCGGCACACGGCGGAACTCACGTTCGTTGTTCGTCACCAGCGTCAGGTTCTCGGCCAGCGCGTGCGCCGCAAGCCAAAGATCGTTGGCACCGATGGGTGTGCCCAGGCGCTGCAACATGGAGCGCGTGCCGGCATAGTGCGGCACGACGTTGAGCCCCAGCGGCAAAGCCTGCACCAGTCGGCTCAGAGCTTCGATGCGGGCCAGCACGCGTGCGTGCTGCGGCTTCAAGGCAAGGCCGAAGTGAATCTCGGCGAGGCTGACCACCGACATCATCACCTGGCCCGACGCCACCGCCAGCAGTCGTTCGAGCGCAGATGCGCTGCGCTCCTTGACCAGGGCGCTGAAGGTGGCGGTGTCGAGCAGGTAGCTCACCTCTTGCGCCCGCGCCGCGACGGCGCCCTTGAGGAGGATTCGGAGGCGTCTGCCGAGAGCAGCGACCAGTCGCGCTCCTGCGCCGGCGCCGACTCTCGCGCTTGTTGCATGGCCTCGTCAAATGCAAGCACGTCACTCGCCGTCAGAGCCGGAAGATCGGCGAATGCCTGTTGCAAGGCCTCACCGAAGCTCTGCTTCTTCTCGCGCAGCACCACCTCGTCGCCTCGGCGAAAGATTTCGACGATTTTGGAGCTGAAGCGGAACTCCTTGGGCAGGCGCACGGCCTGGCTGTTGCCGGACTGGGAGACGGTGGTATCGGGCATGGCGCACCTCGGTTGGCAGGTGAATGCAAGCGGAAATACGGCAAGGATATACGCCTAGCCTATACGTCAGCGCCGGCCTGGCCGGCGCTTCGCTGGGCCGCCGGCATGGTGCTCCAGCCAGCTGAAAAATTCCTCACACCAGAGCTTCGAATTGCGCGGCTTGAGGATCCAGTGATTCTCGTCCGGGAACCACACCAGCCGCGCATCGACGCCGCGGGCCTTGAGGGTGTTGTAGTAGGCCAGGCCTTGCGCGTCGGGCACGCGGTAGTCCAGCGCGCCGTGCATCACCAAGGTGGGCGTTTGCATGGCCTTGGCGAAAGTGTGCGGGCTTTGGGCGGCGACCTGGGCGGGGTCGTCCCAGTACCAGGCGCCGAACTCCTTGGCATGCCAGCTGTAGGCGTCGTCGGCGAACATCGCGGTCCAGTCGAAACAGCCGGCGTGACACACGTAGGCCTGGTAGCGGCCCGGCTCCACGTGGCCGTTCATCCAGGCCACCATGTAGCCGCCGTAGGAGCCGCCGCTGGCAAAGACGCGTGACTTGTCAGCCCAGGGTTGTTTGAGCAGCCAGTCGGTGCCGGCCTCGATATCCTGCAGTTCCAGCTGCCCCCAGCGGTGCGTGATGCTGTCCAGGAACGCGTGGCCGAAGCCGCTGGAGCCGTGGTAGTTGACACACGCCACCACATAGCCTTGCGCGGCGAAGAGATGGTTGTTCCAGCGGTAGTGAAAGGTGTCGCCCGAGGCCGCGTGCGGGCCACCGTGGATGCTGTGCAGCACCGGGTGCTTTTTGTTGTTTTTCCGGCCCGGTTCGAACCCGGGCGGGTAGATCACCCACATTTGCACGTCGTCGCCCCGCGCCCCTTTGAGGATCACCTCTTCATGGCTGCTCAGTTGGCAGCGCGCCAACAGCTTGTCGTTGAAGCGCTCCAGCCGCAACGGTGCATCGGCATGGCGCTGGGCATGCACACGGGCCGGGTGGTCGATCGCGTCGGCCACGGTGGCCACCACGCCGGCCGCCACATCGAAGCCTTGCACCCAGCCGCCAGGTGCTGCGACGCTGGCCACGCGGCTCTCGATGGCGTAGCGGTACAGGTTGCAGCGGCCACGGCCCTCCGAGCAGAAGAACAGCGCGTCGCCTTCGGCGGCCCAGCGCAGCGGCGCGTTGACCGACTGGTCCCAGTCGCCGCTCAACGCCTTCCACGGCCCGCCGCGCTTCACCACGGCAACATGGCCGGGCATCGTGTGTTTCTTTCCTTGATGGCTGGCAACAAAAGCCACCGTGGTTCCGTCCGGGCTGTAGCGCGGCGCTTCGAAGTCCCAGCCCTTGTCGAGCGCCAGCGTCTGGGCCTTGCCGCTGCGCAATTGCAACTCGGTCAGCGCCTTGTGGTTGTCCAGGCGCTTTTGCGGGCTCGGGTCGTGCGCGAAAACGATGTGCCGGCCATCGGGTGAAATGTCGAAGCAATGGGCGTTGGGTTCGCCGCGGGGCAGCTCCAGGTCCTTGCCTTCGAACAGATCGGTGACGCGCCCGGTCGCCACGTCCAGCACATGCAAATGCGCCACCCGGCCCATCGGCAGGAAGCGGTCCCAATAGCGGTACTGCGCTTCGCTGGTGGCGTAGGCGGTTTCCTTGCGGTCCTTGAATTCCTTGCAGCGCCTGGCCTGCGCCTTGGTGCCGCGCAGTTCGGGCCAGACCCAGGCGATGAAGGCAATCCGCTTGCCGTCGGCAAACCATTTGAACGCTTCGATGCCGGGGCGGAAGTCGCTGATGCGGCGGGCCTCGCCGCCGTCCGGCGCAATCACATACAGCTGCGGCGTTTCGTCTTTCTTGCCTTGCTGTTCGCGCTTGGCGACGAAGGCGATGCGGTCGCCGGCTGGCGACCAGGCCGCCTGGCCGTCCTTGTCGCCGCAGGCAGTGAGCCGGCGCGGCTCGCCACCGAAGGTCGACAGCAACCACAGGCTGGTGTGGCTGCTGTTGTCGCCCATCGAGAACTGGCCGACGGAGCACACCGCCTGCGCAGCATCGGGCGACAGTGACAGGCCGCCGACGCGCTCGAAGTTCCAGAGGTCCTCAACGGTGATCGGCGTTTTCCGCTGGGCCATGCGGCGTTCTCGATGGGGGTGGTGGGGCCCACGGGCCCCTCGTCTTGCAGACGCTGACAGCGCTCAGCGCGGCTTGTCCAGCTGCCAGCGCAGATGCGCGCGCACGGTTGGCCATTCGCTGTGGGTGATGCTGTAGACGCAGGTGTCGCGCAAGCTGCCGTTGCTGGCGCGCTGGTGGTTGCGCAGCACACCGTCGAGCTTGGCGCCCAGGCGTTCGATGGCGCTGCGGCTTTGCTGGTTGAAGAAGTGCGTTCTGAACTCCACCGCAATGCAGCCCAGCGTCTCGAACGCATGGGTCAGCAGCAGCAGCTTGGATTCGGTATTCAGCGGCCCGCGCTGCGCACCGAGGGCCGTCCAGGTGGAGCCGATCTCGACCCGCTTGTGGACCGCGTCGACGTTCATGTAGGTCGTCATGCCGACCAATTTACCGTTGGCATCGCGGGTCGCAAACGGCAGCATCGAACCCTTGGCCTGCAGGTCCAGGCGGCGTTCGATCTCGGCCCGCATGCTCTCGGGGCTGGGGATGGCGGTGTACCAGAGCTTCCAGAGTTCGCCGTCGCGACTCGCCTCGGTCAGGCCGTCAAGGTGCGCCAGCGACAGCGGCTCCAGCACGGCATGCTGGCCGGCCAGGCAAACCGGTTGCAACCAATCGGTCATGGCGTGAACGGGGCCCGCCGGGTCAGCGGTTGTGCCGCTGCATGAACACCAGCTTCTCGAACAGTGACACGTCCTGCTCGTTTTTCAGCAGCGCGCCCACCAGCGGCGGCACGGCCACCTTGTCGTCCTTGCTTTGCAGCGCTTCAACGGAGATGTCTTCGGCCACCAGCAGCTTGAGCCAGTCGAGCAGCTCGCTGGTCGACGGCTTCTTTTTCAGCCCCGGCAGGTTGCGCACGTCGTAGAAGTTCTTCAGCGCGGCCGACAGCAACTGTTTTTTGAGATCCGGGAAATGCACGTCGACGATGGAGCGCATCGTGTCGGCATCAGGGAACTTGATGTAGTGGAAGAAGCAGCGGCGCAAAAACGCATCGGGCAGCTCCTTCTCGTTGTTCGAGGTGATGAACACCAACGGGCGATGCACGGCCTTCACGAGTTCGCGCGTCTCGTACACATAGAACTCCATGCGGTCGATCTCGCGCAGCAGGTCGTTCGGGAATTCGATGTCGGCCTTGTCGATCTCGTCGATCAGCAGCACCACCGGCTTGTCGGCCGTGAAGGCCTGCCACAGCACACCCTTGACGATGTAGTTGTGGATGTCCTTGACCTTGGCGCTGCCCTCCACACCCGAGAGCTGGCTGTCGCGCAGCCGGCTCACCGCGTCGTATTCGTACAGGCCCTGCTGGGCCTTGGTGGTGCTCTTGATGTGCCATTGCATCAACGGCATGTTCAGCGCCTGCGCCACTTCCTCGGCCAGCATGGTCTTGCCGGTGCCGGGCTCGCCTTTGATCAGCAGCGGGCGCTTGAGCGTGGTGGCCGCATTGACCGCCAACATCAGGTCAGGAGTGGCGACGTAATTCCGGGTGCCTTGAAACTTCATGGGAGGGTGTGCCGTTGAGATGCAGATTCAGTATATAGGCGCCCCTATAATTGCAGGCTGTCTTGCACAAATCCGTCTTTCGCCACCATGAAGAACCTGCTCTCCCTGTTGATCGCGTTGGCCGCCAGCCTCCTCCCCCTGAGCTCGGCACTGGCGCAGGACGCCAAAGAGGGCGAGCAGAAGGCGCCGATGTGCATTGGCTGCCACGGCATTCCCGGCTACCAGGCGAGCTTCCCCGAAATCCACAAGGTGCCGATGATCGCCGGCCAGAGCGCCAAGTACATCGTCTCGGCCCTCAACGCCTACAAGAAGGGCGAGCGCAAGCACCCCACGATGCGTGGCATCGCCGCATCGCTGACCGACAAGGACATGGCCGACTTGGCGGCCTTCTACGAACAGCAGGGAGCGGGCGCCGCCGCCGCGGCACCCAGCGCCGCACCCGTGCCGTCGACCCAGGTGGCCGAGTTGCTGAAAAAGGGCAACTGCGCTTCCTGCCATGGCGACAACCTGAGCAAGCCCATCGATCCCAGCTACCCCAAGCTGGCCGGCCAGCATGCCGACTATCTCTATGTCGCGCTGAAGGCTTACCAGACCGACAAGAACCCCAAGGTCGGCCGCGCCAACCCCATCATGATGGGCATGACGCGCCCTTTCACGCTGGCCGAGATCAAGGTTCTGTCGAACTACATCGGCTCCTTGCCCGGTGAGTTGAAGACCGTACCGCAGTCCCGCTTTCGGTGATGTGGCGCTGACGTGCCGCTGATGTGGCGCCAGCCCGGCAAAACGCCGCGCACCTTCAGCGGCTGATTTGTTGCGTGGGCGGGGTGGGCGCAAGCTCAAGCGGCTGCCGCGATGGTCGATATGAACCCATTCGGTTCCATCCGCATGTCGCCAGGTTCTCATGCTCAAGAAGATCACGGTCGAGGAGTTGCGCCTGGGCATGCACCTGCATGAGTTGTGCGGCGCCTGGCTCGATCACCCCTTCTGGAAAGCCAAGTTCGTGCTGCGTGACGCAGCCGACCTGAACAAGCTCAAGCGCAGCAGCGTGGCCGAGTGCTGGATCGACACTGCCAAGGGCCTGGATGTTGTGGCTCAAGCGCAGGCCGCCGCCCCGGTTGCCCCCACCCCGCCCAGCGTGGCGCCGCCACCGGGCAGCGCACCGCGGGCGCCCGAGCGCGTCTCGATGGAAGATGAACTCCAGCGCGCGGCCGCCTTGTTTCAGGAATCGAAGCGGGCCATGCAGTCCTTGCTCAGCGAGGCACGCATGGGCCACGCGGTGGACGCCGAAAAATGCCTGCCGCTGGTGGCCGACATCGCCGCATCGGCGTGGCGAAATTCCGGTGCGCTGGTCAGCCTGGCCCGGCTCAAGACGCACGACGACTATTCCTACATGCATTCCGTGGCCGTGTGTGCCTTGATGGTCATGCTAGCGCGCCAGCTCGGCCACACCGAAAAACAGGTGCGCGAAGCCGGCCTGGCCGGCCTGTTGCACGACATCGGCAAGGCGATGATGCCGCTGGACGTGCTGAACAAACCGGCCAAGCTCAGCGCGGCCGAGTACGACTTGATCAAGACCCATCCGGTGCGCGGACACCAGCTGTTGAGCCACACGGAGGGCGTGTGCCCGCTGGCGCTGGAGGTGTGCCTGCATCACCACGAGCGGCCGGACGGCAAGGGCTATCCGCACGGCCTGGCCGGCGATGCGCTCAGCCTGGGCGCCAGGATGGGCGCGCTGTGCGACGTGTACGACGCCATCACCTCCAACCGCCCCTACAACAAGGGCAGGGATCCTGCCGAGGCGGTCTCGGCCATGGCCGAATGGACCCGGGACGGGCAATTCGATTCGGGTCTGTTCCAGGCGTTTGTCAAGAGCCTGGGCATCTACCCGAACGGTTCGTTGGTGCGCATGAGCTCGGGCCGGCTCGGCGTGGTGATGGAGCAGAACCCGATGGCGCTGGTGGCGCCGCGCGTCAAGGTGTTTTTCTCGACCCGTTCGCAATTGCCCATTCCGCCCGAAGTGCTGGACCTGAGCCAGCGCGGTTGCTCCGACCGCATCGCGGGGCGTGAATCCAACCAGGTGTGGAAGTTCACCCACCTCGACGAGTTGTGGGCCGGTGCGCAGACGCTGCGCAAGCTCGGCCGGATGCCCTGACCCGTCCCTTCGCTCCTGCCCCTGGGGCCGCCCGTGGCCGGCCGATCCGAGCCTCGCGGTTCAGGTTTTCCCGCTCGCGTCGCCGGGTGAGGCCGACCTACACTCGGCCATCAATTTTTTGCAGGAGCGAACCATGAAGCGTCTTCTTTCGGTGGCCTTGGGTGCCGCGCTGTGCCTAGCCATCGTACAGACCGCGGCGCAGGCCCAAACCCTGCGCTGGGCCAGCCAGGGCGACCCGCAGACCATGGACCCGCATTCGCAAAACGAGTCGATGACCAACATGATGAACGGCCAGGTCTACGAGGGCCTGATCGCGCGCGACAAGAAGCTCGGCCTGACCCCGGCGCTGGCGACCGAATGGCAGCAGGTGTCGCCACTGCTGTGGCGCATGAAGCTGCGGCCGAACGTCAAGTTCCACGACGGCGCGCCGTTCACCGCCGACGACGTGGTGTTCTCGATCCAGCGCGGCCAGGCCCCCACCTCGCAGATCAACAACTACGCCACCGCGGTGGGCACACCGAAGAAGGTCGACGACCTGACGGTGGAGTTCCAGCTTGCCGCGCCGAACCCGATCTTCCTGGAGCACATCTCGTCGCCGCTGTGGATCATGAGCAAGGGCTGGAGCGAGAAGAACAAGGTCACCAAGCCGCTGGACTTCAAGAACAAGG
>JANNDW010000226.1:0-3326 GCA_031378125.1 Methylibium sp. | reverse complement strand
GGGGTCCGCGCCGCGTTGTACGTCGGCCGGCCGGTGACCTTGTCGACCGACGCGAAGACGTTGTTGTTGACGTAGGAAATGGCATCGATGAAGCCGATGGGTCCGTCCTTGCGCTCCAGCATCCACAGGTAGCCGTTGCGTCCGGCGTGCACCGCGGCCTTGACCTTGCGGCCCTTGATTTCGGTGTCGATCAGCAGCGGCGCCGAAACCTCGTCCCAATCCCAGGCGTCGTTCGGCGTGTACTGGTGGTGGCCCTTGATCTTGCCGGTGTCGACATCCAGCGCGATGGTCGAGGTGGTGTACAGGTTGTCGCCCTTGCGCTCTTCGGTGGGCCACGGCGCCGGGTTGCCGGTGCCCCAGTAGGCGAGGTTGGCGGCCGGGTCGTAGGTGCCGGTGATCCAGATGCTGCCGCCGCCGTTCTTGTGGGTGTCGCCGGGCCAGGTGTCGCCGCCGGCATCGCCGGGTGCGGCCGTGGTGTAAGTGCGCCAGGCCTCCGCGCCGGTTTCGGCGTCGAATGCCGCGACGAAGCCACGCACGCCGGTCTCGCCGCCGGAAGAGCCGACCATGATCTTGCCCTTGGCCGCGAGTGGCGCGAGCGTCATGTACTGCAGCGCCTTCCAGTCGCCAACGGGCTTGATCCAGGCGACCTTGCCGGTCTTGGCGTCGAGCGCGACCAGGTGGCAATCGATCGTGGCCAAGAAGACCTTGTCGCCATACAGCGCGACGCCGCGGTTGGTCGGGTGCAGCTGCAGCATCTCGGCCGGCGCCTCCTTCTTGTAGCGCCACAGCTCCTGGCCGGTCTTGGCGTCGAGGGCGATCACTTGTGAGCCCGGCGTGGTGACGTACATGTAGCCGTTGTTGACCACCGGCGGCGATTGGTGCCCGTCGGTCTGACCGGTGGCGAAGGCCCAGGCCAGCGTGAGCTTGCCGACGTTCTGGCTGCTAACCTTGTCCAGCGCGCTGTAGCCCCAGCCGCTGTAGTTGCCCCGGTACTGCAACCAGTTGGCCGGCTCGGGATTGCGCAGGCGCTCGTCGGTGACGGGCGAGTAGGCAGCCGGTGCGGCATGGGCTGCGATGCAGGGCAGTGCAGCGGCGATACCGACAGCCAGTCGGTTAAGTAGATAGTTCATTCGTTCATCTCCTTGTGGTTGTGGGGCAATCGGGTGGGGGTGGGGGTGGATGGGCGGGACGGGCGGGATGGTGTCAAGCCGTGCCACCCGGAGGCGCACTGAAGGAACCAGCGATGACCAGCACGTCGCCGTCGAGTGACAGCGGCAGGGAAGGCAAGGCGCGTGAGGCCGGGCCGCCGGACACGCTTGCGCCCTCGAGCAGCATGAATTTCGACGAGTGGCAGAAGCACACCAGCGCCTTCTCCTTGGACAGCCAGGTCTTCACGTCGCAGCCCTGGTGCGTGCAGATCGCCGAGAACGCCACCACGCCGCCGGCGGATCGGGCCTTTGTCTCGGCGCTCATCTCGGTCTCGGCGAAGCGCATCAGCACGACCTTGTTCAGGCGCGAATCGCTACGCACCTCGCCCTTGGCGGCGTCGAACGGGAAGGCGAGCAGGGGCTTGCCCGGCTGCAAGTCCGAGAACCGCAGCGGCCTCGGCGCGCCTTCGGCGTCGTCCTCGACGAGGCGATCGCCGGGCATGGGCCTGGCGTGGGCGGTGCCGGCTGCCAGGGCCCAGGGAGCGGCGAGGCCGGCCGCAGTGATCTTGATGACCCTGCGGCGGGTCTCGCTCGCAGGGTGCTCGGCGTGGCATGAGCAGGGAAGGACTGAGGGCATGGTCGGGTCTCCGGTCTGGCGGGACACCTGGCCTTGGCACGTCTGGGAAGCATGCTCAAGCTGCCGGTATTCCTGGGTTCACCTACCGGCGCCCGCAGCATCGATCAGGTCCATCTAATGTAGTCAGAATTCAGAGTTCTGAAGTCGGTGTAATCCCTGGATGCGTTCTGAATTCAGAATTTTTAACCTTGTGTGCGGGGTGATGGGCGGCCTGGGTAGAATTGTTTTTCCTGAACCCTGATCGTTTCCGAGCGAAAGTGACACCATGAAGGCGCTGTCCGCCCAGCCCAATCTCGTCGAGCAGGTGCGCGATGCCATCCTGGCTGAGATCGCATCGGGCCAGCTGGCGCCGGGTGACCGCCTCGTCCAGGAGCAGTTGGCGCAGGCGCTGGGCGTGTCGCGCCAGCCGGTGCAGCTGGCGCTGAACTTGCTGCTCAACCAGGGCGTGCTGAGGGACGCGCCTGGGCGGCGGCTGATCGTCACGCCGCTGGACCCGGACCATGTGCTGCACATGTACGACATGCGCGCGGTGATCGAGGGGCTGGCCTGCCGGCGTGCCGCCGAACACAACGCCGAGCGCGCGGCGAAGCTCGGGCCGGCACTTATCGAGGCCGGCCGCAAGGCGGTGGCCAGCGGCTCGGTGCCGAAGATGATCGCGGCGGACATGCGTTTCCACGAGTTCATCAACGCCCTGTCGGGCAACCCACTGGTGGCGCCGACGCTGGCCACGTATCTGACCTACACGCAGCGCGTGATGGGCGAGGTGCTGACGCGCGACGAGAAGCCGCACGACATCTGGAACCAGCATGGCGAGATCCTCCAAGCCATCATCGAGGGCTCTGGCGCGCGCGCTGAAACCCTGGCGCGTGCCCATATCACGCAAGCGGCGGGATTCATGGTCGCGCGGCTCCGCGGACAGCCGGCCGATCGAGCCAGGAATCGGCCTCCCGCAGGCACGATCCAGGGCTGATCCATCGCGCCAGCGCCGCAAACGGCTATGTCGTGAACTCGGCCCGGATTGCCGCGCCATGCTCATCAAGCCTCGGCGCGAGCGGGAACTCGTCGCGCGATCCCATTCCACCCGCCAGGGGCGGCTGGGATGTCGACCATGCGACCGGCGCGACCGGCATGCAGCGGGTGCGCAGTTGCGGGTGCGCGAATCAGGTCATGCACCGAGTTCACGTTCCCGTAGGCCGTCTGGGCCGCCGTCAGGCGGTCGATCACCTCGGCGCTGGTGAGGCAACCGAAGCCCGCCGACACCCTGCCGTCGACCCACTTTTGGTGGGCGCAGCGCGCCGCATTGTCAGCACAGCGCGGGTCGTCCAGCAACGCGGGGTCGCGCAGAACCTCGCGGCGGAAGTCGGCCCATTCCCTCTCGTTCTGGATCGAGATCACGATGTTGCGGCCATCCGCGCAGGTAAAGGCGCCGTAGGGTGTGATGGTCGGATGCTTGAGACCGACACGCTCGGGGGCTCGGCCGCCACAACGTGCCTGAAGGTAGGGCACGCTCATCAGCGCGGCCGCAGAGTCGAACTGGCACC
>JANNDW010000191.1:0-5074 GCA_031378125.1 Methylibium sp. | reverse complement strand
TGCGAGCGCGTTGAAGTTCTCTTCCCGCGCGGCATCGCCCAGGCCGTCGACGATGACATCGGCGCCGCCGCAATGGCGCTGCACCTCGTCGGCAAAGCGGTGCTCGCGCGTCACGATCACGTGCTCGCAGCCGTGCTCGCGCGCGATGCGCGCTTTTTCGTCGGTGGACACGGTGCCGATGACGCGCGCACCCAGCTTGCGCGCCCACGCGCACAGCAGCAGGCCCACGCCGCCGGCCGCGGCGTGCACCAGCCAGCGCGCGCCGGGGCGCACGCGGCCCACGTCGCGCAGCAGGACGTCGGCGGTGATGCCCTTGAGCAAGGTGGCTGCCGCCACGTCGTCGTCCACCGCGGCGGGCAGGCGCAGCACCCAGTCGGCAGGCACGCTGCGCACGCTGCAGTAGGCGCCGGACAGGGGGCCGAGATAGGCCACGCGGTCGCCGGGCATGAGGGCGCTCACGCCTTCACCCAGGTCGAGCACGGTGCCGGCGGCTTCCATGCCGGGTGTGCCGCCGGCGTTCAACATTTGCGGGATCCAGCCGCGGCGCAGGTACACGTCGAGAAAGTTCACGCCGATAGCGCGCTGGCGAATGCGCACTTCGCCTGGCCCCGGCGCGCTCGCTTCACCCTCCTCGGGTTGCAGCACGTCGGCATCGCCGTAGCGATGGACCTTGATGCGGCGCATCGGCAGCGGCAGCGCCATCGGCATCGGGGAGGCACCGCGCGCGGGCGGGGCGCTGCCGTGCGGGCGCGACGGCCGCAAGTCGCCACCGGCGCGCAGGTGACGCCGCAGGTTCTCGAAGCCGGCTTCGTAAACGCCCTCGGCCACCATGTCGTGCAGCTCGCGCTCCCTACCGGGCGGCGTGGCGAAGGTGGATTCCCAGTGCCAGAAGGTGCGGTTGCCGTCGGTCACCGGCTTGAGCGTGACGGTCGCCACGTAGCGTTGCAGCGGCACGCTGGCTTCGACGATGCAGTAGGTGCTTTTGTAGTCGCTGTCGCTGAGCGTGAGCAACTGTTCGCGAATGCGGTTGCCGTCTTTCAGCGTGAAGCTGCGCACGCAGCCCACCTGGTCGCTGCGGTCGTTGGCTTCGATGCGGCTCGCGTCCACCACGTCGTGCCACTGATCGTGGCTGTTGAAGTCGCGCAGCACGGCCCAGACGCGCGCGATGGGCGCGTCGATGACCGTGGAGCGCACGACTTTTTGCAGCATTCGCCTACTTCTTGAACTTGAGCTTGGAGCCGTCGAAGGTGGTCACCTGCGCGGCCATCAGGCCATCGCGGGTGACGTAGGCGTCCGAGCCTTTGTACGGTTCGGAAAGAAACTCGGCCTCGGCGCGCCACATCACGTTGAGTGTGTTGCCGACCTTGAACGAACTCTCGCTGGTGAACTTCAAGCCCTTCAGGCCGTCGGGCCGCGCCTTGCAGAAACCGGCGAACAAGTCGCCCACCTTCCCGCGGCCTTTGATGATCTGGCCGTCCGGCAGGTGAATCTCCACATCGTTCGGGTACTGCGCCATCAGGCGGTTCCAGTCGCATTTGTTCAACGCGTCTAGGTGTTCGTCGATCACCTTCTGCACCGTGGGCTGTTTCTTCAGCGGCGGCAGTTTCATCGCGTCGGCCGACCATGCGCTCGCTGCGCCGAAAGAGACCAGGCCCACCGCCACCATCCGAATGAATCGTTCCATGAGGTTTTCTCCTTGTTGCGGTCCCGTGCTTGAAATGGGGCTGCGGATTGCGGCCCCGGCGAATCGGCTTCAGCGCACGGACCGCTTTTTCAGCGCATCGAAGCCGGCTTGAAAGACACCTTGGCCGATGGTCTCGGTCAGCTCTCGCTCGCGCCCCTCAGCACAGTCGAACTCGGCGCTCCATTCGGCAAAGCTGCGGTTGCCGTCGGTGATGGGCGTGAGCTTCAGGGTGGCGACGTAGTTGTCCACGCCCATCGGGCTTTCCAGTATCTCGTAGACGCAGGTGAAGTCGTAGTCGCTCAGGCCCAGCAGCCGCTCGCGGATCATGCCGCCGTCGCGCGTGTGGAAGTGGCGGATGCAGCCGACACGGTCGCTGGGTTCGTTGTTCTCGATGCGGCTGTCGGCGATCAACGGGTGCCACTGCGGCAGGCCGTTGAAGTCGCGAATGCGCGACCACACGCTATCGGCGCTGGCGTCGATGACGGTGGAGATGTAGACCTTGATCACGGGCTACTCCTTGGACGAGGAAGCTGGCGCGGGCGTGGCCGGCGGCAGCGCGGCCTGCGCGCCGCTGACGCCGCCCACCAGGCGCTGGATGTCGCCGCCTTCGATGCCGATCTCGCGCAGCAACTGGTCCACCAGCGGCGCCTGGGCGCGGAAACGCAGGGCTGAATTCACCACACCGTCGGCGAAGTTGCTGCCGCCACCGCCATCGTTGCCACCGCCGCTGGAGCCGCCCAGCCCATCCACATGCAATATCTTGATGCCCTCGATGCGCTCCATCGGCCGCACCGACTCGCGGATGATGCCTTCGGCTTTTTCAACCAGCCGCATGCGCAGCGCCGACATGCGCGCCTCGGGCGTGAGCATGTTGTGCGCTTCGTTCATCAGGCGCATCGCCTCCGCCTCGATCTCGGCGCGCACCCGCAGCGCCATCGACTTGATCTTGTCGGCATCGGCATCGGCCTCGGCCTGCGCGCGCACGGCAAAGCCGCGGTCGGCGCTGGCGTCTTTTTCGGCCTGCGCGGCCGAGGTCAGGCGCAGCGCCTCGCGCTCAGCGCTTTGCGCGGCGCCGATCAGGTCGATGGCCTTCTTGCGTTCGGCCACCTCCACCTCGCGCGCGGTGAACACTTTTTCTTCCGCCGACACGGCCAGCGCCCGCGCAACTTCGGCATCGGCCTGGGCTTCGCTCTGCGTCTTGCTCTCGCGCGCGATGGCAATGGCGCGCTGCTGCTCGGCCAGCTCCAGCGTCATGCGGCGCTCGATCTCGGCGCCCTGAATCGCGCGCTCCTTGCCAATGCGCTCTTGTTCGATGCTTTGCTCGGAGCGGATGCGCGCGGCCTCGATGGTTTGCTTGGCGGTGATTTGCGCGCCTTCGGCGGCCTGCTCGCGCTGGGCGCGTTCGGTGGCCACGTCGGCACGCTGGCGGGCGCGCGCGATCTCGACCTCGCGCTGCTGGTTCAGGCGGGCGTATTCGCCTTCGCGGTCGATCTCCAGCGAGAGTTTTTCGGCCTCCAGGTTCTTGTTGCGTATGGCGATCAGCGTGTCCTGCTCCACGTCGTTGCGCTGCTTCTTGCGGTGCTCGATCTGCTCGGTCAGGCGCGTCAGACCCTCGGCGTCGAACGCGTTGCTGGGGTTGAAGAATTCCATGCCGGTCTGGTCCAGCTGGGTCAGCGAGGCGGCTTCCAGTTCCAGGCCGTTCTTGGTCAGGTCTTCGGCCACGGTCTCGCGAACTTTGCGCACATAGGCGCCGCGCTTTTCGTGCAGCTCTTCCATCGTCATCTCGGCGGCTGCCGTGCGCAGCGCGTCGACGAACTTGCCTTCGACGAGTTCTTTCAACTGGTCGGGCTCCATCGTGCGCAAGCCCAGCGTCTGCGCCGCGGCGGCCACGGCATCGGGCCTGGCGGCCACGCGCACGTAGAACTCGGCGATCACGTCCACGCGCATGCGGTCCTTGGTGATCAGCGCCTTGTCGCGGCCGCGGCTCACCTCCAGCCGCAATGTGTTCATGTTGACCGGGATCACGTCGTGCACGATGGGCAGCACAAAAGCGCCGCCGTCGAGCACCACCTTCTGCCCGCCCATGCCGGTGCGCACAAACGCGCGCTCCTTGCTGCTGCGCAGGTACAGCCAGTGCAGCAGCCAAACGATGATGGCGACGACGATCGCAACAACGATCAGGCCGAGAAGGAAGCTGCCGAATTGAGCGCCGGTCATGGTCAAGTCTCCAAAGCGTTATCGCGTGATTCGCGGTCTTGTCATTTGAGAAAAGCGCCGCGTGGTCTCGGTCAGCGCCACCTCGGTGGGCAGCCGCTCCATCGAACTGGCGCCGTAAAAGCCGTCGCAGCCGGGGCAGTGTTGGAGGATGTATTGCGCGTCCTCTGGCGTGGCGATCGGCCCGCCGTGGCACAGCACGATCACGTCCTTGTTCACGGCGCGGGCCGCGGCTGCCCAGGCGTTGATGGGATCGACACAATCGGCGAGCTTGAGCGCAGTCCCTGCGCCGATCGCACCACCCGTGGTCAGCCCCAAGTGACAGACCACGATGTCGGCGCCGGCCTGTGTCATGGCGCGCGCATCGGCTTCGCTGAAAACATAAGGTGTGGTCAGCAGGTCCAGCGCATGCGCCTGCGCAATCATCTCGACCTCCAGCGCGTAGCCCATGCCGGTCTCTTCGAGATTGGCGCGGAAGTTGCCGTCGATCAGCCCCACGGTGGGGAAGTTCTGCACACCCGAAAAACCCAGTTCGATCAGGCGCTTGAAGAACGCTTGCGGGATCATGAACGGGTCGGTGCCGTTCACGCCGGCCAGCACGGGGGTGTGTTTCACCACCGGCAGCACCTCATGCGCCATCTCGCAGACGATTTCGTTCGCGTTGCCATAGGCCAGCAGCCCAGCCAGCGAGCCGCGCCCGGCCATGCGGTAACGGCCCGAGTTGTAGATGACGATCAGGTCGATGCCGCCGGCCTCTTCACACTTGGCCGACAAGCCCGTGCCGGCACCGCCGCCGATGAGCGGTTGGCCGGCGGCGATCTTGGCGCGGAAGCGGTTCAGGAGTGTTTGTCTGGCGATGCGGGGCATGTCAGTTTCCAGGCGTTGCGTTGTGCGGCGCGCGGTACGTGGCGCGGTCGAGCGGGACGATGGGCGGCTCTCGGCCCGTTGCTGCCGTTCGCGAACGACTGCTTCCTTGCGTTCACGTTGACGGGCCGCGCGGGCCGAGGCCATCGGGTGGGCAACTCCGCTCATGTCCTCCGGGCCGGAAAAGACTCGGCCCTCCCCCTTTACTTCGCTGCGTCGCCCACCCGACGCCCCCGGCTGCATTCGGGTGTTTGGCAACTGCTGAAAAAGAAGCCCAGCGGCCCGATCCCGCACCAACGCCCGCAAAGCAGT
>JANNDW010000161.1:0-21841 GCA_031378125.1 Methylibium sp. | reverse complement strand
CGCTGCAGTTGCGGAAAGTACGCGCGCACGCGCGCCGGGTCGAGCCCGCTCATCACCATGCGGCGCTGGCGCCGCCACACGTCGCCTTCGGCGCCGAACAGGCCGGTCGTCAGGCCCATCTCGAGGGAGAGCTTGCGCAGGTGCGTGTGGCGGCCAAAGCCGTCGGGCCGGTCGCGCAGCACGGCGGCGATGTGCTCATGGTCGGTCAGCACGATGATGGGCTGCGGCCCGAGCGTAATGCGGAACAGCGGGCCGTATTGGCGCGCCCAGCGCTCGATGTCGAGGTGCATCTGCGCCGGCTTGACCTGCAGCAGGTTGCCGATGATCGGCCAGCCGCGCGGGCCGGGCAGGTCGCGCACGCGCCGCAGGCTCTGTTTGGGAGGGGGCGACTGAAGGCTCGGTGTGTCCATGCCGCGGATTGTCTTCCTGCCGGAACGCGCACTGGTTCTCTTCAGGCCCGCGACAGAAGATTGACCCCCACCCGCTGCCGCCGCGCCCGCAACAGCAGCCACACCACGATGGAGACATTGAGCAGGTTCCACGCGATGCCGTTGACGAAGGCCGCGCGATACGAGCCCGTCAAGTCGAAGATCGCCCCCGACATCCAGCCTCCCAGCGCCATGCCGAACAAGGTAGCCATCAGCACCGTGCCGACCCGCGTGGCTGCGTCCTTGGGCGTGAAGTGCTCGCGCACGATCAGCGCGTAGCTGGGCACAATGCCGCCCTGGAACAAGCCGAACAGGATGGACACGGCGTACAGCGATGTCAGCCCGTCGCTGACCAAAAACATCAGCAGCGCAATGCCTTGCAGCACCGAGCCCAGCAGCAAGGTGCGCAGGCCGCCGATGTGGTCGCTGATCCAGCCCGACACGAGGCGGCTGACGATGCCGAAGCCGAGCATCAGCGACAGCATCTGCGCACCGCGTGCCGCGCCAAAGCCCAGGTCGCCGCAGTAGGCGACGATGTGCACCTGCGGCATGGACATGGCCACGCAGCAGGCCACGCCGGCCACGCACAACAGCAACTGCAGCGCGGCAGGAGAGAAGCCGAGCGGGCGTTCCGAGCCAGCCTGCGCAGTCGACGCTGGCGACGCCGCCGCGCCCGCACCGGCCGGTGCTGCGGCCGCAGCCGGCGGCCGCCGGCGCAGCACCAGCGCCAAGGGCAGCATCGTGACCAGGCAAAACACGCCGATGCCGGTGTAGGTGGGCCGCCAGCCGAACGCGTCGATGAAATGCTGCATCACCGGCGGCCACACCGCACCTGCCGCGTAGTTGCCGCTCATGCAGATGGCCACCGCAATGCCGCGCCGGCGCGTGAACCACAGCGACGTGTCCGCCACCAGCGGCGCAAAAGTGGCCGAGGTGCCGAGCAGGCCCATCAACAGGCCCTGCGCCAGGTTGAACTGCCAGATCGAACCCGCCGCGCCGGCCAGCATGAAGCCCGCGCCCAGGCCCAGCGTGCCAACGATCACCGGCACCATCACACCAAACCGATCGGACAGCCGGCCCATCAAGATACCGCCCAGGCCGAAGCCGATCATCGTCAGCGTGTAGGGCAGCGACGCGTCCGAGCGCGACACGCCGAAGTCGGCCTGCACGCGTGGCAGCACCACCGTCACCGCGTACATGCCCGAGCCGCCGATCGTCATCAACAGCAGCGACACCAGCAGGCGCGTCCAGGCGTAGGGCGATTCGATGCCCCGGTCGGTGCGGATTGGCGTTGACATGGGGGCTGAGTCTACGGGCGCATCCGGGGTCCTAAAATCGCCGCACGAGATGCCGCCAGTGCGGTGCGCATCGGCGAACAGACTTCCGGAGCCGCCCCATGCGCCACGCCTTGCTTCAATCGCTTCTCGCCGCGGCCTTGCTGGCAGGCTGCGCCACCGCCACCGTGAAGAACCCAGTCACCGGCCAGCAAGAGCGCACGGTGATGGACGAGACGAGTGAACTCAGCGAAGGCAAGAAGGCCCACGAGCAGGTGCTGGCCGAGTACGGCGCCTACAAAAACCCCAAGCTGCAGGCGTATGTGAATGAGCTCGGCCAGCGCCTGGCCAGCCAGTCTGAACGGGCTCAGCTGGTGTGGACCTTCACGGTGCTCGACAGCCCGGAGATCAATGCCTTCGCGCTGCCCGGCGGGTATGTTTACGTTACGCGCGGCATCATGGCCTACATGGAGAGCGAGGCCGACCTGGCCGGCGTGATCGGCCACGAGATCGGCCATGTCACGGCGCGCCACGGCTCGCAACGCGCCACACGGCAGCAAAAGGCCGGCGTCGGCGTGATGGCGGCCACCATCCTGGGCGCCGTGCTGGAGGTGGCGGGTGTCGGCGGAGCGGGCGAGTTGGCCAGCCAGGTTTCGCAGAGCGTGGCGGCGAACTACATCGCCACCTACGGCCGCGATCAGGAGCTGCAGGCGGACCGGCTGGGCGCCGAGTACCTGTCGCGCAGCAACTACGACCCGCGCAACATGATCGACGTGATCCAGGTGCTGAAGAACCAGGAGCGCTTTGCCGAGGACGCGGCCCGCGCCGAGGGCCGCACTCCGCAAGCGCAGGCAAACTGGCTGTCCTCGCACCCCAGCAACGACAAGCGGCTGCAGGACATCACCCAAATCGCCCAGCAGTACAAGGGCAAGTACAGCGACGAGGGCCGCGCGCGTTACCTGCAAGCCATCAACGGCATCACCTTCGGCGAGAGCCGCGAACAAGGCGTGACGCGCGGGCGCAATTTTTATCACGAGCCGCTGGGCATCGCGCTCACCGCGCCGCCGGGCTGGAAGGTGCAGAACGCGCAAGACGCCATCACCTTGGTCAACGGCGAGGGCAACGCCGGGCTGGTGGTCAAGATGGTGCCCGCCAAGGCCGGCGGCTCGCACGAGGAGATCATTCGCAACGTGCTCAAGCCGACCACCGGCCGCGTCGAGCGCACCGCGCTGAACGGGCTGTCGGCCACGCACTTCGTGGGCAACCGCAGCAACGAGCAGGGACAGCCGCAGCCGATCGAGATCACCGTGGTGAGCGGGCCCAACGGGCAGAACTTTCTGCTCGGCTATGCCGCCAAGGACGCCGACGCGATGCAGCGCGCGCTGGCGCAGATCAAGCAGGCCGAAGGCACGTTCCGTGCGCTCACCGCCGCCGACCGCGGCGCGGCGCGGCCATGGACGATCAAGACCGTGCCCTACCAGCGCGGCAGCCTGCCGCAACTGGCGCGCCAGTCGCCGCTGACCAGCCTGCCCGAGCAGCAACTGAAGCTGATCAATGGCGTGTATGCGGGCGGCGAGCCGCCAGCCGGGCAACTGATCAAGGTGGTCGAGTAGCTCGCGCCGGCCGGCGCGACGTCACCTGCGGCGCCGCGGGTCGCGAATGAAGCGCAGCTGCGAAGACGGCTCTGTCACGCCGGCATCGAAGGCGTGGTCGACCATGCGCGCGCTGGTGAGGATCTTGCGCACGTAGGTCAGCGTTTCAAGATAGGGCGGCACGCCGCGGTAGCGTTCCACCGCTGCCTCGCCGGCGTTGTAGGCGGCGGCCACCAGCGCCACATCGCCTTCAAAGTAGGCCAGCAACCAGCGCAGGTAGGCCATGCCGCCGCGGATGTTCTGCGCCGGGTCGTAGGCGTTGCGCACGCCGAAGCGCACGGCGGTTTCGGGGATCAACTGCATCAGCCCCTTGGCGTTCTTGGGAGACAGCGCCACCGTGTCGAAGTTGGATTCGGTCTCGATGATGGACAACACGAGCTGCGGCTCCAGCCGGTACTCGGGCGCCATCTGCTTGACCAGATCGAGGATGTTCTTGGGTGCCCTGGAGATGACCTCGACCGCCGGTGCAAATGGCTTGGGCGCGGTTGAACGCTGGCCCGGCGCCGCGGCCACCCGCGCCGGCGGTGGCGCGGGCTTGGGCGGCGGGCGCATGCATTCGGGCACATCGACACTGGGGCCGCCCACGGTGCTCAGCATGCGCTTGGCCTGCTCGAAACCCTGCTCGGCGGCGGCATGAAAGAAGAAAGCCGCCGTTGCTTCGCTGCGCTCGACACCGCGGCCGTTGGTGTACAGCCAGCCCAGGTTGAACTGCGATTCGGCGTCGCCCATCTTGGCGGCCTGGCAATACAGCGCGGCAGCACGCACGCCGTCGCGCTCGACACCGTCGCCATGCTCGTAGACCGCGGCCTCGTCGCGCAGGATCTTGATCAGCACCGTCTGGTCGGGTGCGTCCTGGGCGGCGGCGCGCACGGTCACCGACAGGCAAGTCAACGCCACCCAGACGAAGCCCAGCAACCGATTTTTCATGCGTGTGCCCATGCCCGCCTACAGCACCGGCTGCCAAAGTGGCCTCTGCGGATAGAGCACCAGTTTTTCATACAGCGTCGCGCGTGAAATCCCCAACAAGCGGGATGCGGCCAGCTTGTTGCCGGCGGTGGCCGCGAGCGCGTCATGGATGGAGCGGGCTTCGAGTTCGGCCACTGCCTGGGGCAGCGGCTTCAGCGCGGCGGCTGGCAGATGCAGGTCGTGACCGGCCTCGGCACGCAAAGGCGGCGAGCCTGGGTTGGCATCGACGGCCGCGGGCAGGGCGCTCCCCAGCACCGAGCCCTTGAAATGCGCCGGTGTCAGCAGCATGTCGTCGGCCATCAGCGTGGCCTGCTCCAGCACGTTGCGCAACTCGCGGATGTTGCCCGGCCACGCATGGCACGCCAGCAGCGCCAACGCGTCCGCGCTCAGGCCCTTGTGCGGCAGGCCGCTGCGGCGCGCAATGTCGTCGGCCAGCGCATCGACCAGCGCCTCCAGGTCGCCCAGGCGCTCGCGCAGCGCAGGCAGCCGGATCGGCAGCACGTTGATGCGATAGAACAGATCGGCGCGAAAGGTGCCCGCCGCCACCATGGCCTGCAAATCGCGGCTGGTGGCGGCGATCACGCGCACATCGACCCGCTGCACCCGGTTGCCGCCCAGCGGCTCGACCTCCTGCTCCTGCAGCACGCGCAGCAGCTTGCTTTGCAGCGCCAAGGGCATGTCGCCGATTTCGTCCAGCAACAAGGTGCCGCCGTCGGCCGCCTTGAACTTGCCGTCGCGGCCCTTGCGGTCGGCACCGGTGTAGGCGCCCGGCGCCACGCCGAAGAATTCGGCTTCCAGCAGCGTTTCGGGCACGGCCGCGATGTTGACGCCGATGAAGGGCTTGGCCGCGCGCGGGCTGGCCGCGTGGATGCCGTGCGCCAGCAGCTCCTTGCCGGTGCCGGTTTCGCCCAGCAGCAGCACGGTGCTGTGTGCCTGGGCGACACGGCGCGCCTGGCGCTTGACTTCCAACGCCGCCGGGCTGGAACCAATGAAACTGGCGATGGCGTGCTTAGGCCGGCGCTGCGCCGCCAGTTGTTGGCGCGCTTCGGTCAATTCGCGTTCGAGGCGGCTGAACTTGGCGATCAGCGGCTGCATGGTCGTCTCGGGGTGGTCCAGCAGCACCAGCCCCAGGGCGCCGATCACCTCGCCATGCGCGTCGCGCAGCGGCAATCGGCTGACCAAAAACGTGCCGGCCTGGTTGCTCAGCAGGTCCACCACGATCGCCTGGCCGGTCTCGATCACCTGCGCCATCATGGTGTTGGGAACCACCTCTTCGACCCGGCGGCCGACGAAGTCAGCCTCGGCGTGGCCGAGGGCCGGCAGGAAGCGCTTGTAGCCGTCGCTGATCCAGACGATCCGGTGGCCGCGGTCCACCACCAGCATGCCCATGGCGCTGCGGGCCAAGGTGTCAAACAGGCTCTGGGTGGCGAGCTTGAGCACGCCGTCGGCGTCGGCGGGCAGGGTCGGGGTGGGGGTGGTCATCGCGAAGGGAAATGTCGGAAAAGCAGACACTTTAGCCGCTGGACCCTCCCGGTTTCAGCAAACCCCGGGGGCGCGACCGACGCATGCCCGAAAAAGCAGGCACATTGCCGCGCCAGGCTGCGCTGGCAGTTGCGGCACACTGCGGTCCGGCGCGGCGCGCTTTGCCGCGATCAAGACACTCATTCAACCGCTGGAGACGAACATGACCCCACCCACCTTGCGCAGCGGCCTCGGCCGGCAGCGTGCGCGCTCGGCGATCGGCCTCATGGCGCTGGCCTGCGGCTTGGCCAGCCCCTGGGCACAGGCGCAATCGGCCTGGCCCGCCAAGCCGGTGACGATCGTCGTGCCCTTCCCGGCCGGTGGCGGAACGGACGCATTTGCGCGCCCACTGACGGCGGTGCTGACCAAAAACCTGGGCAAGCAATTCATCATCGACAACAAGGGCGGCGCCGGCGGCACGGTCGGTGCCGGGGTGGCCGCCAAGGCGGCCCCCGACGGCTACACGTTTTTCATGGGCGCGGTGCACCACGCCATTGCGCCTTCGATGTACCCCAAGCTCGACTACAACATCGAGACCGATTTCATCCCCGTCGGGCTGATCTCCAGCGTGCCGCAGGTGATCGTCGTGAACCCGAAAAGCGTGCCGGTTGCCGACCTGAAAGGCTTGCTCGACTACGTGCGCAAGAACCCCGGCAAGCTCAACTACGGTTCGGCCGGCAACGGCACCTCGCACCACCTGGCCGGCGAGCTGTTCAAGCTGCAGACCCAGACTTTCATCACCCACATTCCGTACCGCGGCGCCGGGCCCGCGCTGCAGGATCTGATCGCCGGCCAGGTGGACCTGATGTTCGACGGCCTGGGCTCGTCGGCCACGCACATCAAGAACGGGCGCATCAAGGCGCTCGCGGTCGGATCGTTGAAGCGCGCCCCGGGTTTCGGCGACGTGCCGACCAGCACCGAAGCCGGCGTGCCCACCTACCAGGTCGCCACCTGGTACGGCCTGTGGGCGCCCAAGGGCACCCCGAAGGACGTGGTCGACCGCATGACGGCCGAGCTGACCAAGGCGCTGACATCCGAGGAGTTGGTCAAGGCCTGGAACGGCCTGGGCGCCGAAACGCCGAGCCTGTACGGCGACGCCTACGGCAAATTTGTCAGCGCCGAAATCAAGCGCTGGGCCGAGGTGGTGAAAAGCTCGGGCGCGAAGCTGGACTGAAGGGCCGACGGCAAGCCCCATGAACCACCCGCCGATGACCGACGACCACAATCTTTTCAGCGCGCTGCGCAAGTCTTTTGCGCAGGACCTGGACGCCACCGCGATCGAAACCGCCGACGGCGAGCCGCTGTTCTATACCTGGCGCGACCTCGACCGCGCGACCGCGAAGCTCGCCAACCTGATCGCTTCGCTCGAACTCCCGGCCGGCGCGCGCATCGCCGTGCAGACGGAAAAGAGCGTCGAAGCGCTGATGCTCTACCTGGCGGTGCTGCGCGCGGGCTTTGTCTACCTGCCGCTCAACACCGCCTACCAGAGCGGCGAGATCGAATACTTCATTGGCAACGCCGAGCCCAGCGTGGTGGTCTGTTCGGGCAAGAACTTCGGCTGGGTCTCGAAGATCGCCTTCAGCGCCGGCACCCAGCATGTGTTCACGCTCAACGAAGACCGAACCGGCAGCCTGCTGGCCCGCGCCGCGCAGCACAGCGAGCATCACACCCCGGTGCCCAGGGACGCTGACGACCTGGCCGCCATTCTGTACACCAGCGGCACCACCGGCCGCAGCAAGGGCGCGATGCTGTCGCACGGCAACCTGCTGAGCAATGCACTCACGCTGAAAGCCTACTGGCGCTGGAGGCCGGGGGACGTGCTGGTCCACGCATTGCCGATCTTCCATGTGCACGGCCTGTTCGTCGCGTCGCACGCTGCGCTGCTCAATGGCAGCAAGATGATCTGGTTCGCAAAGTTCGACCCCAAGGCGGTGATCGCGCGCCTGCCCGAGGCCACGGTGTTCATGGGCGTTCCCACGCTGTACGTTCGGCTGCTGGCGGAGGCTGGTTTCACGCGCGAAGCGTGTCGCGGCATGCGCCTGTTCATCAGCGGTTCGGCGCCGCTGCTGATCGAGACCTTCAATGAATTCCGCGCGCGCAGCGGCCACACCATTCTCGAGCGCTACGGCATGAGCGAAACGGTGATGCTCAGCTCCAACCCCTGTGACCCCGAACACGGCGAACGGCGCGGTGGCACCGTGGGTTTTGCGTTGCCCGGGGTCGGCGTTCGGGTGATGGACGACGTGCGGCAGCCTTGCGCGGCCGGCGAGATCGGCGGCATCGAAGTGACCGGCCCGAACGTGTTCAAAGGCTATTGGCGCATGCCCGAAAAAACCGCCGAAGAGTTCACGCCCGACGGCTGGTTCAAGACCGGCGACGTGGGCAAGGTCGACGCACAAGGCGTGCTGACCATCGTCGGCCGCAGCAAGGACCTCATCATCACCGGCGGCTACAACGTCTACCCTGCCGAGGTGGAGGGCAGCCTCAACGACCTGCCGGGTGTGGCCGAGAGCGCGGTGATCGGTGCGCCGCACCCCGACTTCGGTGAAGGCGTGGTTGCCGTAGTCGTGGCCAAACCCGGTGCATCGCTGTCTGCCGGCGAATTGCTCGGCGAACTGAAAACCCGCATCGCCAACTTCAAGGTCCCAAAGCACTTGTTTGTTGTGGCCGAGTTGCCGCGCAACACCATGGGCAAGGTGCAGAAGAACCTGCTGCGGGAGCAGCACAAGGCTTTGTTCTTGCGCTGAGGGCGCTGGGCGCCTTGACCTGCGAGGTAATCGACGCCGGCGCATCCTGCCGGCAACCTGCCTCAGGTCATCACAGCACAGGAGAACCGCGCATGAAAAGCATCCGCCCATCGCCGCTGTTGAAGATCGCGCTGCGCGCCGACGCGCTCGTGAGCGGCGCCGCATGGCCCGGCCCGCGAGAGCAGCACATGAGCCGACGGGCCGTTCCCAAGGCGAATACCGCAGTGCGCAGCACGGAGGTTGCCTGATGAGCCGCTGGGCCGTTCCCAAGGCGAATACCTCAGTGCGTAGCACGGAGGTTGCCTGATGAGCCCGCCGGGCCGTCACAAGAGCGAATACCGGAGTGCGAAGCGCGTAGGTTGCCTGATGAGCTGCCGGGCCGTCCCCAAGGCGAATACCGGAGTGCGAAGCGCGTAGGTTGCCTGATGAGCTGCCGGGCCGTCCCCAAGGCGAATACCGCAGTGCGCAGCACGGAGCTTGCCTGATGAGCCAGCTGGCGTTGTCGACGGACGCACGCATCTCGGCCCGGCACTTGAGCTTTGTCGAAACCGGGCGTTCGTTGCCCAGCCGCGAGATGGTGCTGCGCCTGTCCGAACGATTGGAAATCCCGCCGCGCGATCGCAACGCCATGTTGATGGCGGCCGGCTACGCGCCGATGTACAAAGAGCGGCCGCCGGACGACCCGGCCCTGGCCGCAGCCCGACAGGCCGTGGCGCTGGTGCTCAAGAGCCACGAGCCGTTTCCCGCCCTCGCGTTGGACCGGCACTGGAACATGGTGGCCAGCAATCGCATCGTCGGCCAGCTGCTGGCCAGCGTGGACGCCAGCCTGCTGGAGCCGCCGGTGAACCTGCTGCGGCTGAGCCTGCACCCGTTGGGGCTGGCGCCGAGAATTGCGAACCTGACCCAATGGAGGGAACACCTGTTCGGCCGCCTGCGCCAGTTGATCCAGGCCAGTGCCGACCCGGTGCCAGGCGATTGAAGATCGGTTTGATCAGGATGTAATTTTCTGAACCGGGGCCGGTGGCCTGCACGCCCCAGCCCCACAGCCTGGTGACCGATGCGCCGGCGCACAAGCGCAGCGCCACACCCTGGGCGGTGCTGGCGCGACGCGAGGCCGCGGGTTCGGCGCCAACCCTGCGACGCTGAACGAACTGTTTCCACGGCTTACCAATTTCAACCTCGATGCCGGGTTCATGACCTAAATTCGGCGCAAACACAGTGCCCACCCCATGACCGTCATCAACCCACCCCAGATCAAACACCGCCTTTCGGCTGCTGCCGCTGCCGCGGCCGTGCTCTGCCTCACGCTGGCTGCGACGCCGGGTTGGGCACAGGACGCCGTCACCGGCAAGGCGCTGTTTGAAGACACCATCAACGCCTCCGGCATCAACACCCTGACGGGCAACTGCACCAGCTGCCACGGCTCGGTTCAAAACCGGCGCACCAAAATCGGCGGCAGCCCGTACGCCGAAATCAGCCTCACGACGGCGAGCAACCGACTGGGGTCGGCGATTGCGTCGGTATCGGCGATGCGGCAGTTCCAGGCCCTGAGCGCGGCGCAGATTCAAGACATCGCGGCCTACATCGCCGACACGCCGGAGACCAGCACCGACCAGCTCAATTTCACCGCCAGCGCCGTCAACACCGCCACCGCGTCGCAGTTCGTCGAACTGAAGCACGCGCGGGCCACCACCGAGACGCTGCGGGTCATGAGCGTGGCCATCACCGGCGCCACCGCATCTCGCTTCACGCGCACTTCCGACACCTGCGACCAGCAAACGCTGCCGGCCGGTGGCTCTTGCCGCGTGACGATCACCTATTCGGCCCCGGACACGGCCGGCTCGATGGTGCCCTTGACCTTCACGCTGCGCCAGGGCACATCGACCACCGATTTCACCCGCACGATGTTCCTGAACGGTTCGGTGGCCGTGACCACGCCGCCGCCCGGCGGCACCGCCAGCGGCAGCGAATCCGGCGGCGGCGGTGCGCTGGGCTGGCCGTGGCTGGCGGCTTTGGCGCTGGCCACAACCTTGCTGTGGGCGGCACGGCGCAGCCCGGCGCGCCTGCGCGATTGAATCGGCGAGCCGGTGAGCGGCTCCGTCTTGCGGCCAAGGACGGTTCAGTACTGCACGCGCGCCAGGTAAGTCCGCTGGGCCGCCTCGCGCGCCTGCCCCAGCGTGTGGATGCCACGCGCTTGCAGCAACGGGACCAGCTTGAGGAAAACCTCGGCCGTCACGAACGCGTCGCCCATCGCGGTGTGGCGCCCCAGCACGGGCACGGCCAGCCGCTCGGCAATGGCCTCCAGCCGGTGCGACTCCTGGTTCGGGTGGACCACGGCCGACAGCAGCAAGGTGTCGAGCACCGGTTGATCAAAACGCACGCCGGTGGCCGCTTCCTTCAGCTGCAGAAAGCGCATGTCGAAAGCGGCGTTGTGCGCCACCAGCACGGTGTCTTGCGCAAACGCGTGAAAGGCCGGCAGCACGTCGATGATGTTGGGCTGGCCTGCGAGCATTTCGGGCTGGATGCCGTGGAACGCGATCGACGCGGCGGGAATGGAGCGCTGCGGGTCGACCAGCTGCTCGAAGCACTCGGCGCGCAACAACTTGCCGTTGACGATGCGGGCCGCGCCGATCTGGATGATCTCATCGCCCTGCGACGGGTTGAGGCCGGTGGTCTCGGTGTCGAACACGGTGTAGGCCAGCTCGCTGAGCGCGCGGTCGTCGAGCGCACGGGCTTGGGGTGAGGTCTTGAACAGGTCGAAGTCGTAGAACTCGGGCCGGCTGTCGCGGAGCCCGAACGCGGCGGCATCCAGAGGCTGCTGCAAGGGGGCCAGCGGCAGCAAAAAGCGAAAAAAGGATTGGTGCCGCACACGTTCGCGCTCGAACCAGAACTCGCCGCCGTGGCGTTGCGCCACGTCGCGCACGGTCATCGGCGTGCTGTCCTGGCCGATCTTCATCGCCTCGGTTTCCCAGCCGGTCACGGTCTCGGTGCTCAGGCCCTGGCCGCTCCACACCAGGTCGAGGTGCGCATGCCTTCCAGGCGCCGGCAGCAGGCGCAACTGGATCAGCTTGATCTGGTGCTCCTCCACCAGCCGACCGGCCAGGTACGTCAACGCTTGCAACAGCGAGAAGCTGTCGACCTTGAGCCACAGCGCGTTGTCCACCTCCGATGCACTGGCGCGCACGCCGGCCATTGCCTCGATACGCCGCAAGCCGGCCGACACCAGGTCCGAGCCCAGCATGTCCTCCAGCGGCCAGCGCGCCTTCATGCTTTGCGCGGTCTGATCCGCCAGGTCGCGGATGCGCCGGCTCATCGCGCCGACCTCGTCGCGAATGACGCTGTGAAAGCGCTCGCGCATGGCCGGTTCCAGGTCCGGATACTCCAGCATCTCCACGGCCGCCTGCAAGTTGCCGAGCGCCGCGCGGCTGCCTTCGGTCAGGCCATGCAGAAGTTGGTCGCGCGCGGTTTGCTCTTCAAAGTCACCGGTGATGTTGTCCAGCATCAGCACGAAGCCGCTGAGGGTGTTGTCCTCGCCGACCTTGCCGACATCGCCGACGTCGCCGACTTCACGCACCGGCGCCATCTGCGCCCGCAGCAATTGGCCGCTCTGGGTTGCGGTGACGAACTGTGCCGACGGGCTGGCGTCGCCGCGTTGCAGCCGCTGCTGGATGTTTTCCAGCGCATGCGCCACCAGCGTGCGGTCGAACACCGTGTAGATCGACCGGCCCAGGCCGATCAGCTCGGCCCCGCCGGAGCCGGCCTTTGATTGCGACAACGCGCGGAACTGCAATCGTGCGCGGCTGTTGTAGAGCAGGATGCGGCCATCGAGATTGCACACCACCACGCTCTGCGTCAGCTCGGACATCAGCGCTGCCAGCCGGCTGCGTTCCTGCTCGATGCCGCGGCTGGCCTCGGCCACCTTTTGCGCGACCTCGGTGCGCAATTGCGCGCGTTGGCCGACGAGCTGGTTGATGGCCTCGGCGAGGCCCTTGTTGGCCGGGCTGCCCCGCGGCGGCAGCTCACGTTGAACATCGGTGCGCAGCAGCACCTGGGTCTGTTCAGCCAAGCGTGCCGGCTCGGCGACGAAGTCGTTGAACCCTTTGCGCAGCGCCGCCGCCGCCAGTGCAAACACGACCAGCGCACTCATGAACACCAGCGCCGCACGCGGGCCCAGCACGGCGCCCACGGCGTCGCGCTCAGGTCCGTCCAGCGTGGCCCACACCAATGCGGCCGTGCCGCCGACCCACAGCGCCATCGCCAGCGCCAAGGCTACCGTGGCGACGATCAGGCGCCGGTCTGGGCTCAAAGGGTCTGCTCCAGCAACTCGCGCACCTTGCGCGCCATGTCCTTGGTCGAAAACGGCTTGGTCATGTAGGCGGTGGCGCCCACGCCCAGGCCCTTGGCCACGTCGGTGTCGCGGCCCTTGGCGGTGAGCATCAGGATCAAGGTGTCCTTCACGCTCTCGGTGGCGCGCACCTCCTGGCACACGTCGAAGCCGGTCTTCCCGGGCATCATCACGTCCAGCAGCACCAGGCTCGGGCGTTCGCGCAGGATCGTGTCGATGGCCTCCTGCCCATCGCGCGCAATGAGAACCTCGTAGCCCTCGCGCTTCATCAGGTATTCCAGCGAAATCACGATGTTGGGCTCATCGTCGGCAATCAGTATTCTGTGGGTCATCGCGGGTCTCCAGGGTCGTCAACGCGCCGGTCGGGCGACGCGGTGTTCCAGGGCAGATGGAACGCGAACGTCGCGCCCTGGCCGGGCGTGGATTCGACCCACATCCTGCCACCGAAGTGCTCGACGATGCGCAGGCTGATCGGCAGGCCCAGGCCGGTGCCCTGCGGCCGGTTCGTCTCGTCACCCCCCTGGCGAAATTTCTCGAAGATCAGCGCCTGCTGTGCCGGCGGAACACCCAGGCCGTTGTCCGCAACCGCGACCGTGACGCCGTCATCATCGGCCGTCAGCCGCAACCGCACTTGACCGCCATCACGCGGCACGAACTTGGCCGCGTTGGACAGCAGGTTCATCACCACCTGCATCAGGCGGTCGGGGTCGGCCTTGAGGCTGCGCACCTGCGGCGGCAACTCCAGCGTGAGCACCGCGCCGCGCTCGCGGAACATTTCGGCGGTGGTCTGCGCCGCCTGCGTCAGCAGGGTGCGCAGGTCGACATCGGCATTCAGCCATTCGCCGTGGCCGGACTCGATCTTGGCCATGTCCAGCACCTGGTTCACCAGCCGGCTCAGGCGCTCGGTCTCGGCGGTGATGATGGCCAGAAAACGCTGGCGTTGTTCGGCCGGCATCCCGGCGTCGTCGCCCATCAGCTCGGCCAAGGCGCGGATCGACGTCAACGGCGTGCGCAGCTCGTGCGTCACCGACGACATGAAGTCGTCCTTCAGCCGGTCCAGGCTCTTCAGCTGTTCGTTGGCGGCGCGCAGCTCGGCGGTGGCGCGCTCCAGCGAGCGCGATTTGTCTTCCAGTTCGACGGCATAAGCGCGCAGTTGCGAGGCTTCGTCGAGGATGCGCATCACATCGTCCAGCGCCAGCGGCTCTTCTTCGACCACCGAGGCCACCATCACGCGCGCCGACGCGCTGCCGATGGCGCCGGCCAGCTGGGTCTCGACAAACTGCACCAGTTGCGCATCGGGTGCGATCTGCTCGATGCGCGCCACGCCGCTGCGGCGCGCATAGTCCTCGAACAGCTCGGTCGCACGCGGCGCGCCCAGGAAGCGCCCGACCAACGGCAGCAGGTCGGCCACCCGCGCCTGGCCTTGCCAAAACACCGGGCCGATGCTGGCACCCGCGCCATGGCCGGCGCCGGCCCGAGTGCGCGCCAACACATCGACGAACAGCAGCGCCTGGCTGGTCTCGGTCGCCGACGGCGCACGCCACAACGACACCCCGACATACGCACTCACGTTGGCCAGCAGGCTCCAGAACAGCGAATGGGTCAGGCTGTCCAGACCGTGCAGTCCCAGCAACTGCTCGGGCCTGAGCAGCGCAATGCCCCAGGGACCGTGCTGCAAAAAGTCGGTCGGCAGCCAGCCCGACTTGGCAATCGACGGCAGCATGAGCGTGTAGACCCACAGCGCAAAACCCGCCAGCAGCCCCGCCAGCGCGCCGCTGCGCGTGCCGCCGCGCCAGTACATGCCACCCAGCATGGCCGGCGCGAACTGGGCCACCGCGGCAAAGCTGATCAGGCCGATGCTGACCAGCGCATAAGCCTCACCCGCGACATGGAAGTACACGTAACCGAGCAGCAGCACGACGACGATGGCCCCGCGCCGGATGCCCAGCAGCACGCCGCTGAGGTCGCCACCGGCGCGCGAACTGAAGCGGCGCAGCCTCAGCAGCAAGGGCATCACCAAGTCGTTGCAGACCATCGTCGACACGGCAATGGTTTCGACGATGACCATACCTGTTGCAGCCGACAAACCGCCGATGAAGGCCACCAGCGCGAGCGCGGGCTGCCCATGCGCCAGCGGCAGCGACAGCACGAAGCCCTCGGCATTGGCCTGGCCCGGCCCGAAGAGAAGCAGCCCGCCCAGCGCGATCGGCAGCACGAACAGATTGATCAGCAGCAGGTAGAGCGGGAACGCCCACACCGCGCGCTTCAAATGCCGCTCGTCGACGTTTTCGACCACCATCACCTGGAACTGGCGCGGCAGAAAAATCACCGACAGCATGGCCAGCAAGGTGAGTGAAAACCACTGCTCGTATGCAAACACCTTGCCCTGCCCCAAGGTCAACAGCTTGCGCAGCTCGGGCACCGCATGGGCGCGGGCGAACAGGTCGCCCAAACCATCGAACAAAGCGTAGCTGACGAACAGCCCGACGGCCAGAAAGGCCAGCAGCTTGACCACCGACTCGAAGGCAATCGCCGCCACCATGCCTTCGTGGCGTTCGGTGCTGTCCAGGTGGCGCGCGCCGAACACCATCGTGAAGCCGGCCAGCGCCAGCGCAAAGTACAGCGTGCTGTCGCGCCACCACGCGCCGACGCTGGCCAGCGGCTCGCCCAGCGGCGTGGTCAGCAGCGCATAACCGCCCGAGATGGCCTTGAGCTGCAGCGCGATGTAGGGAACGATGCCCACCACCGTGATCAGGGTCACCAGCCCGGCCAACAGCGGGCTCTTGCCGTAGCGGCTGGCGATGAAGTCGGCGATCGACGTGATGCGGTAGGTCTTGGCGATGCGGATCATCTTGCGCACCACCATCCAGGCCAGCACCATCGCCAGCATCGGGCCCAGGTAGATCGGCAGGAACCACACCCCCGACGTGGCCGCCCGGCCGACGCTGCCGAAGTAGGTCCAGGCGGTGCAGTAGACCGCCAGCGACAGCGTGTAGACCCAGGCGTTGCCAATGATCGAGCGCCCTTGGCGCGCGCGCCGATCGCCGAAGCTGGCCACCGCGAACAGCAGCATCAGGTAGGCGAACGAGGCGCCGACGACCAGCGGGGCAGACAGCATCGGGGGCCCGTGGCTCAGTCGTCGTCGCGCTCGACGATCAGCGCTAGCAGCGCGATCAGCACGGCCCACAGCATGAACAGCGCGGCCGGGAACAAGGGCACACCCAGCACCGTGGCGTCACGGTCCCACAAGGCCAGCAGCGGAAAGTTGAACAGCAGCGCGCCGGCGAAGAACAGCGCCAGCAGGCGTTGTGCGGTCAGGCCCTTGAGCATGGCAGCACGGTCGTGTGGCGCGGCCAGCTTTTGGCCGTCGGCTCGATGAAAGGGTTGGGGATCATCAGGCAACCTCCGTGCTGCGCACTGCGGTATTCGCCTTGGGACGGCCCGGCGGGCTCATGGGCGTGTCACGAGAGGAGCCTCCGTGCGAACAGTATCAACACCAGCACGAACAGCGGAATGTTCAGCGAAAAGGTGATCTGCACCCCGGGCGCCCGGCCAAGGGTGCCCCTGCTGAGGTAGCCCCACCAATAGACAAGACGGGCGAGCGCGAAGAACACGCACAGGATGGGGATGAGGCGAGCCTGACTGGGCGAGAGATACGGGGCGAGGGAAAGGATACAAAGCGCGAACCAGAGCAACTGTTCGAGGGTGTTCTGCATGACCCTGCAGTGGATTTTCAGACGCTCGCTCTCCCCGCCAAGGAGGGGGTTGTGAGCACCTTCGACGTAGCGTTGGTACAGGATGGTCAGGCAAACCAAAGCATACGGAATGAAGGCCACCAGCAGCCACCGCGTTGCGAGGATGAGCCGTTCGCCCGGTTCCGCCAGTCCCGCAAGCGGCGGAACGAGCGCGTAGGCTGCGCCAAGACCGGCATGGGTTGCAGGCACGGTGAACCACAGCGAACCCCGGATCAGGCGCTGGCGGGCGGACTTGTCGATGCCCGGCGGTTCAGCGGACTCGCGGTGATTCGTGCTCATCAGGCAAGCTCCGTGCTTCGCACCGCGGTGTATTCGCCCTTCGGGCGGCCGTGCGGGCTCATGGCTGGAACGCGCTTGGGGGCGTCATTTGCGGTGGACGCTCAATGCACCATAGGACCGAGGCTCACGCGCGGCGCGTTGACGTGGCGGCTCGCGCGGGTGCAGTTGGCAGCCATGTCTTGAACCCCGCGTCAGCCGTAGATGGGAAAGCGCGCGGTGATCTCGCGCACCCGCGCCAAGACGGCACGCTCTGTCGCTCCGTTGGCGCCGACGCCGTTGCGCAGCCCGTGCAGCACCTCTTTGATCAGGTCACCCACGCGCTCGAATTCGGCCACGTCAAATCCCCGCGTGGTCGCCCCAGAGACACCGAAGCGCAGGCCCGACATCACCTTCAGGTCGACCGCGTCCGACGGGATCGGGTTCATGTTGGCGACGATGCCGGCACGCTCCAGGCTCTGCGCGGCGGGTGCGCCGGCGAGGCCCTTGGCGCGCAGGTCCAGCAGCATCAACGGCGTGTCGGTGCCGCCTCCCACCAGGTCGAACCCATGCTGCTGCAAACGCTGCGCCAGCGCGCGCGCATTGGCCAGCACCGCCGCCGCGTAGGCCGCGAACTCGGGTCTCAGCGCCTCCCCCAGCGCCACCGCCTTGCCCGCCACGATGTGCAGCGACGGCGTGCCCTGCAGGCCGGGGAACACCGCGTTGTTGATGGGCTTGCGCAAGGCCTCGTCGTTCCACAGGATGAGCGCGCCGCGCGGGCCGCGCAAGGACTTGTAGGTGGTGGTCGTGACGATGTCGGCAAACGGAAACGGATGCGCATGCGCACCGCCGGCCACCAACCCGGCGAAGTGCGCCATGTCGACCAGCAGCTTCGCCCCGGCGGCATCGGCGGCGCGGCGAAAGGCGACGAAGTCGAGCGCGCGCGGGTAGGCCGAGCCGCCGGCGATCAACAGCTTGGGCTGGTGTTGGCGCGCCAGATCGACCACCTCGTCATAGTCGATCAGGCCGCTCCGTGGGCCCACGCCGTAGTTCACCACCTTGAACCACCTGCCGCTGAAATTGACGCTCGCACCATGGCTCAAGTGCCCGCCGGCGTTCAGGTCCATGCTCAGGATCGTGTCGCCAGGCTCGGCCACCGCATGCAGCACCGCGTGGTTGGCCTGGCTGCCCGAGTGCGGCTGCACGTTGGCGAAGCGGCAGCCGAAAAGTTGACACGCACGTTCGATGGCGGTGCGCTCGACCACGTCGACATTGACCGCGCCGGCGTGGTAGCGCTTGCCCGGGTAACCCTCGACCGTCTTGTTGGTGAGGATCGAGCCCTGCACATCGAGCACGGCGCGGCTGACGATGTTCTCGGAGGCGATCAACTCGATCACGTCTTGCTGGCGCCTGGATTCGTTCGCAATGGCCTCGGCGATCGCGGGGTCGGTCTGCGACACCGGCGCGGTGAAGTAGCCGGGCGGGAGGATGGGCGTTGTGGGCATCGAACGATCGTCGCACATGGGCAAAGGCCGGGCAAGCATGCATTGGCAGCATGCATTGGCGGGCCACCCCTGCGCGAGTCGGCCGACCCGGTGCCGTGCAGTGGCCGCGAGGAGCGGCGAACGTTGGGCGCAAATCGCCGAAGCGCGGAGTAAGATTGGAACATGACAAATGTCCATTTCGCTCCCGACTCGGGTTTTGCATTGCATCCAGATTTGGCGCACCGGCTCGTCGGCCTGTTCAACCGCTCCGCCGCGATGGGCCTGTTGCGGGGCCCCGCGATCACCCGCCTTGATCCAGCGTCCATCCGTCGACTGGTCCGCGACCTGCAACGGCATGGCATCGCGGGTGCCGCCGGAGTGGGCCTGTCACCGTTGATGAAGGACGGGCCGGCTCGCTGGGACGAAGCAACGACCCGAGCCATGGAAGATCGCCTCGACCAGGTGGCACAGGCGCTGGAGTCGTCACCGGCGCCATCGGCCGAGTGGCCGGCGATGCGCGGCGTATTCGGCGACGACTGGCTGGCTGAGCTGCTTGCGCTCAGCCCCTCCTCCTTGCGCCGCTACGCCGGTGGCGAACGGGACACGCCGGGCGCGATCATTGCGCGGCTTCATTGGCTGGCCATGGTCGTCAGCGATCTGGCTGGCGCCTACAACGACATGGGCATCAAACGCTGGTTCGATCGCCCCCGCGCCCAGCTGGCAGGCCGGAGCCCGCGCACCGCCCTTGGACGGGAATGGGATGCCGACGGCGAAACGGCCACCCAGGTACGCGCCCTTGCCGCTGTATTGAGCGGCGCTCAGCCACTGGCGGTGTAAGGCAGCCACAGTGCGGATCGGATTCCGCCACTGCGACCCCAGGTTTCCATTCCTGTGGCAGTCTGCCGCGCAGCCTGCAGCCCGCTGGCACGCGGGCGGCGAAGGCCCGGCCAACTACTTCGCCGACACACCCACGGGCGCATGGGCGGAATTCCTGCGCCACGAAGGCATCACCGACGAGGCCGACCTCGCAGGCGTGAAGCGGTCGCTTTGGGCGGTCGAGATCCCCGATGCACCTGCCACAACGCCCAGCCTCCCGACTCGAACCCTGTTCGGCGACGAATCTTCCTACCCCGCTTGTCAAGCCGAAGCTCGGCGTTTGCGAGCCACCGGCGTGTTGCGGCTGGAGGCTCGCGGCGCGGCGTTGCTGCCCTCGGAAGCACGCGGCTGGACGGCGACACCGACAGCGACAGCGACGGCCACGCGGGAAGCCACATCACGCGACGGCCTCGTCTGGGTGCATTTCGGCCCTTGCCCCTGGGTCGGATGGATCGTCGTCAGCGGCGGCAGCCCGCCCCCGGAGGTGCTTCCGCTGGTACGGCACCTGTAGGCCCGTCGCGCGGCCTGCGGTGCGCCACCGCACTGTTGACGAGTACGGCGCGTTGCTCCAGTTCTACAGCGCCGGCGAGTTCTTCATCGACTTCTCACTGGCCCCGTTCAGGTGGCAAGATCGGCGCAGGCCGGATTCGCACAGACGCCGAATTGCCTTCGTTCGATGCCGCCAATCACTTCGACCCAAGGAGGTGCCCATGAGACGCCTATTTTCCATCGCCCTGGCTTTGCTTTTGAGCCCATTGGCGGCACACGCTGCTTTCGTGACCATCACCGACGACAACTCGAGCGTCAAGTTCAGCATCGATGAACCGATTGCGAACATCAACAGCCCGAGCGACCCGTTGCAGCTTCCGCGCACGCTCGAATGGACGGTGGACGGGCGGCGCATCCTGATCTATCCATCGGGCCCGTCGACCTTTCTCGACATCGGCCACAGCCATTCCGGGGCTCATGTCGCGGCGAACCAGATCCATGGCCAGGGACCGCTGTTGGGCTTTGGCACCGGCGCGACGGCGGGCACGGTGACCGGGGGCGTGGTCTACACGGTCGACGGCGGCACAACAGGCAGTGGCGCCTCTCGCATTTCGGAAAAGCTCGACGTCCACAACAAGACCAGCGGCAGTGTGTCGATCTCGTTGGCGGGCCTGGGCTTCAAGCCCACCCAGGCGAGCCTGGAGGTGCCGGACCTGACGGGGCTGAACCTGACCGGCACGACGCTGGTGTTCTTTCAGGGCAACCCGCAGGCCGGCTCCATCACCGACCCGCCGTTTGCACCGGTCACGGTGCAGCCGGTGGTGTCGTTCACGGGGTTCAATCCCTTGTTCAACCAGAGTTTCAACCTGCCCGCAGGGGCGCTGCTGACCATGGTGACCGAGATCAAGGTCGAGCCCGGCATCGCCTGGGTGGCCACGCCGGTTTTCTGGATCATGCTGGCGACGGCCGTGCTCGCCGCCGCGGCGGGCGCCGTGGTGTGGCAACGGCGCCGTTCATGTGAGTGATCCCTGAAACCTCAGTTGACCGCTGGGGGTGAGGATCGGGATGGGCTTGCTTGCGCGGCGAGTTCGTCGCACATTCCTGCTCACAGAGAGCGCCGCCAGGCCGACGACATACGTCGTCCACCCCCCGAGGGGGTGAGAAACACTTGGGGCGGCCCGGCGCTTGTTTCTCATCAGGGGTGTCGGCATGGGGAGTTCACTGTTCATCAGCTACTCGCACCTGGACCAGCCATGGATGCAGGTCTTCCAAAAACACTTGCGCGGCACGCTGATGGACCGCTGCCGTGTCTGGACCGACGAAGACATCCCGGCAGGCTCGACCTGGGAAGACGTGCTGCTGGGCCAGCTGAAGCAGGCCGGCGCGGGACTGGTGCTGGCCAGCCCCGACTATCTGGTGTCGCCCTGGTGCCGGCGTGAACTGAAGGCGCTGCGCGCCGCGCTCAAAAGCGGCCGCCTGGCCAGTGTGCATTGGGTGCAATTGCGCCCCTGCGGCTGGAACTGGAGCGAGCTGGCCGAACTGCAGGCGGTGCAGGAGCCGGCCACCGCATCGCTGGAAGATCATGAAGAGGGCCCGGAGCGTGAAGCCCGGGTGTTGCAGGCCTGCCGCCGCATCACCGAAGCGATGCTGCGCTTGGGGCAGGGCGAAGAACGCGAACTGGCAATGGTGCGCGAGCTGATCAGTCGCAGCCCCGAGGGCGTGAACTACCGGCCGCTGGTGACGCTGGAACGCGGCGACTTTTCCATCGTGTGCCGCGGCCTGGACGAAAACAGCAACGACGTGGTGATCAAGGTGCTCACCAACACCCCGCTGCACCGCCTGCGCGAGCTGTTCTTGCAGGTGAGCCAGGCCCGCCAGACGGTGACCGACCCGTCGGTCGTGAAGGTCGACAAGGTGTTCGAGGTGGGAACGGGTTTCGAGGCGCGCATCGTGATCATCAGCGAGCTGGCCCACAAGACCACGCTGGCGACCTTGATCGAGCGCGACTCGCAGCGGCCGCCGCAGGACCGCACGCTCACGCCCGATCGC
>JANNDW010000151.1:0-2820 GCA_031378125.1 Methylibium sp. | reverse complement strand
GCAGCCGCCACGCGTGCAGCAGCGGCTCGGTGTAGCCGCTGGGCTGTTGGCGGCCCTTGAAGACCAGCTCGCACGCCGCCTGGTAGGCCGCTGAGCTCGCGAAGTGCCCGGCCATGGGCTGGTATTGCGGATCCGCGGCGTTCTGCCGATCGACCACGGCGGCCATGCGCTCGAAGGTTGCGCGCACCTGGTCTTCGGTGACGATGCCGTGGAGCAACCAGTTGGCGATGTGCTGCGACGAGATGCGCAGCGTCGCGCGATCTTCCATCAGGCCGACGTTGTGGATGTCGGGCACCTTGGAGCAGCCCACGCCCTGGTCGATCCAGCGCACAACGTAGCCCAGGATGCCCTGCACGTTGTTGTCGAGTTCGTGCTGCACTTCGGCCGGCGTCCAGAACGGCACCAGCGCGACCGGGACCTGCAGGATCGCGTCCAGCAGCCGCTCTTCCACCAGCTCGGCCTGGCCGCTGTGTGCGAACTCGTCCATCTTCGCTTGCAGCGCCGCGACGTCGACCTGGTGGTAGTGCAGCGCATGCAGGATCGCAGCGGTCGGGCTCGGCACCCAGGCGGTGTTGGCGCCCGCTTGCGGATGCGCGATCTTCTCCTTCATCATGTCGGCCATCAGGTCGGGCATGGCCCACATGCCTTTGCCGATCTGGGCGCGGCCGCGCAGCCCGCAGGCCAGGCCGATCTGCACGTTGTTGAACTCGTAGGCCCGCAGCCAGTTGGCCATCTTCATGCGTGGCTTGCGCACCATCGGCCCGGCGTGCATGGCCGTGTGGATCTCGTCACCGGTGCGGTCGAGGAAGCCGGTGTTGACGAAGGCCACACGGTGCCGTGCAGCCTCGATGCAGGCCTTCAGGTTGACGCTGGTGCGCCGCTCCTCGTCCATGATGCCGAGCTTGACGGTGTTCTCCGGCAGCCCCAGCAGAGCCTCCGTGCGGCTGAAGAGTTCGACCGCGAACGCCACCTCGGCGGGGCCGTGCATCTTCGGCTTGACGATGTAGACGCTGCCGGCGCGCGTGTTGTGCAGCCCCGGCGTGCCCAGGCGCTTGAGGTCGTGCAGCGCGATGGTGGTCGTGATGACTGCATCGAGGATGCCTTCCGGGATCTCGCTGCCGTCGCCGAGCAGGATCGCCGGGTTGGTCATCAGGTGGCCGACGTTGCGCACGAACAGCAGCGAGCGGCCGTGCAAGGTGACGGGCCGGCCATCGGCGCCGGTGTAGGCGCGGTCGGACTCGAGGTGGCGCATGAAGGCCTTGCCGCCCTTGGCGACTTGCTCGGTCAGCGTGCCGCGCAGGATGCCCAGCCAGTTGCGGTAGGCGAGCACCTTGTCGTCGCCGTCGACGACGGCTACCGAGTCCTCGAGGTCCAGGATCGTCGACAGGGCGGCCTCGAGCACGAGGTCGGCGACACCCGCAGCGTCGTTCTTGCCGATCAGGTGCGCACGGTCGATCCGGATGTCCAGGTGCAGGCCGTGGTGGCGCAGCAGTACCGACGACGGCGCTGCGGCGTCGCCCTGGTGGCCGACGAAGCCTGCTGGATCGGCCAAGCCGGTGACCGTGCCGTCCTTCAATGACACCGCGAGCCGGCCGCCTGCGACGCAGTAGCCCGTGGCGTCGCGGTGCGAGCCGATGGCCAGCGCGGCGGCCTGGTCGAGCACACCGCGCGCGAAGTCGATCACCTTCTGGCCGCGCACCGGGTTGAAGCCGCTGCCCTTCTCGGCGCCCCCGCTCTCGGGGATCACGTCAGTGCCGTAGAGCGCGTCGTACAGCGAGCCAAAGCGCGCGTTCGCTGCGTTGAGGGCATACCTCGCGTTGAGGATAGGCACCACCAGTTGCGGCCCGGCCAACGTGGCGACCTCGTCGTCCACGTTGGCGGTGTCGCACTGCGCCGGGCCGGTGGGCGGGGCGAGGTAGCCGATGCGCTTGAGGAAAGCGCGGTAGGCGGGCATGTCGCTGATCGGGCCAGGGTGGGCCGTGTGCCAGGCGTCCAGCTCAAGCTGCAGGCGGGCGCGCTCGGCGAGCAGGTCGCGGTTCTTCGGCGTCAGATCGTGCGCGAGGGCGTCAAAGCCGGCCCAGAACACGGCCGGCACAACGCCAATGCCGGGCAGCACCTCTTCGTCGATGAAGCGGGCCAGGGTGTCGGTCACCTGCAGGCGGTGGCGGGGGGTGTAGGTCGTCATGGTCTGATCCGTGAAACGCGGTCAAGCGGCAGGGGCGGGGGCGGGGAAGAAATCGAGCACATCGCGCAGGCTGCTGCCGATGCGCGTGGGCGGGGTGTCGAGTTGCTCAAGCGGCAGGCCACCGCGGTTGACCCACAGCGTGGTGTAGCCGAACCAGGTGGCGCCGATCGCGTCCCAGCCGTTGCTGGAGACGAACAGGATGTCGTGCGCTGGCATCTTCAGCGCCTGCGGCCCCAGCGCATAGGCGGCCGGGTCGGTCTTGAAGCGCTGCACCGGGTGCACAGAGAGGAGGTGCGTCAGCATCCCGGCGATACCGGCGCTCTTCACTGCCACCGCGAGCATTTGCGGATCGCCGTTCGAGAGGATGCCCGTGGTGATGCCGCGGCGCTGCAATTCGGCCAGCACCGCATGGTTCTCGGGGAAGGCGCTGAGGTGGCGGTACTGGTTCATCAACCGCTCCTCGGCTGCCGACGTGAGCGCCAGCCCCAGGCGCGCCGCGGCAAAGCGCAAGCCGTCGCGCGTGATGTCCCAAAACGGTTTGTAGCGACCGCTCAGAGTGAGCAGGCGCGTGTAGTCGATCTGCTTGTCGCGCCAAAGCTGCGCCAGCCGATCACCCTGGCCCGGGAACAACTGCT
>JANNDW010000299.1:0-1666 GCA_031378125.1 Methylibium sp. | reverse complement strand
TCTACAGCGGCTCGAACGTGATCACCTCGCGCACACGCAGCTTCAGCGCATCGGCCACCGCCTGCAGGCGCTCAACCGACACACCCTTGTACTGCGTGGCTTCGTATCGTTGGACTTGCTGCTCGGCCACCGCCAACTTGTCAGCCAACTCCTTCTGCGTCCAGTTGCGCATGATGCGGGCCTTGATCAGTGCGGGTGCGAGGTCGGCGATAGACTCCGCAGTGATGGCTGTCAGTTGCCCGTCGCGCAGTCGCTCGTAGTCGGCCACCTCCGCTTCGAGGTCATCGAGCTGGCTCTGGGCCGCCTCACGCAACGCCTTCAGCGCACGCGGGTGCAGCGTGCGCGTGTTGGTGTCTGGCGCTTCGATGGCCGCGCGGAACTTGACGACCTGTGCTTTGCTGATCTGGTACTGCCGTTCGTTGGTGATCATTTGAAATCCTCCAGCTCAATGACGACGATTCCTTTGGGGTTGCCGTTGCGATCGCGCTGGAAGAAGTCGCGAAACAGCGTGCCCAGCGGATCGGCAGCCGCGTCAGCAGGAAACAGCTCGCCGCGGTACTTGGCCTTCTGCGCGCGACGTCCCGCGTCGAACGTCAACAGCACTTCATCGATGACGTCGAAGTCGACGCCATCCAGGTCCCAACACGCATCGAAGTCACCAGGATGCTCCTTGGTCGTGATGAAGCTGCCGTCGATGTAGGCGCGTTTGCAGCCGACGGCACGCAGATCGCGCAAAGCATGTGCCAAGCCCTCCAGCAACTGCCTGCGCCATGGCGTTGCACCGAACCGCTCGACGACGTTGGCCCAGGTGGCCAGATGCTCGCCGGGTGGCAGGTTTCCGGTCGACGGCTCGTGCGGAGGAATCACGACACAACTTTACCGTTGTGTCGGTCTCGAGTCAAGACTGCGGCCATTCGCTTCGTGGCTTGATGGAGGCAAGCCAAGCGGACACGCTCACCGCCCAGCGCCGTGAAGGCGGCGGCGGGTTGACACACCGGGTGCCGGTGGCACGGTGGGTGGCACGCGACCCGTCGACGGCTGTGTCCGAACGACCGGTCTGACCGGGCGCGAATGTCGCTTCATGGCCGAAAGCGGGAATCAATTCCGTCGCACTTAAGCCCGCGCTAGTGCCGTAAAACCGCCACGCCGTTGGCACCTGCTGATCTCCATGCGTATGCGCAGAGCCGTGCCGGCCAAAGGATGCATTCGCGTCATGCTCCATAGCCCTGTTTCGACGATGCGGTCACCTCTCGCATCACCTCAAGCCCCCGGAAGAACGACCCGCTGCGAGCAGGTATGTGATCAAAGAGGACTGAACCGGCCAGGGGTCTTACCCGCAGGTAGCATGCTGCGATGACTTCGCCTGACCCAGTTTCGACGGCACTCATCACCCGCGCCGACATCGTGGCGGCTGCTGTACGCATCCGCCACGATGTTCGGCACACGCCGCTGTGGCGCCTGCCCGGCAAGGCGCTGGGTGTGGCGGTGGCGGAGGTGTGGCTCAAGTTGGAGCACCTGCAGATCTCGGGCAGCTTCAAGGCGCGTGGCATGTTCAACCGCTTGCGCAGTGCGCAGCTGCCTGCGGCGGGTGTCGTGATTGCATCCGGCGGCAATGCGGGCATTGCGGCGGCCCATGCGGCGCGCTCGCTCGCGGTGCGATGCGAGG